>CAZKDQ010000214.1:0-4486 GCA_964551345.1 uncultured Rhodothermales bacterium
TCGACCGTGCCGCGCAGTCCGCCGGGATAGGCGAAGGTCAGCGCGACGTCCATGCCGGGGCAGGTCACGTTCGGATCGCGCTCGAAGAAGGTCGGAAGCTCGAACTCGCCGTCGAAATCGAACTCGAAGCCCTGGCGCGGCTGCGGCAGCGACGTGTCGGTGAAGAGCGTGCCGGCGATCGACTTCACGAGCATCCCCGCCGTCTCGCCGATCGAGATGAGCGGTTCGTGGCCGGGGATGAACGACAGCGCCTCGACGGCGCCCGTGAACAGCCCGTCGGTGAAGCCGGCCTCGTACACAGACAGCTCGAAGCCGTCGAGCGACGGGTAGCCGTTGATGGAAACGCCGAGGCTCAGCTTGAGCGCGTCGAAGAGGCTCGCGGGCGAGGGCATCGCCGCGGCGAGATCGGGCGCGCTGAAGTCGGGCCACTCTACCACCACATCCTGCGCGAGGTTAACGGCGAAGAGCCGAAGCTCGATCGGCCCGAGCGACAGCGCCTGGCCTTCGTCGAGCCTCGGTATCGTGCCCGCGTGCACGGACTGCGACGGCAGGTGGAGGCCGCCGCTGCCGATCTCGATACCTTTCAGGTCGATCCAGAACGCGTCGGCATCGCGTGCGCGCAGCCCGAGCCGGAAGTCGACGGCAAGGCGGAAGTCGAAGCCGTCTTCCTCGGTGTAGCGCAACGACTTGAGCTCGGTCAGCCCGCCGAAGTCGAGGAGCAGGTCGCCGAGGTCGAGCTCCGGCGCCTCGAGGTCCGTCCCCGCCTGGAACTGCAGCACGTCCACGCTGCCCGGGCGGTGCCGCAGCGCAACGTCGGCGCGCGCCAGCTCGGTGCTTCCGTCGTGGAGCGACAGTCCGCCCGCGACGGTCCAGTCGTAGACCGGCGTGCCGCCGAAGGGCACCACGAGCGAGCCCGCCAGGCTCTCGAGCTCGAGGCCGACGAGTCCGCCCGCGCCGAGTTCGATCCGGTGATTGATGCCGTCGAGGTCGATCGCGCCCGAGAGGTCGCCGCCGGCGGAGACGGCCAGCGTGACGTCGGCATCCGATCCCACAACATCACCGAAGAGACGGAGATCGCCGGCAAGGACGAGCGACGGCGAGGCGCCGCTCTCGGTACCGGCCTGTCCGAAGAGCACGCGCCGGACGCTGAACGGGATGCCGCTCGGCCCGAGGTCGATCGGCGACGGAGCCGTCGCCTCGATGAGGCCGCTCTCGAAAGCGAACCCGCTGCCCGAGCGGCGAACGCGCACGTCGCTGAGCGTGGCCGCGATGCGCGGCGTGCCGTCGAGGTAGGGCACGACGAGATCGAGCGACTCGCCCGGCAGCGTCTCGATGAGGAGGGTGCCGTCCGGCTGCGTGGTGGTGTTGACGACGAGCTGCCCATCGCGACGGAGCTCGAGATAGGCGATGTCTTCATTTGGCAGCGGCAGGACGTCCGGGATGAGCCCCGCGACGGCCGCCGGATTCGGATGGAAGCCCTCCGAGTCGATGTAGGCGAAGGGCACGCCGCCGGCTTCGAGATCGACGCGGCCACGCGCGACGCCGACGGGATCCAGCCCGAGCGCGAAATCAGAAGAGAAGACGGCCTCGACATCCAGATCCGTCGACCATTCCCCGAAATCAATCTGCGCGGTCGCCGCACCGGACGCCGTGAGGCCGCTCCGCCCGATCCGCACCGTGCCGGGTAGGTCGATGAGCACGCCGGGGCGCGCGGAGAGCGTGCTGCCGGACGGCCGCGCGCCGAAGTTGAGCTGGGTGCCGCCGATGATCCCCGCCTCGAGCGCGAAGCCCGTATCGAAGATGATCTCGCCCTCCTCGATCACACTCGTCTCGATGTCGGCGCGGAGGTTGTCGAACGTGGCGCCGAAGGTCGATCCATCCGGAAGAACGACTTCCTGTCGGCCGTCGATCCGGAAGCCGTCGAGCCCCAGCTCGGCCTGCTGGATGCGGAACGAGAGGAGCGGATCGTGCGCGGGCAGCCCCCATTCGAAGGGATCATCCAGCGAGAAATCGAGCGCGGTGAAGGTGCCCGTGGTGAGGTCGAGGCCGAACGATCCGCTGACCGAATGCGACGGTGAGAGGGCGAGTTGTGCATCCGCCGATAGCTGCGCGCGCTGCTCGCCGCTCTGCCCATCGAGGTCGATCGAGGCATCGGTGATCGATGCGCGAAGCGGCCCGATGGCGACCGGGCATTCCGGCGCGACGTTCTCGATCGTTCCCGAGAGCGTCCCTCCCGCTCCCGGCGCAAACGAAAGCTGCGCCAGCGAAGTCGCCCGCTCGCCCTCGCAAACGAACGGATGCCCGACGCTGAGCTGCGCATCGAGGTCGATGGTCGGACTGAGCGAGAATTCGCCGTCGCTGTAGTCCCCCGCAATCGAGCCGCCGAGGCTGTTGATGAGGAAGGCGGCACTCGGCCCGATCTCGAGCGCGCAGTTCTCGACCGCGGTGAAGGGCAGGCTGCCCGAAACGCCGCCTGCGTTGATGCGGAAGTCGTTGAGGGCGAAGCGCCTGCCGCTCATGCAGGCCGGCAGGTGAGCGCCTGCGGGAAGAACGACGTCTCCGTTCAGGCGGATGTCCCACGGCCCGAGATCCGCGCCGGTCCAGTTGAACCACGGAAAGACGACGGGCTCGACCTGGACGTCGCCTACCTCGAGGCGGAATCCGCCGAGGTCGAACGTGTTCGCTCTCGGAAACTCGTCGCCGCTCAGCTCGACGCGCGGCAGCGTGAACCCGCTGCGTGTGAGACGGAAATCATCCAGCGACCAGCGGAAATCGGGGTCGATGGCGGGCAGCAGGAAATCGCCCGAGAGGTCGAACGCGAAGTCCCAGCCGGCCGCGGGATCGTATGAAAGCGACGTCACCCGAAGATCCTGAAGCTCCACCTCGAGCGCGCCGAGGTCGATGCGCTGCCCGGCGTCCAGTCCGCACGTGGGCGTGATCCCCTCGGCCGTCATCGTGCCCGGCGTCAGGCGCATGTTGGCGTCGGCGCCACAGTAGCCGCCCGACGACGCGAGGTCGATTCCCGCAATCACACTCAGCTCGTAGTCGAACTCGCCGGCCTCCATCCCCAAAGAAATCTCGCCACTGATACGACGGGCATTCAGCATCAGCTTGTCCGAACCCTCGACGAGCTCGAAGCCCGCGTCCGCATCACAGCTGAACGCCACGCCGGCCTCCTCGGACCGCAAATCGAAATGATCGATTCCGCATGCCGACGGCTCTCCAAACAGAAACACGTCGCCCTCGGCAAGTAGCTGCGCCGCGGGGAAGGTGGCCGCAACGCGCGACAGGTGCACCTCCACCGGATCATCACCAAAGATGAGCGGCTCGGCGAGATCGGCTTCAACCCGGCCGACGATGCCCTGCGGCGTCAGGTTGAGCCTGCCGCGTGCCTCGACCGTGCGATCACCAGCCAACTCCAACCGCGCATCGACCGTGAAACCCTCGCCGAAGGCCCAGCTCAGACCAGTCAGCTCGATGAAGTCGGCCTCCATCCCGGGATTGATCGTGCCCGGACGCAGCCGGGTCTTCACACCGCCGCCCATCAGCACGGGGCGATCGAGACCCGTCTTCTGAATGTCCAGTTCCTGCACATCAACTGCTATGGCCACCGGTTCATCCAGCGCCAGCTCGAGCACCGCGCGGCCATCGAGGCGATACGCATTCGGCAGCTCGGCCGCGGATAGATCCAGGCCTGTCAGCTTCGCAAAATCCGGCACCAGCACGATCTCCGTCAGCCCGGCGATGTCGCCGACCGTCCCGCCCATCGGATCGAACACGAACGTCTGGATCTCACTTCGGCCGTCGTTCGAGATCGGGAGGTTACCCATCGCATCCCGGGCGGTGAGTTGCCAGGCGTACGTCCTTCCGCGTTCCAACGGCAGGTTCTCCGGCCCGTACACCAGCGTCGTCGATGTGGTCGTCGTATTCAGTAGCGGGCGATTACCGAGTATGGCCTCTTGAGGCGCCTGGCCGCGCATCAACTCCACGATGACGAGTTGATATTCGATTGTTGTGCTCAGCGGCGTCACCACCGGCAGCCATGAGAAAATCGGGTAGGGCTGGGAGATGACCACGCCGTCGAGCGGCGCCACGACGAATGGCGGCTCAGCAAAGCGAACGGTGAACTGCGCCGTACCCGGCAGGCTCGACACGAATGGATCTTCAGGCTCGGCTTCGACCGTAACGAGATACGTTCCTTCCGGCAGCGCGCCCGTTCGGATCACCGTGCTGCGCAGGCGACGCTGAACGCGGTCGATAAGGTCGGATACGCTCTCGCGGAAACGGATGTCGGGGTCGTCCGCGAAGCTTCGGTAGGTGTGTATCCCCGGCCGGATGAGCACGGGCTCGGAGGTCGTCTCGAAGAGGCGCTCGCCGTCGAGCTCGAAGGTTACGCGGAATCGAAACGGAGCAGCCTGGCGCGATGGATGCGTGTAGGCTACCTGGATGGGATACAGGCCGCGCTCATAGTCGCGAATGAAGTCCT
>CAZKDQ010000215.1:0-1364 GCA_964551345.1 uncultured Rhodothermales bacterium
GGCTCGAAGGCCACCTGCGCGAGGTAGCTCATCAGGCTCAGCGCGGCCACGTCGTAGAAGGCTTGCGCGTAATCCAGCGAATAGGCGGCGTCGGGCTCGGTCAGCAGCTCGCGGAACGACTTTTCAACGGGCTCGCCCGAGGGCGTGCGCAGGCGGAAGCGCTGGTGTTCGAATACGTTGAGGCGGTCGGTCATAGGTCTTCGAGGGGAGCGGATTCAGGGGCGGTCGGTGTCGCGGGCGTCCGGGCTACGGTCAGGCCGACGTCGGTGTCGTAGCGCCCCGTGACGGATTCGGTGGCGAAGTCGCCGTCAGCGTCGAGAAGAAGAAACAGCCGATCATCGTACGGATGGGTCTCTCGCCACCAGGCCTGGAGGGCGGTGAGCGCGGGCGGTGGCGTGGGCTCCTCGGGTCGGGGCCCGTACCAGGGGAAGCTCACTGAAGCCATCGCGAGGGTTTCCTCGGCGTCGAGCCTAGCCTTCCAGTCGTTAGTATCGGGTATTTGGACGGGAGCTTGGGCACCGACGGGCACCGGGCCGTCCGGCGTGTCCCGGAAAAGCACGGCGGCGGCGGTGTGCGCGCCGTAGCGCGTCGTGAGGGCGACGAACTCGCCTGCGTCGGATCGGTCGTTGCGGGGGTCGCGCATGACCGGCGGGATGTCGGGCGCCGTCATCAGCGTCTTGAGCGCCGCGTGGGTCATCCGCTCACGCCGCGTCCGCAGCCGCTCGCGCGCGGTTGTCAGCCTCTCGGGGTCGACCCCGAGTCGTTCGGCCGTCCAGAAGTTTTCGTCGCGGTCGTAGAGGGCCGCGACGAGCGTGCGGCAGGCGGCGGGCAGCACCCAGCGGGTGTTCTCCAGCACGAGCATCGCACTGCGCGCGAGCGTGTCGGCATCGTAGACGTAGACGCTCGTGCCGAAGTCGAGCCGGTGCCGGGCCTCGGCATCGGGCAAGAGGACGCCAAGGACGGGCGCATCGTGGCCGTGCCTCTGTCCCGCGCGGTCGTGGCGGTGCAGCCGTCCGGCACGCTGGAGCAGGAGGTCCACGGGGGCGAGGTCCGACAGCATCGCGTCGAAGTCCACGTCTACCGACTGCTCGATCACCTGGGTAGCCACGACCACCCTGCGGTCGGGGCGCTTCTTGCTCTTCGGCGCCGGCTTGCCGAAGCGTTCCAGCAGCGCCTCCTCTTTGTCGTTACGGTCGGTACGGGCGAAGCGTGCGTGGAGCAGATCCGTTTCGATTCCCGCCGCCCGCAGCGCCTCGGCAGCGGCCTGCGCCTCGCGCACGGTGTTGCGGATCCACGCGATGCATCCGCCCTGCTCGATCCTTGCCTGCACCCAGGCCACGCCTGCCGCGGTCCGTGCATCGGCA
>CAZKDQ010000215.1:1464-4466 GCA_964551345.1 uncultured Rhodothermales bacterium
TCGAGAATCACCACCTTCCGGGCCAGGCCGAACAGTCGGACGAAGCCATGCTTGACGCCCATCGCACCGAGGAGCGCCTGGTCGATGGTGCCGAGCCCGAGCGGCGCGAGCAGGGCGCGCTTAGACGACTGCACCCACGACGGCGCTGTAACCTCAGACGGTGGGGCCGGATCGCCCCGTTCGGCCCGGCGCGCCCGGTCGAAAAAGGAGCGTCCGGTTCTGTCGCGGAGCTTGCGGTAGTCCCGGAAGTAGTTCTTCGCGCCGTGCGCCAGCACGAGCGCAAGGTCCTCCTGCCCGACGAGCCGCTGCCCATACTGCTCGACACGGTCATAGAGCGCGTTCGATGTGGCCTGTGTCGGGAGTGCCAGATAGACGCCAGAGGCTGTTCGATGCCGGAGCGCCTCGGCAGCGAGGTAGAGCGCGATCTCTGTTTTGCCGAGGCCCATCGGCGCCTCCACGATCGCGATCTCCGGCCCTTCCTCTCGGCCGAACGGCACCGCGCACGCGGCAGCCTGGAACCCTTCGCGTGGCTCCCACCGCTCACCCGCCGGGCTGAACAGACCCGCGAAGCCGTCCGGGACGGCGTAGCTCGCCAGCAGTCCGGCCTTGCGTAGCGCCTTCTCGACCGTTTCGCTGTTCCGATGCCGAGCGAGGTACACATCCGCGTCTTCGCGGCTCGCCACGTCCGGCGCGGCCGGAAACGAGTCGGTGTTCGAGCCGAGCCAGTCGGCGACCGAGACGAAGCCGGCCGTCAACAGTAGAAATGCCGGCGGCGGCTTCGGCGGCAGCTCCGGCACGGGCCCAAAGTGATGGGTTAGCTCATGGAGCAGTGCCGGAACGAGCGGCGCCAGCGGGGTCGGCGCGACCAGGGCATCGTCATAATCGAGCGTATCCGGGTAAAGCGTGCCGTGGTGGCCGGCGCCAACGTGCAGGAGCGGACGCAGCGTGAGCCAGCGCGGGTCGATGCTCTCCGGAAGCGCTCCCAGGTCGTCCAACTCGGCAAACGTGGAGAAGACCTGGGCCGTGGCCTCGCCGTGGTCGAACCCCCTGCCGCTGGGACGGTCTCCCTTCCACACCTGACCGTATCCGGCCTGCCACCCGAGGTCGGACTTGCTCTGGAACCGGGGATAGACTTTCCCGACATCATGCGCAGCCGCCGTCAGGACGAGGGCGCGGCGGATCGCCTCAGGATCGGCCTCGGGCCAGAGCGTTCCGAAGCGGCGCATCAGGTTCTCGTCCTCACGCAGCCAGACCTCGGCGACGAGGCCGACATCGAGCAGGTGACAGGGGAGCGGGTGGCGCGACCAATCAGGAATCGCCTCACCGTTCGTCTTTGCGACTCGCCGCTCGTAGTCGTTGGTTTTCCCCCAGAGCCGGTATATCAGTTCGTCAGGACGCATTCTTATCCTTGTGCTATTGGCTCGCCTTTACTCTCCGCAACCACCCACACCCCATCAATCTCTATTGGACGGCGCGCATTAGGGCCAATGCTTTTGAAAGCGTACCCCTGATCCGTGGGGCGTGACCAAGCCATGACGGCGGTGGTATTCGGCTTCGCGGCTTCCTCGATAGCCGTCCAGAGTTTCAGTCGCATCCGCTTGTCTAACCGGCCGATGAAGAGCCCTGAACGTATCTCGATGCAATATCGTGAGAGCAGACCTCTGACTCGTTGGGGCGCGCTGGTCAGGCTATAGATCACCATGGCTTAGAAGGGAAGATCATCATCTGCTTCTTCTGACGGCTCTTCGCGTGCTGGTCGTGGCGGACGATCTCCATGCAATTCCGTTGCTATTGAGCGTGCATCCGGCATTCTACGTCGTTGCCATGGAGCATCCTCTGCTCGAGCAATCTCGGCGGTACATCCACCGAGCTCTTCCTGTTTTCCAATGGAGGCCTCGCCCGAATCAAGCAGGCTTTCGATACCAGGAATGAGGCGCTCAAGCAGACGAACTCGGCGAAAACCGTCTCGAAGTTCGTGTCGAACCCGCATTTCTATCCTGTCGGGCGCTTGGGCAGCCAGCCGGAATGCAGTAGGTGCGGCCAGTTCCATTTTATACAGGTCGGCAATGTCGTGCACGAATGCGAGCGAATAACCAGTGTGGATGAATCCTAAGCCTGCACTATACCCCGCCACCATGACAGCAGCATGACACACCCCGTATAAACATGCGTTGGCAGATGATAATGCACGATTGACCGGGTCCTGCGCTTTCCAATCCTTTCGGTCGTAATTACGTCCATTCCATTGCACATTATGCTTTTCAGCCAGTCGTCTGTATATGTCTCTCACCCGGGCACCCTCCATGCCGCGCAACTGCTCAATCGATCTTTTTAGCGGCGGTTCTTCGTAGAAGCGCATTCGGTACATCTCACGCGCGACTGCCAGCCGTGATTTTGGATCAAGGGCCAGGCGCGCCTGCCGCAGCAAGCGGTATGAATGCGCCGATCCTTCTTGCCCTGCACTATACAGTCGAACTCCGGCTTCGCCTGTCCAGAGAATCATCGTGCGGTTCTCTGCGCATAGTTTGACAGCCGCATGCGTAATCGTCGTTCCCGGTTACAAAATGACTACCGCCGACGCACCAACGGGAAACTGTGCGCGCTTTCCGCGAACATCGGTAACAACGAGAGCGGAACCATCTACTTCGATATTTCCGCGCTCAATCGAGATGACGGACATGCGATTACGTAGTGGCATTATAGGCGGCTTGTTCGGTTTCATTGCATGCGTCGTATCAATCACAGAATAATTGTGCCTCAATTATAATCGGCACATGCAGTTATATCATAAGACCCACGTGCTCACTTCAATCGTCAGGCTTTGGGTGAGTGAAGCGGTAATGCCACTGAAAGTCCAACATCAACAATGAATCATAATAATTCTGTCTTATGTGACTTGATGTCTCCTTCCACAACGATGTGCGTCATCAATGTACGCAGACCATGAGCGTGAAGCGTGACGGCCAACTGCATGGATTCCGGATATTCCTCCATGACGAATT
>CAZKDQ010000216.1:0-4374 GCA_964551345.1 uncultured Rhodothermales bacterium
GGATGGAACGAATGGTTTGCGTTGCTCGACGAATCGGGCGCCGATTCGATGTCGCACAAAGCAATCGCGGCGATGCTTGCTACGCCGGATCATCTGGGGCCGGACGGCCGCTGGTGGGCGCAGACCATCACCGTTGCCTACGAACACGCCCGAGGAAAGCGAGAGGTCGGCCAGACGGCGGGGGCGGGGTACGAGATCGGCGTACAGAAAACGCTGCCCATCACCGCGGCTCGGCTTTGGCAGTTACTTGTCAGTGCAGAAGGGATGCGGATCTGGCTCGGCGATGTTGAAGAGGCCTTCCCCCTACAACCGGGACTTACGTACGAGACGCGGGACGGCGTATCGGGCGAGGTGCGGACGGTTAGCCCGGGTGAGAAACTCCGCCTGACATGGAAGCCGGTTTATCTGAAGAGCCCGTCGACCTTGCAGATCTATCTGGAAGCCAAGGGAGACCGAACCGCCCTGCGATTCCACCAGGAGAAACTGGTCGACTCGGAGGAGCGTGCTTTGATGAAGAATCATTGGAGAAACGTGCTGAAAGCGCTATCGGCTTCGATATAAACGAGCTTATAGCCGTGTGGTCATAAGATCACCTTATCCCCAGCTCGGGATTTGACGAGTGTTTCTTGCGACCTCTCCCCAAGCACGGCCGATATCGTGCGCTCATCATCCGCTATACGTACATGTATCATTCTATAACCCGCCTCTGGTGTTTGCTGCTTGCCGCCGTGGCCATCATCCTACCGCAGGATGCCCGCGCCCAGCAGATGCCCTACAACTATGATGTGGAAAACACAGGTGAGGATTGCCCCGCCCCTCCGTTGCCGGGTATCAACGACCTGACGTCCTATAGTGCACTGCCGGACCCGTTCGAGTGGTCAGACGCGACGAGAGGTCGCATCCAGAATAAATCTGACTGGCGATGCCGGCGGGCCGAAATTGGCGCCGAACTTCAACATTATGAAATGGGCGATCGTCCGGCGCCGCCTGAGAAGATGGAGGTCAGTTATGAGGACGGCCGCCTGACGATCGAGATCGAAGAGGATGGAAAACCTCTCACATTAACTTCCACGGTAAGACTACCTGAAGGCGACGGCCCCTTTCCTGTCGTGATCGGCGTTGAGTTTTTCGGGATGATCGGTAGCCTTCCCGCCGACATCTTTACGTCGCGGGACATCGCGATGGTCGGATTTAATTACGCCGATATCTCCGGGCCCGATGCACAGAGCGGCTCGCGCAGCGGACCGTTCTATGACCTGTATCCGCGGACGATCGGCAAGTTTGCAGGGTGGTCGTGGGGCGTCAGCCGGTTGATCGATGCGCTCGAGCAGGTGCCGGAGCTCGATCTCGACCTCTCCCGAATCGGAATGACGGGATGTTCATTCGCGGGTAAAATCGCACTCTTTTCGGGCGCCTTCGATGAGCGGATCGCGCTGACGATCGCTCAAGAGCCGGGAGGCGGCGGCGCGGCGTCATGGCGCGTCACGAATTCGCTCGACGGCAGCCGCGAGGGTGTCGGAAATACGAACGGCTCGTGGTTCAAGAACACCTTCATCAATACCTTCCGCAACAACATCTACCGGATGCCCTACGATCACCACGAGCTGGTCGCGATGGTTGCGCCGCGAGCAATGATCGTGCTGGGCAACGCCGACTATGAATGGATGGCGGATGAGTCGGCCCACGTTTCGAGTAAGGCGGCACAGACGGTGTGGGACGCGCTCGACGTCCCGGACCGATTCGGATTTGTAATCACGGACGGCCATGGCCACTGTCAGGTGTCCGACACGCAGCGAAAGCATGTCGAAGACTTTGTCGATCGCTTCCTGCTGCACGACGAGGCCGTAGACACCCGGGGGGTCGAAGTCTCACCCTTCGAGCCGGATCTCGACCGGTGGATCCGGTGGGACCACACTGTGCTAAGCGCATCTGAGATCGCGCCGGGCAGCCGATCGGGTGACCTCATCAACTATCCGAACCCGTTCAGTTCAGAGACCGTCATCGAGTACGACCTCGCCCAGACCTCACCCATGAGCCTGCGCATTTATGATGTGACGGGTGCCCTTGTGCGAGAACTCATCAACACGCCGATCTCAAGCGGGAGAACGGCGGGCGTGTGGGACGGCCGCGATGCGTCCGGGCGGATCGTCGCACCGGGAGTTTATATCGCCCGTATGGAGGCCGGTGACCAGACGAGCAACCGTCTGATGACGCTCATTCGGTAGCAATCGAGACGTCGATTCGAGTGCGGCCGGTTGCCTTGTGGCGGCCGGCTGTTTTTCTGCGGGGTGGTGTCCCATTCCCGTTCGCGTGTTTTGTCGCCGGCCTCACATTAGATTAGCGCCTCATTCGACCAACCTCCCTCCCCTTCGATATGCCATTCTGTTCGTCGCTTCAGCGAGTTTTGCTGTACGTCGTCCTCATGACGAGCGTCACGCTCACGGCCTGTACTTCTAATTCCCAGACATCGGATTCCGAGGCCGCCGACTGGGTCGGCACCTGGGCAACGGCACTCCAGCTAACGGAGCCGCACAACATGCCGCCTGAGCCGGGGCTATCCGGAAATACGATCCGACAGATCGTCCGCGTATCCGTCGGTGGCGACTCGCTTCGCGTGAGTTACTCGAACGAATATGGAAACGGTCCTCTGACGATCAACGCAGCATCGATAGCGCGTTCTGTCAGCGGAGGGAGCATCGATCCTGACACGCAGGCCGGCGTAACCTTCGGCGGGGAAGCCGGCGTGACCCTGGCGCCCGGCGATGATGTTGTTTCCGACGTCATTCCCTTTGAACTTCGTCCGCTCGATACCATCGCACTGACGCTCTCATTCGGCGAAGTACCGTCCGATCTCACCGGCCACCCGGGATCGAGAACGACATCCTACATCGAAACAGGCGACGCCATCGACGTCGAGGATCTGTCTGACGCCGTTCTGACTGACCATTGGTACGTCATCGGGGGGATCGACGTGTTTCCAACGGAACCCGCGGCAGCCGTTGTCACGCTCGGCAACTCGATTACGGATGGTCGGGGGTCGGGCACAAACAAGCAGAACCGGTGGCCGGATGTCCTGGCTGGACGCTTGCAGTCGAACCCCGAAACGGCGAACGTCGGCGTGTTGAACATGGGCACCGGCGGGAACTGCGTTCTGCGTCCCTGCCTCGGCCCGGCCGCCGTCGACCGTTTTGAACGCGATGTGATCGAGCGAGACGGCGCCCGGTGGCTCATCATTCTGCACGGCGTCAACGACATCGGGCAGGCCTCGGCCGAGAACGCCGACTCCGTCGCACAGTCGCTGATCGACGCTTATTCATGGATGGTGGATGAAGCGTCCGCCGCGGGTATCCGCACGTACGGCGCCACGATCCTGCCGTTCGGAGATTCCTTTTACGACATGCCCGAGCGTGAGACGGCACGGCAGACCGTCAACGAGTGGATCCGTACCAGCGGGCGATTCGATGCCGTCATCGATCTTGATGAGGCTCTTCGCGATCCTGAGAACCCATCGCGACTACGCGCCGAGGCCGACACCGGAGATCATCTCCACCCCAACGAACAGGGCCATCAGCTCATCGGCGAGAGCATCGACTTGTCGCTGTTCGCGAGATAATTAATAGAGTCGGCTGCTCGGATCGGGGTCAGCCTGGCCGTAGGAAGCAAAAACTCAGCTTATTCCTGCCGGCTCAGGGTGTATTGTGGTCTATACGGATGCTCATGCCCGAGCCACGCTGTTCGATGCTGAAGGGACGACGAGCACTGCCCGTCTGAATCGCCTCGATGCCATTTCCAATCTGTTGGACGGCGTGGTCGAGGTTGTCCCCCACAAAGTCGAGCATGTACACGTTGTCGGTGCCCTGCTGCAGTACGTTTAGCTGATTGCCGGCACCAATGACCCATGCGCCAAATATATTGCCGTCCCCTCTTTGCACGATAGCGGCCGAATTCCCCGTGCCCTGCTGATACATCACCGCGATGTTCGACAGACCGATCTGAGTGACGGACGCCGTGTTGTCATCACCCTCCTGCCCGACAGCCGCGAAATTGCCTCCCACGCCGGAGCCCCGGATGGTGTGTGCGTCGAGAATCGCGCGTTCCCCGGCCCGGAGGCGTTCCATGATGGTGTTCATCGCCACCTCCTGCGCAGGCACCCCCTCCATCACTTCGGTTTCGACCTGCTGGATGTGCAGATCCTCATTTCCGAGCGACTGTGCCGCGAGCGGCCTGCCGATTAAACCGGTGAGGATGATCACACCGATGATGGCGAGGTGTGTACGCATGGCGGTGCGGGATGACGGGAGCATCGGGATCGGAGTTTCAAGATGAGCAAGCGGGCCCGCGGCGAAGAATAATATACGTCTCGCCGCGGACCCT
>CAZKDQ010000217.1:0-4305 GCA_964551345.1 uncultured Rhodothermales bacterium
GATCGGCGGTTGCAGTGCGATTGACATTGTCGACATCCTGACCAAAGGTCGGCAGGAAATTGATTCGTTCGAGGTCAACGTCGATGGCGAGCGCGCGGAGCATCCGCCACGGGTCTTCACGAAGCTGCACGTCCACTTTGCGCTCACGGGTAATCTGACGGAAGAGAAGGTTCGGAGGGCTGTCGAACTATCGATGAACAAGTACTGCTCCGTATCAAAGATGCTCGGGCAAGCAGTCGAGATCACGGCATCTTTTTCAGTCAACGGCGAGCGACTCGCAAGCGAGATCGTATCCTGAGGCATCACTTCTTTTGCGAAGCCGGATGTGATCGCGTGCCGGATCCCCGATGTGCCGTTTGCCTTTTCAGTGAGACCTGTTACATCCCAACTGCATACGTTCCAAAATTGATACTGATGAAGGAGGGAACTCTCCTCCTTCTGTGCAGATAGGGTAGATCACAAGTAGAGGATCGTCGCCGGTCAGCAGAGCGGTTGGCACATCCAACGCAAAGGCAGACAAGCGGTACCGGCAGTCCATGGAGACAGAGATTCGACAGTCGCAGGGCGTTCTCGTCGTCTCTCTCAGGGGCGACTGGCACCTAAACGAGTCGGTGCAGCCTTTCGCTGAAACCGTCCAAACACATGTGGAGGGAGGATTCCGGGCCATCGGGTTTGACGCCGCAGAACTCGGTACCTGGGACTCCAGCCTGCTGATCTTCCTGCTCGGGGCGGCAGACTACTGCGACGAGCGGGACATAGCCTTTCAGGACGATGGGCTGCCGGAGAATATCCAGGGGCTTCTGGCCCTGGCACGCGCCGTTCCGGAAAAGGAGCTCGGCGAGAGATCCGATCCTCCAACGCTGAGCTTCAGACTCGGGCAAGCCGGGATCAGGGCCTACGATTCGGTCCTCGAGGCGGTGAGCTTCGTGGGGGAAGTCGCTCGCGGATTCTTCAGGCTGATCACGTTCCGTCTGCGCCTCAGATGGCGCGATTTCTGGGTAGTTGTGCAGTCTAATGGATGGAATGCCCTTCCGATCGTGACGCTGATCAGCTTTCTCGTTGGTCTGATCATCTCATTCCTCGGAGCAGTGGTGTTACGTCGCTTTGGAGCCGGTTACTACGTCTCCTACCTGGTGGGATACGGGATGCTTCGTGAAATGGGGGCGCTGATGACCGGCATTATCATGGCGGGCCGGACCGGTGCCTCATTCGCCGCCGAGCTGGGAAGCATGAAGATCTCGGAGGAGATCGACGCCTTCAAGACACTCGGGGTCAACCCGGTTGAGCATCTGGTTCTTCCACGCGTTCTCGGCCTGTTTCTGATGATGCCGCTTCTCACAATCTATGCGAACTTTATCGGCATTATTGGCGGCATGCTCGTCGCCGTGGCTCTGTTGGATCTGAGCGTGACACAGTTCATGGGCGGCCTCCTGGCCCCTGTGACTCTGGCCGACGGGCTGCTCGGCGTTTTCAAAGGAACCGTTTTCGGTTTGATCATCGGCCTCTCCGGATGTCTGCGGGGTATGCAAACGGGAACTGACGCTGGATCTGTGGGGAAGGCCGCCACATCGGCAGTCGTCACGGGCATCACGCTGATCATCATGGCCAACGCTGTGATCGACTGGCTCGCTGCGCTGCTCGAAATCTGATATGCCAATGAACGAGACGCATCCGATAGAAGTCCGCAACTTGAAGATGGCTTACGGTTCTTTTGTGGTTATGGATGATCTGAGCTTTCACATAGAGCGCGGCGAAGTCTTCGTCATCATGGGCGGTAGCGGAAGTGGGAAGAGCACGCTACTCAAACACCTGATCGGCCTCAAGAAGCCGGCGGCCGGAACGATTCTGTTCGAGGGAAGCGACTTCATAGATGCCGACGAAGCGTCGAGGAAGCAGATCCTTCGTCGGATGGGGGTACTGTATCAGAACGGCGCGCTCTGGAGCGGGCTCACGCTTGGTGAAAACGTAGCGCTTCCGCTCGAGGAGTACACCGAGCTCGGGGCGGACACGATTGCAGACATCGTAGAACTGAAACTGGCACTGGTTGGTCTGCGTGGTTTCGAGACGTTTTATCCCTCGGAGATAAGCGGTGGAATGCGTAAGCGTGCGGCACTCGCAAGGGCTGCGGCGCTCGACCCCGACGTCCTGTTTTTCGACGAGCCCTCCTCCGGCCTCGATCCGATTTCGGCCAGCCGTCTCGACGACCTCATCCTGCAGATGCGGGCGAGTTTCGGGACCACGATCGTCGTCGTAAGTCACGACCTCGCCAGTATTTTCAAAATTGCAGATCGAGCGCTCTTCCTCGACATCAAGGAGAAGACCATGACGGCACTCGGAGCACCCGTCGAGTTGAAAGACGACCCATCCAGCGAGGAAGTCCACCGGTTTTTGACGCGCAGTAGCGACGCACGATGACTCTGTATACCTACTTCACGAGGTGGCTGTCTCAATGAGCAAACGTGCGAATCCTACCGCGATAGGGTTGTTCTTGATCGGCGCCGTAATCCTCGGCGTGATCGGAATAGCCGTACTGGCCTCGACCGCCTGGTTTAGCCAGCAAACAACCTTTATCAGCTACTTCGGCGAATCGGTTAACGGGCTCGAACGAGGTGCACCGGTTAAATTCCAGGGCGTTCCAGTCGGTAGCGTGACCGAACTGCTCATTCAGATCGACCCCGCCGATAAGACTTTCCAGGTCCCGGTGCAATACGAGATAGACATTGCCCGGTTTACGACTTCCACCGGAACGGTCGTTCAGCTGGGCCAGCCGGAGGTCCTGCGCCAGCAAATCGAAGACGGGCTCCGGGCGCAGCTGCAGATGGAAAGCTTTGTCACGGGCCAGCTTTACATCGAACTATCATATCGAACGGATCCGGCGCCGCCCGAATTCGAGTCAGGCCCGACGCCTCATCTCGAGATCCCAACCACTATATCGCTTGTAGCTGCCTTAGGAACCGAAGCAGGAAGCGTCATGGGCGACGTGATGCGGATTCTCTTTCAGGTCAACGACATGCTGGAGTCGATCGACATGAGAGAGATCAATGAATCGTTGGTGGCGTCGGCACAGGCCTTCGAGCGGCTTGTCGATTCAGAGGAAATTCGGGCGGCCATTGGTGGACTGCCGCGAACGACCGAACAGTTCACCCGAACCATGGCTGAGTTGGAGATTCTGACCGCTCGCCTCACCGAGACGATCGATCCGCTTCAACAGCAGGTCGCGGGGACCAACGAAGAGCTGGTCCTGACGCTTCAGGCAACGAGACAAACGATTGAAGCAATGCAGGGATTGCTGATGACGGACTCAGGCGTGGGCTACCAGCTCGAGCAGACCCTGGCCAGCCTGCAGAAAGCAGCTGAGGCCTTACGTGTGCTCGCAATATCGCTCGAGGAGAACCCAGACATGTTAATTCGCGGTCGCAAACCCCCCGAGCGGTAAGCTATGACAAGTCCCACGAATCTCACTCTCACGACCGTTCTCCTTGCCCTGCTGGGCCTAACCGGCTGCTTCAGCCTGAGCCGCGACGCACCGGCGATCCAGCACTATGTGCTTGGATCCGTTCCATCAGCCAATGGGGTGTCGACGTCTGACGCATCCGCCGCCACCATCGGGCTTCGACAACCGCGCCTGGCCGATTATCTCGACATTCCGTTCATCGTGGTTCGACAGGGTACCAACAGGATCACCTACTCTGATTTCTACCGGTGGGGCGAGAGTCTCGCCGGAGGAATAAACGGCGCAGTGGCGGCTCGTCTCGTCGAAAGCGGAAACTTTGAGAGCGTCAACGTCGCGCCGTGGCCTGCGCAGACGGGGCATGACTACCAGATCAGCATTCACATCACGCGCTTCGAAGGTGTGGTCGAGGACTCACTGGCCACCCGCGGCGAGGTGCATGTGAGGGCGTCCTGGGAGATCTCCAGCCCAGGGGGCACTACGGCGATCTCGCAAGGGACTACCGATTTTCGGCGACCGGGTTGGTCGCCAGGGAATTACGAAAGCCTCGTTATGATGCTCGACGCCGGTCTCAGCCAGCTCGCCGCCGACCTCATTACACGCTTGGGAAGCCTCGAGGCCGGCTAAGGCGCACTGATGTTGCCGGGCGGGAGCCGTGGACGGCCAACGGCTCGGGCCCGGACGGACCACGCGACTAATGGTGGGGATTTCTGCGCAGCCACCTCCGACTGCAACGCACGCACCAAGCACGTCCGACGGTAGCGCTCAGGCGATCGAACAGGACTACAGCCCGAATGACTCACCGCAGGCGCAGTTTCGCATCGCCTGGGGGTTCTGGAAGTGAAACCCCTTGC
>CAZKDQ010000218.1:0-2119 GCA_964551345.1 uncultured Rhodothermales bacterium
CGCATGACCGATCTCGAGAAGCAAATCAAAGAAGGAGGGCTGTTGCGATGAGCACACTAAAGAAGAGACTTCATGACGTGGAAGCTGCTATCCGCGAGAGGGACGACTCACGCATGGTTTTCCTGGACGTCTGGGACGACCGCGTCAAGAATCGGGCTACCGGCGAGGAATTCGACCTGGACATGCTCTTTCATCTCGTGGAAATGAACCCGGATACGGTCTTCATCCCCTTCGTGCACACCAAGCCTTCTTGGGCGCGATCGGGCCATCACCTTGAGTCAGATCTCTCGCCAGATGATCTGAGAGCTGAAAATGCCGGCGTCCATACCATTCCTCAGCCTGAGGACACACGGACACCCGCAGAGATCGAAGCCGAGGAGGCCTCATGGGCTTTCTGGGATGAAATGGCACGACGTTCGTCACGGCTAAGTGGTGACGAGCCCTGCCCGTTCGGGCGCGCATGGCCGCCATCCACTGTGGAGCGCGACAAACTTGCCAGGTCCGAAGAATGGGATGACGAGGTAGAGGAGGTCGACGAGGCCATTGATGAAGCTTGACACAACCACTCAGCGTTCACGTTCTCCCTGAAGGCAGGCGAAACCTATAAACAGGAATTATGGCCTGCGAGTTGTCTCAGCTGAGACAATAGGGTCGGCTGGGGGCAGGTCCCGCGGTTCGAGGAGGCACACCGGCATAGGTCGACGCACGTGACTGTCATCTGTCCGAAGCGCCTCTCCCTGCACACGGACCGATTCTGTCAACTGCGACAAACCACGCCGACGAGTTATGCTCCCTGGTCTTTAGTGCGAGGCCGGACCCGCACCGGAGAGCCACCGTCGACTCATGCGAGCCATGACCGGAGCCCTGTAGCAAACTGGGCGAGCTCCCCCATCAACTCTGCCTGTCTCGGCGTGCATTCTGGATCGCCTCCGATGTCCTTGATCAGGAGATCATATGCATCGAGTCGACTCAGGCCGTCTTGATCAAGATTCAGATGAAGACGGCGGCAATGGTCCTTCCATCGGTCGTTTTCATCGTACGTCAGCCGTGATCGGAAATTCCGAGCTCGGTATCGGAAGACTAGTTCTGGAAGGCGGCCGTCTTTGAAACTATGCTGCGCCGTCTCCGGACCCCATGTTTGTTGCTCATGAAGCTTAGCAAGGGTGTTTCGATCGGCATCCGGAACGAACGCAGAATACAAATCCTCGTCTACGTCGCTCTCATTCAGCCACTCCTTGTCATATACAGCGGCAGCCTTGCGACCAAATGTCGCTTTCAACTGCTGAAGCTTTCGATAATGGGCGCGGCAGCTCTCCAGGTCAAGTGTGAGGCGGTCAGCCACGTCCTCCGTCACGACTTTAGCTGGAGCCACGACGGGGCAGGCGTTCGTCTTAACCTCATAAAGTGGCGGCCTGATTTGTCCTTTTGGAAGATCATTACTTCGCGCAAAGAGCAGCTCTTGAAGAGACTCCGCTGAGAGAGCCTCAAACGGCTCAGGGTCGTGCCGAAGATCAAAAACGATCACACTACCGTGATTCCGCGGGTGGAAGCATAACGGCGCGACAATCGTTGCTGCACCCACCTTGGCGGGGATAAAACTGGATGCCCAGAAACATGGGCGCGTAAGGAGTTCTGCCACGGTGGACTTATCACGGAGCTGCAGGACGCTCTGGAAGAACGCCGGGTCAGCGGCTTTCAATCGTCGAGCAAGGCCGATAGTCGCCATCACATCAGAAAGGGCGTCGTGCGCATTCTCGTGATCAATCTCGTTCGCCGCCGCCAGGTGCTCGAGCTTGAATGACGGAGCACCGTCCTCCCGAAGAGGCCACTGCAACGCGTTAGGAGAGAGCGAATACGCAGCACGGGCCACATCAACGAGATCCCACCTTGAGCACTCATCGCGCCAGTGCCAGCCATAGGGCTCAATCAGGCTCCGATGGAAAAGATATCGCATCACCTCATGGTCGAAGCGCATTCCATTGTAAGCTACCGAGCATGTCCCCGGCTTGGAGAGCTCCGCATGGATGGCCTTTGCAAAATCAGCTTCCGTGACGCCCTTTTTGAAGAGGACTTGCGGCGTGATTCCATGCACGAGGCACGATTCCGGACAAGGAAGAAA
>CAZKDQ010000218.1:2219-4294 GCA_964551345.1 uncultured Rhodothermales bacterium
ATCTCCACGCCTGGCTCCAGATCTTCTACGCCAGCCCACGGGTCGTACTGCTGAAACTGTTGTGCAGCACCGTGCATGCCGGTCGGTGTCATGCCGGAGAAGTCTCCCTCACGGAATTCCATTCTCTTGGCGAGATTGGCGTAGTTGGCCACATGAACGAAGTCTTCAGGCCCTAACTTTTCGTACCGAATGGCTCTTGTGCGCGGATCGAAGTCGAGCGAAAGATTGAGCCAGTCGTCGGTAAAGGTCTTTCCGTCGACATACTCCGGAAGGACGAAGCGTGCGTTCTTAATGTCGGCGCAGAGCTGGTCAAGCGTCCTTGTCTTGGGCACGATCCACTTGAGCGCCCCGGCATCAAAGGTTGATGTAGCTTTACCAACCGAACTCTTATACTGAAAACAGGCAACTCTCTCTAGGCCGTATTTCGATATCAGCCTTAGATCCTCCTTGTAACCCACGCCGTAGTCGACGCCGAGACGGCGCACATCAAAAGTCTCAAGCACCCATTCGATTTTCTTCATGACGACATCGGGATCGTTTGACCCGAGGCCGACAAAGCGGTGCGCGTATATGAGCTTCAAACGGTCGTTGACAAGCGCAAAGACGCCTATAATGGTGTAGGATGCCGTGTCGTCGCCGGTGGCCTGCATGGCCCAGTCAAGGCCCGCAAATTTGATGTATCCCTGATGAGCAGCTGCCGCCTGTATCGCTTCGGCGTCGTTTCTTGGCAGCGTGTAGTTGTCGGAGATCTCCCGTATGTCCTTCTCGGAGATCGGCTGCGTCCCAGAATCGAAAGAGACACCCATCACTTCGTTGGCAAAACGGCGCTCGGGCCAAATTTCGAGCCGATCAAGAATGCCGTCGTTGTTCTCTGTGCGCCACCTGGCCCACGGCATCATCATCCTCACTACCCGGTAGCCGTCAAAGCGGCCTTTCGGGTTGTGCGAAAGCCACTGGCCCCAGGGCGGGATCCGCTTGTTGGGATCGGCGCCCGGAGGCACGTTCATGTTGCCGCCGCAGTATTGGCAGAATAGATAAGCCCGCGCCGGATCAACATGAGACATGCCAATCGGATCATTCCATCCCCCTTTGCGAATCTCACGCCGCCAATAATCCTCTTCTTTTGCCCGATACTTACCCGTTCCAGTTGAGCAGTGTGGACACTGCATGTGCCACTGGTACTTGCGGGATATGTTGAACTGCTTCTGGATGTGGTTCTGGTTCGAGAGCGGCGTGCCGGTGTAGACGTAGAAGGCATTGGGCCGCCCATCCTGACCGTCAAATGTTGCCGCGCACTCCTCGATTACCGGAAGGTCTTCCTCAAGGAGATCCTGAAATTCATCCAGAAGAATGTCATTGGCCGTGTTGCCACGAACGCGGGAGGCGCCTTGCGCACCACCTGTGGAACGAAGCGTGATCGTGGATCGCCCGCCGCCCACGATAAACTCCTTTAAGCCGACATTCCATGTGCAGGTGTTGTCGACGAAAAACTGCTTGAGCTCTTTATTGTAGGCAAATATGTTGTCGAGCTTCTTGCGCGAAAAGTCGTTGACCTGCGTATTCGTCGGCGCAATGTAGAGCGTGGAGTTGCCACGATTTAGCAGGGACCTGATTGTACCAATGTTGCGCAAATAGGTCGTCTTGGTCGACTGCCGCGAGGTCATAAGCAGGAGCTTATTCCTTGGCTTGTCGTAGATTGGGACAAAGAAAGGCATGGAGGTTAGTCGCCAGGGCTGCCCTCCATCTGTTTTGAAGAGGTTCTTTACCTATAGAGAGGGGGGGGGATACTGAAGCGCTGCAACGATGGGTTGTGAATTTTTCAGGAATGCAGCAACGAGCATGTCCGCCGGGCCTCTCCCTTAGAGCCTAGCAGTATCCCCATTATATCGTGCTTCGCTTGGCGCGAATTTCGCCCTCGCCTGCAATCGCTCGATCTCCTCCTGAAGCCCCGCGATATACTCCCTGTTCGCCCGTATGGCGAGGATGAGGTCGTAATTACTGGCTTCGAAGGCGTGAGCGGAGACGATGGCTTCTTGCACCTCGTCGCCCGACAACCAGCGCGGGCCTTCGGAATC
>CAZKDQ010000219.1:0-4282 GCA_964551345.1 uncultured Rhodothermales bacterium
TCCGCGCACACATCCCGGGAATGATCTCCCGCCAGATGCTCGAGCCGGCGCTGGATATCCTGGTCGGTGGCATATGAAGCGCCCGCGCCGACGCTAAGCAGTTAAAGGTATCCGTCGAATCCTCACGCTGCGGGCCGTTTGTCGTCACACATCACGTTGCGCCACCTTCTCCACAACGAGCCCCAGTTCCCGTAGCAGGGCCGATCCCGCGTCTTCAAGATCGCCGCGAAGGTCAAACGTCGCCGAGCGAACCCGGATGCCACCGACCTCGATATCGAGGGGGTGCCGGAGTGGCGTTGGATACACGAGAACGGCCTCAGTACATCCTTTGGCCAGAGCATACGTGACAGCCTGATACACGTCACTATTCGACGATGCATCGATTGCCTTGTACTTCGTGTCAATTACGTACCGGGCTCGCTGCGATCCGGCCGTATCAATGTCGTAGAGAACAAGGTCCAGAATGAACGAGCGATCGATTCCGGCCTGATAACGCTCCGAAGATACAAGGCGGAAGCCTTCCGGCAGATTACGGCTCATCCATTCGCCCACGAACGCTTCGAAGAGCTGCCCCATGTCCACCAGGAATGGGATCATCTCCTTATCCCCCTGATAAACGGACGGTCCGCTGAACTCGAGAAAGAAGCGGCAGATCGCATGAAGCGGACGGTAATCATCCGTCAGGCGGGTGTAGGACCGACCAATGCAGTCCGACGCATCGAACGGTATCTGCGACACGGAGCCCTGTAATGTACGATGTGCCCTCCGCACACTCCGCCGGACATCCTCCCGGTCCAGCCGCGCCCGCATGAGTACGAAGAGCGTCCAGGCAAGCAACTGGTTCTCCTCGACATCCGTTGTCAGCTCATGGTAGTGGCAGTGCGGGCTGACGCGCCATGGTTTCCGCATGATACGCTGTACATCGAGCCGTTCCCGAACCACACTTAGGTCCTCTGAACGAGAGACATAAGAGCGGTAAAGTCCTTTCCTGGCCCTATCGATGATCCGTTTCGAGAGCACGTGCGCGAGCTTCTCGTACACGTCCTCGATCGATCCAGAGGATGCTGCTCCATCGAGAAACTCGAGGCCGGAAACGTTATACGCGTACTCCAACATCCTGAACAGGTTGGCGATAGGCGTCTTCGGTTCAAGGACGAGCGATCGAGTCTCATCCAGCGGGATCCTGCCAACCCGCCCAAGCGGCGTCAATACCCAGTTACCGTCGGTTCGGGGCGACGGAAATTCAACGGCGAGCGCGTTCGAATGCCGCCGACAAAGGTCCATGCCCATCTCCTTGGAGATCAATTCAGACGAGACCTCTGTCCGTTTGTACTCAGAAAGCCGGATGGGCCACGTCATCAAGCGACCACACTCTTCATGATTTGTGGCCACCGAAAGGACTGGACCTTCTCAAGCTGGTCAAAGAAATACTCCTCCAGATACGGTTCGATTTCCATCTCCCAGATGTCCGCCAGTTGGTCTCGTAGATCCTCCCTCAAGAAAAACGACACGCCGACTTCGTAATTCGGGTCGCCAATCTCCTTGTTCACCTGCTTCAGCACGCCGATTAGGCCGGTGACGTCCTCGCCTCGTGACTTATGAAACAACTCCAGGATGTCGTATCGCGTCGGAAGATGGATGAACGCGAACCGCCGTCGCAGCGCGTGGTCCACGAGAGCAATCGAGCGGTCGGCGGTATTCAGCGTGCCGATGATCCGAACGTTCGCCGGAATTCTAAACCGTTTCCCACCTGCCAGACTGATATCACGCTCGCGATACTCGAGCAGATACATCAGCTCACCGAAAACCTGGGACAGATTCGCGCGGTTGATCTCATCGATGATCAGAACGCACGTGCCTTCCCGCTGGCGCGCTTTTTCGCAGAATTCCTTGAAGCGCCCCGGCACCAAGGGATAGTGCAGGCCGCCATCGTGATGCGGCTGGGGCCGAATGCCCTGAAAGAAATCTTCGTAGGTATAGGCGGGGTGGAACTGAATGACGTCCGTCACTCCGTCCGTTTCGGACACGAGATGCCGTGCCAGCCGGTCGGCGAGGTAGGTCTTCCCTGTGCCAGGAGGGCCGTAAAGCACGATCTGCTTCTTTCGCTCGATGGCCCGGAGCCATCGTTTAATCTCGGTATCGGTGAAGCCGGTATCGCGCTCCAGATCACTTGCAGTGTATACCGGATTTGGCTCGGCATCCTCTTCATCTTTCTCGAGATATGCGCTTACAAGCGGCATGGCGTCGGATTCCGTCGCCAAGAGGACGAGCGGGAACAGCTCGATGAACGAATGAGCCACAAGAGCGATTAAGTCCTTCGCCGAGGTCGACGCTACTTCTTGGGGTCCGAGGACCCTTGCGACGCGAGGACGAACCACTGCCTCTTCATCCAACCACTCCTCAAACGTATCGACCTCGAACAGCTCATCATCCTGAAGATCTCCAAACGAGTACTCACCTCCCGACAGTGCGTCTCCCAACACGCGCCTCAACGCAGCTCGATGAGCTGAGACATTTCGCCTGAACGTCTCGTGGCGGGTCGTCCCATACTCCCCGATCGCAAATCCGAACTCGAAGCCCTCGCCCGTGATGCCCGCGAAGAGCTGCGCCTCTTCGATCCGCCTGCCGCCCTTGGGATAGAACGCGGCCCAATAGTGAGGCCACGCCCCTCCACGTCCCCAGTCGTTCTTAACAATCCGTGAAAAGAGCCGGCTTTGTGTCTCCATGTGATCACGAATCACTTCCGGCATCTCCCCGTGCACACCCCTAAAAAGATCACGGAACGGCTGCTCAACAAAGCGCCGGAAGTCTTCTCGGTGTTCATCATAAAAAGCTCTGGTGGGCGTCTCCGCGAGCGCGGCCATTAATTCAAACGACCGGGCACTGAAGAGGGCCGTCGGGGCGCGGGTAACCTCAGCATGGGCGGGGAGACCGCTGGTCAGAAGCGTGCGGAGCTTCTCATCGCTGAAGACGGCTTCAGCCAGATGTGGATTGTTCTTCGAGCGGTACGGGGTGGCCTTCCAGCCTGAGAACTTCTCCGAGATGAGATTCAGCGAGGCCTGTCTCACCGCCTCCAGGGCTTCATCTTCTCCCAGAAAATCCTCAAGCGGGAGTTCGTAGAAAATAAAGTCGGGCTCACCCTCCTTCACAGCAAATGACTCCCCGAGACGCTTGTATCCGAGTTCATTCTCCTTGAGGGTGTGCAGAACTTCTTCGCCTTCGACAAAGTCGAGAATCAGCCACGGCCCGAAGATGAATCGGAGCGTCTTGCCCCTGTATTTTCGTGGCAACGAGAGGGTGAAACGCTTATCATCGGGGCCGCTGATGCCGAGTGCGTCAAACATCTCACGCAGGCGCCTGAATGCGTGCCGAGCATCGGTGTAGGAGTCAAATATCTGATCGAAGGGCTTCGCGAGAGTCTGCGTCGCGATATCGGCGGATCTATCCTCCGCTGTCCCGGCCACCCACATCACACTCTGCACGTCGATCATGTCGGCAACGCCTACATCGGTCAGGGCGCGCTTAAGAAACTCGGCCGTCTCTCTAATCGCGGAGTATCCCGCTGCGCCGGGCCGCGGATGCTTGAACCCCGGATCCATCAGCCGCATGAATCGCGTAAGTACCCTCGGCTTAACGAAGATCTCCGTGTCGGGAAAACACAGGAAGAGCAGGTAGCTGGGCAGCGTCCACTTGCTTGGAAGCCCCTCATCCTCGGTCCATTGGACGAACCGACCGAGCCGCTCCGGTGAATCACCCTCACCGAAAAGCAGGTCGCGTATCGCCCGGGCGAACGCTGCCTTATCGAGGTCCGGGTGATAAAGTAGCCCGAGGTCGCCTTTCCGCGGCATGGTCAGATATAGGAGGTCCGTCGCCTTGGCAACTTCCTCTACTCGGCTGATGACGTCGGACCACGCGGCCTGCGCGATTAGCTCGTCGAGGGAGTCCTCACTCAGCTTTTCCCGTGCAAGTGCAGAGGCCTTCCGTTTGTTGTCAGTCTCGTCCACTTTGAAAGCCGCTTCGTGAACGAACTGAAAGTCGGGATACCGCCTGCGAACTCTCTCGATAATGAGGTCAACCGCGTGGTTATCGATATTGATTGTCATTGAGGAGCCGATGAAATAGTCGCGTCCAATATGCCGGCAGGTTCAGTGAGATGCAACGGGAGCGCAAGCTGTTCTCATCCGGGCATTGCGCTCGTCGCATCCGGTCACTGTCTTCAAAGGCAGTCAAACACCGCCGCTCTGGAAGGCAGTCGGGAGAGGAACACCACACATCGCGCCAT
>CAZKDQ010000220.1:0-2757 GCA_964551345.1 uncultured Rhodothermales bacterium
TCGGATCAGAGAATCTTGACCGCGCGGATCATCGGATCGTCGAGGTTCTTGTTGCGATGCAGGGTGAAACCCATCTTCTGGCACACGCGCTGCATCGCCTGGTTCTGTGCCAATATATCAGCGACGATACGTTCGATCTTCTCTTCACGCGCCGCGTCGATGAGCCGTCGGAGCATTTCGGTTCCGAGCCCCTGCCGCTGCTCTGAATCCCGAATGACCATGGCAAACTCGGCATCCTGCGTACCCGGCAGCCGCGTAAGCCGGCCGATGGCAACGATGCGGCGCTTTCCCCCGTCGTTCATTTCGGCAACGAAGGCCATTTCGCGGTCATAATCGATGAAGCATATGCGTGCAAGTCGGTCGTGCGCAACGCGTTGACTAAGCTTCATCATGCTCGCGTAACGAAGATAAACGCTCTGTTCGGAAAGAGCCTCGTGAAAATCGACCATCAGCGGTTCATCTTCCGGTCTGATCGGCCTGATGATGACACCGCGGCCGTCGCGCATCGTCCAGCTTCCCACAAACTGCTGCGGATACGGCCGGATAGCGAGTTGGGGGATGTCATCCTCCTCGACTCCCTCCTCGTGAAGAACTACGCGTGCATCGAGAGCGACGAAGCCTTCGGGGGATGCAAGCAGCGGGTTTACGTCAATCTCCTTGATGAGGCGGTGCTCCACGACGAGCTGACCGAAGCGAACGAGGATCTGCTCGAGCTGCGCCAGATCCGTCGATGCGCGCCCACGGACGCCCTGCAGCGCCTCATAGATTCGCGTCTGCTCCATCATCCGTCGGGCCAGCGTCGTTGTTAGCGGAGGCAGCGCGAGTGCACGGTCGCGATAGACTTCAACGAGCGTTCCACCCGCACCAAATAGCAGCACCGGGCCGAACTGAACATCCAGACTGCTGCCGATGATGAGTTCATATCCCTCGTGGCGGACCATCGTCTGAACCGTCACTCCCGCGAATGCCTCTTCGCCGGCTTCAGCAACAACTCGTTCACGAATGTGCTGATAGGCCGATCGCACGCCCGCGGGCGTACGCAGGTTCAGCATAACACCCCCCACGTCCGTTTTGTGCGTAAGCTTCGTAGAGTGGAGCTTGAGCACTACCGGGAAGCCAATTTCCTCCGCAAGGCGAACTGCGTCATCCTCCGTCGCGGCATGAAGGGTACGTACAGCCGGCACATCGTACAGCTCGAGCAGCTGCTTCGACTCGACCTCAGTCAAAAGCGTCCTTCCCTCGCTCCTGACTTTAGCGATGAGTTCGTCGGCACGGCTTCGTACGCCGCGTCCTTCTTCGTCCGCACCGGCCAGGACCGGAGTCTCATACAGGCCGCGCAGGTTGTAGCTGTACTGCCACATGTAGTTGAAAATTCGAGCCGCCGTGTCCGGGTAAGAGAAGGTCGGAATTCCTGCTCTGTTCAGGATTTGCTCGCCGGCGGCTACCTCGCTTCCGCCCATCCAGCTGGCCAAAACCGGCTTGCGACCGAGACGTGCCAGCGGACGCAGCTTTTCTGCCGTACTCGTCGGATCCGTCATCGCCTGCGGCGTAAGTACGACCAGGAAGCCGTCGCTTTCTTCGTCTGATCGAAGCGTCTCCAGCGTCTGCGCGTAGCGATCCGGCCCTGCGTCACCCAGAATATCGACGGGATTGCCATGGCTCCAGTGGCGCGGCAGGATGTTGTCAAGCCCCGATTTAGTCTTGTCTGACAGCTTCGCAAGACGGCCGCCGCCGGTGACGAGCGCATCCGTAGCGAGTACCCCCGGGCCGCCCGCGTTGGTTACTATTGTCAGGCGGCGGCCCTGCGGACGCGGCTGCTTTGCCAGGACCTCGGCTACGTAGAAAAGATCGGCAATGGCATCGACTCGCAACACGCCCGTCCGCCGAAATGCAGCGTTAAGGACAGCATCGCTCCCGGCAAGGGTGCCCGTATGCGAGACCGCGGCCTTCGCAGCCTGTTCGGTTCGTCCCGCTTTGATCACGATGATCGGCTTCTGAAGCGCAACTTCCCGCGCCGCCGAGAGAAAAGCCCGCGCGTCCCCGATCGACTCCATGTAGAGAACGATGCTCTTGGTACGCGGGTCATCACCGAAGTGCGTGATGAGATCGCCCCAACCGATGTCCAGCATCGATCCTATCGAGACGATGGCGGAAAAGCCTACGTGTTCGGTAAGGCTCCAGTCAAGGATCGATGTGAGCAGCGCGCCGCTCTGGCTGATGAAAGCAACACTGCCCGAACGCGCCGTTGAACCGGCGAACGTGGCGTTCAAGCCGCTGATGGGTCGCATTACGCCGAGGCAGTTCGGGCCGATGATGCGCATCTTGCCGCGCGCGAGCTCCAGAATCTGCTCCTCGAGGCGCCGCCCTTCCGGCCCCACTTCCCGGAAGCCCGCCGAAATGATGATCGCCGCATCGACGCCCGCCTCCAGGCATTCCTCTATGACGCCCGGAACCGTGGCAGCAGGTGTCGCGATGATAGCCAGATCGACGTGTTCGGGGATATCCCCGATGCGCGTGTGCGATCGTATCCCGAGCACATTCTGGCGCTTCGGGTTGACCGGATAAACGGTGCCGCCGAATGGACTGCTGATGAGATTGAAGAGCAGCGTTCGGCCTACGCTTCCCTCCCGCTCCGTCGCGCCGATCACGGCAACTGTGCGCGGCTCGAATATCGAATCGAGAGGACGGCGCGCTCCGCCAAAAACGTCGTACGACGGATCAGTTTGTTCGGATGAGGATGTAGGTCGGGGATCCATC
>CAZKDQ010000220.1:2857-4185 GCA_964551345.1 uncultured Rhodothermales bacterium
GACGCAATGGCTTCGGGCACAACCAGTGGCGAGGCTTCTTTCACGATCGACGGGAAGACACCGACATCCGCGCATGGCATCAGGAGGCACAATTCCGCATGCTCGAAATAGCCGACGTACAGAACGCGCCCTGTTTCCGAAAGCCGACGTGCATGCTGGAGATACCGCGCCCACTCGTCGTCATCCATGCCTGCAAAGAAGGAGACGAGCTCGGTATACGGCGCACCGGTATCACCTTCGAGCGCGCTTCCCCATTCCGCAATGCGAAGCAGCAGATCGCGATAACCCTTCGCCAGTGCGTGCTGAAGTAGCTCGAGGGCCTCGCGCTGCGGCCCGCTTCCGGCGATCAAAAGCGTCGCCTCGGGATGACGTTCGAGGATGAGTGGAAAGGCCGCCATCAGCGCTTGCGTGCCTTTATAGCCAAGCAGCCGGCCGACGTACGCTACGACTTTCGCCTCCTCCCAACTGATTTGATCAAGAACATCCTCTGCATTCGAATCCGGCTTTCGATGCTGATACTTGTTGTTCGTTTCGATCAGGCGCAGGGCGTCGTCAAGGGAGAGATCGGCATCAACGGATGAGGCCAGTGCATGCTGCTGCTCCGGGGTTCGCCCGCGCTCCAGCGATTGCATGCGACGCTTCAATTCGTCGATGTTCTCCTGCCTCCGATGACGCGGAACTGCTTTGAAGCTGTTGACATCCACGCCGACCGGCACGTGCATCATGCGCTCTTCCGCATCCTCGATGTCCGGAAAGACCTCACGAATACGGCGCCGCATCTCATCATTGAGGATGAGAATGCGATCGGCTCCGGCAACGACCTCCGAAGCAAGCAGGTGCATCCGGTCATCCTTCCGAACGACATATTCGATCGCACTGCCATGCGGCATCACACCGAATCGTTTACCGGTTGCTCGGCATGCACGCATCACCGCGACCGAAATGAGCACCGCGTGGTTGACGTGGACCGCATCAATGGGATGATCGGTCAGAATATTCGTCAGGACGAGGACGTTCCGGTCGATGTAGTCATCGATCTCCTTCTGCTCCATATCCAGGATCTGCTTCATGCCGGTTGCACCGGCAGCCGGGCGTACGAAAACCGGCAGAAGGTCAAGCGATACGCGGTGGAGAATGCAGTGACCGGGAGTCTCAGTCTCGCGTTCGAAAATTACCTCGCGCGACCCGTCAGGCGCATACTGATACGCGGTGCCGACAAAGGGGTAGTTGTCGGGCCTGGACTCCTGGCACAGCAAGTGCACCTCCTCTCCTTGTTCGCAAAGCGCACGCACGACCGCGCGCGTCCAGAGGTTGCTACCCGAGCCCGA
>CAZKDQ010000221.1:0-4153 GCA_964551345.1 uncultured Rhodothermales bacterium
TCCAGCGCATCGGTATCGGCCTCGAGCCCCCTCGGCGACTTGTAGGCCACCATCAACGACCCCAGTTGCCCCGCCTGCTCAACGCGCACGCGCCGCTCGCCACGCTGCGGCGGCTCGGCCGTCACGGCATGCGACATCTCGTGCGGCGATGATGTAATGCCGCCGAAGTGCTTCTCGACCAGTTCCAGCGCTTCATCAGGACGGATGTCTCCGATGATCGTAGCTGTTGCGTTATCCGGCCAGTAAAATGTGTCGTAGAAATGTCGAAGCCCATCAGCCGCAACACGTTCAACATCCGACCTCCATCCGATTGTCGGGTGATGATAGGGATGTGCCTGATACGCGGCGGACCAGACCTCATCGTAAAGAACTCGCGTGGCATCGTTCTCCCCGCGATCCATTTCATTGAGGATGACGGTCCGCTCGCTCTCGACGTCATCCGGATCGAGCAGTGCGTTGCGCATGCGGTCAGCCTCAATTTCCATCGCCAGCGGAATGTGTTCCCGCGGAAGGAGTTCGAAGTAGTTCGTGCGGTCGTACCACGTCGTGGCGTTGATGCGCGCGCCCACGCGCTGCAAGGTGTTGAAGATGGATGTGCCGCGGCGGCTATGATAGCGCTCGGTTCCCTTGAACATCAGATGCTCGAGGAAGTGCGTCGCGCCCGTGAGGCCGTTCGTTTCGTTGCGGCTACCTACGTGGTACGTCACCATGAAGGTGACGACCGGCGCGCCCGCCTGCGGCATCACCAGCACGCGCAAGCCGTTCGGCTCGAACAGATACTCGGTGATGCCGGAGGATTCGGCGATGCGCGTGAAGGAAGATGGTGTGGCCGGCGCGGAAGAAGGTTGCAAGATCAAGCTCGTTCGGTGCTGATGTGTACTGATAAGGGCGCGGGCTGCGACGCACGCGAATATAGCGAAAGCAACCGTCGTCGCTCGATCGCCACGGAAGCGCTCCGATGACGACGTCGAATCTGCCCCTTGGGCATGGACGCTCAGTGCGCGTCGAGCCAGGTCTCCCCGACATCGATGTCGACCTCTACCGGAACCGAGATCGGAAGCGCTGTCGTCATTTCATCGCGTACTACAGCCTTCAGGCGATCAACTTCCTCCGGCGGCACCTCGAATACGAGTTCGTCGTGCACCTGAAGCAGCATCTTCGCCTGAAAGTCCTGCTTCTCAAGGCGATCTTTCAGGCGGATCATCGCGATCTTGATCATGTCCGCCTGCGTTCCCTGGATGGGCATGTTGACGGCCACGCGCTCGGCGAACGATCTCACCGTCCGGTTGCGCGAGCGGATGTTCGGGACGTAGCGCCGCCGGCCCATGAGCGTCTCGACGTAGCCCTTATCCCTCGCCCGCTCGACCTGTTCCACCAGGAAGCGCGACACATCGGGATACGACTTCTGATATTGTTCGATCAGCTCTCCCGCTTCCTGCACGGTTGTGCGCAGGCGCTGCGAGAGTCCCCAGGGTGAGATGCCGTATGGGATCCCGTAGTTGATCTCCTTGGCCTTGCTTCGCTGGATGCGTGTGACTTCCTCAACCGGAACCCCAAACACTCGCGCCGCTGCCGACGCGTGGATATCCTGCCCTTCCAGAAATGCCTCCGTGAGCGCCTGGTCGTTGCTCATCGCCGCCAGAATCCGCAGCTCGATCTGCACATAGTCTGCCGCCATCAACAGCCATCCCTCGCGCGGCACGAACGCCTTGCGGATCTCCCGCCCCATTTCGGTGCGCACCGGAATGTTCTGCAGATTGGGATTGGATGACGAGAGGCGGCCTGTGGCGGCTACGGTCTGGTTGTAGCTCGTGTGAACGCGCTCCGTCTCGGGATGCACGAGCGCGCCAAGGCTGTCGACGTATGTGCTCTTGAGTTTGGCGATCTGCCGCCAGTCCAGGATCAGCTGAGGGAGTTCATGCTCGGCTGCGAGCTCCTGCAGGACCGTTTCCTTTGTTGATGGCTGCCCCTTCGACGTACGCGAGACGACACGCAGGTTCAGCCGGTTGAACAAAATCTCGCCAAGCTGCTGAGGCGATCCGATATTGAAATCCGTTCCGGCGGCTTCATAGATTTTCTCCTCCAGCTCCGCAATTCCCTTCTCCATCTGCTGCGAGATCTCGTCGAGATAGTCAGGGTTGATGCGAATGCCGGTGAGCTCCATATCCACCAGAACGGGGATGAGCGGAAACTCGACCTCCTCCGCCACCGCGGCCAGGTCGTGCTCTTCGAGAATGGGCGCAAAGAGATCGGCGAGGCGCAGCGCGATGTCCGAGTCTTCGCAGGCGTACGGACCGCACTGCTCGATCGGCACATCCCGCATCGAGATCTGATTGCGCCCTTTACCGATCAGGTCGCTGATCGGCACCATCCGGTAGTTGAGGTACCGCTCGGCAAGTGCATCGAGCCCATGAGGTTCTTCGGGAGCGATGAGGTAGTGCGCGACCATGGTGTCGAAAAGTGGGCCGTGAACCCGGATGCCGTGGCGGGCGAGCACGAGGAGGTCGTACTTCAGGTTCTGGCCGATCTTCGGCACCTGGCTTTCGAGAGCCGGCCTGAGGATGTCGACGATGGCTGAGGTCGGCGTGCCGTCAGGTAGGGGCGTCGGCACGTAGCATGCCTGGCCCTTCTTCCAGGAGAAGGAGATGCCGACCAGCGAGGCCCACATCGCTTCTCTCGAGGTGGCTTCGGTGTCGAAGGCTAGCCGGTCGTGGCGGCACAGCTCCGCCGCCATCGCCTCGAGCTGCTCTCGATTCCGCACGATGTTATACGTGACGGAGGCTTCATCAAACGCCTCGATCTGCGCTGCAGCGGTGTCTGCCGGAGTCGTCGTCTCGACGTCCGATGCCGTGCCGTCGCCTGAGGTGCGGCGAAGCAGTATCTGCTCGTCCGGCCTCCGGACCCGGTCGAGCAGCGAGCGAAACTCGAGCTCCGAGAAAATGTCCTCGAGCTCATCGAGTGCCGGGCTGGTCCGCTTCAAGCGGCGCCAGTCGACGCTGACATCGCAGTCGATCTTGATGGTGACGAGCTGCTTCGAGAGCCGCGCGTCATCCGCATGCTGCTGTAATCCTTCCCGCGCGCGCTTTCCTTTGATGTCGTCGGCGTGCTCGAGCAGCTTCTCGACCGATCCGTATTCAGCGATCAGCTTCATCGCCGTCTTCTCGCCGATACCGCGCACGCCGGGCACGTTGTCGCTCGCGTCTCCCATCAACGCGAGCATATCAATGAACTGGATCGGCTCAATGCCGAACTTCTCGCGGAAGCTCTCCAGCGTGATCGGGTCGAACTCCTCGCCTCGATGCGCCGGGCGGAAGATCGAGATGTGCTCGGAAATGAGTTGCTGGAAGTCTTTATCCGGCGACACGATGACGACCTCGGCGCCTTCCGCCTCCGCCTGGCGCGCCAACGTGCCGATGACGTCATCCGCCTCAACGCCCGGTCGTTCGATCACCGGGATGTCCAGCGCCTTCACGATCCGTTTGATGTAGGGAAGGTTGGCCGCGAGGTCCTCCGGCATCGGCTCGCGATTAGCCTTGTACTCGTCGTATAGCTCATCGCGGAACGTCCCTGTCCCATCCTCGACGTCAAACACCACGGCGATGTGCTCCATCCCGTGATCCTCGATCAGCTTCAATAGCGCGTTTGTGAAGCCGTAGGAGGCCGATGTATTCTGGCCCTTCGAATTGATGAGCGGGCGACTGATGAAGATGAAGTGCGAGCGATAAGCGAGCGCCATCGCATCGATTAGGTAGAGGCGTTTCGTGGCAACGGCCTCGTCGGAGCTGGGAGTCATTCGGGAAGGATGATTGAGCGCGATCGTGCCGCAATGGGCGCGGCTACGTCGACAATTCAGATTCGATTCGCTTACGTTTAGAGCGGCATATTCCTTAGGTTCCGCGCGCCGGGCGTCTGTGCGCATCCACGCTCAACGCCGCATCTATCCCGCTCCGATCATTTGACTCACTGCCCGAGCGGCTGAACCACGACACGGTCATGCATTCCCCACGTCACGTCCTCGTCACCGGCGGCGCCGGGTTCATCGGCTCGAACTTCCTGCTGCGCATGGTGCAGCGGTACCCGGACGTGCGGTTCGTGAACCTCGACAAGCTGACCTACGCGGGCAACCTGCTCAACCTGCAGGAGATCGAGGCGG
>CAZKDQ010000222.1:0-4110 GCA_964551345.1 uncultured Rhodothermales bacterium
GGAAGCCAGTGCGCGCATGTACCGGATTCTCTCGCGGGTTTTCTGGGATGAGGTCGCGATCGCCGAAATCCCGCCGCACATCCAGACGATGGCGAAATATGGCGCCGTCAACCGCTCGCGATCGGAGACTGTTCTTGTGAATGCACCAGGCGGCGACTACGTCTTCACCGTTACGACGAAAAACCAGGAAGACACCGGCTGGGATACAAATGAGGGCTGGGATCTGATACGGGAGCTCTCTGCGCTATTCTGGGAGACCTGGGGTGAATGATCTGTGCAGGTGTGATGCGGGAACGACGGAGTACAGATGAAGCTTCGCACCTGAATCCGAACCCGCGCTCCGCTCCGAAGTAACCTCCGGGATTTTTCGGAGCTGCATATCATGTCCATCAACCTTGCTCACAAGATCGACGAACAGCCGTACGCACCGCTCATCCGGACCGTCGGCCGGGTAGCGGAGCGTGAAGACATCGAGGCGTTTGCGGTTGGTGGGCTCGTGCGCGATCTGCTGCTCGAGCGAGAGACGACCGACATCGACTTCGTGAGCGTCGGGCAGGGCAGCGGCATTCGGCTGGCAAAGGCCGTCGCCGGCGAACTCGGCGGCGAGCCCGTCCACATCTATGAGAACTTCGGCACGGCCGCGGTCCGGATTGACGATGACGCAACCGGCGAGATGTTCGTGCTCGAGTTCGTCGGCGCGCGGAAAGAAAGCTATCGAAGAGATTCGCGCAAGCCGATCGTGGAGGAGGGCACGATCAAGGATGATCAGCATCGGCGCGACTTTACCGTCAACGCGATGGCCGTCCACATCACACCCGAGCGCTTTGGAGATGTCGTGGACCCGTTCGGCGGCCTCGACGATCTCGACGCCCGGATCCTCCGCACACCGCTCGATCCGGAACGCACGTTTGAGGACGATCCGCTGCGCATGATTCGGGGCGCACGGTTCGCCGCACAACTTGGCTTCCGTATCCATGGGGATGCCTTCGCGGCGATGAACACGAAGGCGGAGCGCGTCGAAATCCTGAGTCAGGAGCGCATCACGGAGGAGCTGCAGAAGATCGTCCTCTCAGCACATCCATCGACCGGCTTCCGCATCCTGTTCGAAACGGGCATCCTCCCACACATCCTTCCTGAACTATCAGATTTGCAGGGTGTGGAAGCCATCGACGGTCAGCGCCACAAGGACAACTTCTATCACACGCTGCAGGTCGTCGAGAACCTGATCGAGTTGACAGACGCTCGTCCTGCAGCCGAAACCGAGTGGCTGCGATGGGCGGCGTTGCTGCACGACATTGGAAAACCCCGCACGAAGCGATTTTCCGAGTCATCCGGATGGACGTTCCACGGCCACGAAGATGTTGGATCGCGGATGATCAAACGGATCTTCCGCAGGATGAAGCTGCCGATGGATGAGCGAATGGCGTATGTCGAGAAGCTGATCCGCCTGCATCACCGGCCGGTCGCGCTGGTGGACGAGGAAGTCACCGACTCAGCGGTCCGGCGCTTGCTCTTTGATGCGGGCGACGACATCGACGACCTCATGACGCTCGTGCGCGCCGACATCACTTCCAAAAACCCGCGCCGCGTGCGACGCTACCTCCGCGCATTCGATCGGGTAGAGGAGAAGCTGGTGGAGGTCGAGGAAAAGGACCAACTCCGGCAGTTCCAGCCGCCGGTCGATGGGCACGAGATCATGCAGGTGCTGGGTGTCGGGGAAGGCGTGGAAATCGGGATCGCCAAAAACGCGATCCGGGAAGCGATTCTCGAGGGCGACATCCCCAACGATTATGAACCCGCTTATGTTTATCTGCTCGACATCAAAGACGAGACGCTCCGACGAGGCCGGCTCTTTCACGACGTGATCCGCCGCCTGAAGGGGCGAGAGAAGCAGGCAATCGGTGCCATCAAGGAACACGTCTTCATCGGCGAACTCCCATCGGATGACGATGCAGCCATCTCGCGCCTGATGCGCGTCAAGGACGAGGTGCTCGAAAGTCAGACGGCAGGCAGCTAATAGATAGTCGTAACTGAATTCAAGTGAGCCATGCGATTGCTAGCCGTCCTGCTCCCTCCGTTATCCGTCTACCTTAGCGACGGCTTCGGATGGCACTTCTGGCTCAACATCCTGCTAACACTGCTCTTCTACCTGCCGGGGCTGGTGCACGCGCTGAGCCGCGTTGCGCGCCGGTAGCTGCCTCAGCGCACCGTTTCCTCCCACCGCTTCTTTTCGATCTTTAGCGGCTTCTTCAGCTCTTCCTCGTCGATCTGTTGTTCGCCAAGATCTTCGGCCTCGCCTTCCAGAAACGCGTTCACCTGGCGGAGCGCGCTGTCGAGGCGATTGGGCGCGACGGCGCCGACTTCCGCCAGCAGGTCGATGCAGACCGTGCGAAGCTCATAATATCGTCCGAGCTCCTCCTCAGGCTTGCGGCGACTCCAGAAAGAAGTAGGTGCGGACGGAATGTGATCCGGGAAGATCTGCGGGTCGACGCGATCCTTGCCGAGGCGCCGGATGAACGGTGTGCCCGTGTCGAAGTACGTCGCCTGCGGCTGATCCCCCGTCAGTTCTATGCTCCAGTTAGAAAGCCGCGCATCGAGGCCGATCTGGCTGTCGTGCCCCTGTATCTCACGTTCGATGGCGTTGCGATGCCACACGCGCAGCGATTCGCGAAGCACCGCCTGCAGCGCCCAGGTGAAAGACACGTCGTCGATGTCATGAATCAAGCGATGGCCTATCGACGACGCCTCGACTTCCGACTGGAGGATGAACAGCACGGGTCCGGCTTCGCCATCGATTTTCATGCAGACGTGAGGCAACACCGTGAGCCCGATCGGATCCTGTAGCAGCTGCGCGTAAGCGTCTACGCCACGCGCATAGAGCGCGCGCCTGTCATCCGAGGAAAACGGCGGAAGGCGTTTCAGGATGAGGCCCGGCAACTCCGGCGAACGCAGCACGAGTCCGCTTCGTCCATGCCAGACGACCTCCTCCGGCGGTTTACGCTTTCCGGATGCGCTGATTCGAACCTCGAGCTCCGTAAGAATGCGCTCGGCGTCGTGCGGGAGATCCTGCGCGAGGGATGCGGGATCTGTCTCCATGAAGTCGATCAAGAGGGAAAATCAGTGGTTGCGGCCGAAGACGGCACCTTCAGTCCTGTTCGTCCTTTGCCACCGGGCGGACATCCCAGGCCAGCATGTTTTCGATGTCGGCGTAATCCTCCTCTCCATCCTCCCCAACGAAAATATAATCGCCGAGCTCTGAACGCTGCGACGTCGGAACGCGGCGCCATTCGACACCCTCGCGATCGACGAATGAATCAGGATAGGGATTCCGAAGCCGATAGGACGGATGGTAGGAGCGATACGTTTTCTCTGCTTCATACAACGCCGCGCGACGGGCTCCCGCTTTGGTCACGCTTCGGCCTCGCACGGTGAAAGGTGCTACGATGATCGTTGCCTGATGATATCCGTCGTCCGCTTCACTGTACTCCGGACGCATAACCTCGAACTCTTCGGGATGAGGGTAGGCAGAACGTTCCTGAAACTCTTGCATCTGGCGTATCAAGCTGTGGGTGAGGGCAAAGTATGGATGCGCCTTAACCAACGGTGCCTTCCCTGGTTCGTCGCGGATGGAACAAAAGCGTGATGCGCAAGAAATTTTCGCGGGCGCTGTGGCCATGGGTTGCTTTCCCTTGGCTCGGTTTCGTAATTCCAAACGAACAGGAATCCGCTTTCGGACCCGTTAACCAGCTTTCGCAAGGACATGACCCGGTTTCCCCTCCTCCACGCCGACGACGTTATCGATATGCCGGTCGCTTTCGAAGAAGATGATCTCGAAGACGATTTTGAGGATGATGACGATCTCGATTTTGAGGACGACGATGATTTTGAGGACGACGACTTTGAGGATGATGACGATCTCGACGACGACGACCTCGATTTCGACGATGAGGATGATGACGACTTCGACTTCGACGATGACGAGGATCTCTGATACGCATTGAGATCCCGCTCACTTTCTCCCTTCGCCCCTATCCTGGTCGCAGGATAGGGGTTTTTCTTACCTCGGAGCGATCAGAAAGCGACGCCCAGGCTGACGCCGATTACGGTGCT
>CAZKDQ010000223.1:0-4098 GCA_964551345.1 uncultured Rhodothermales bacterium
CTCGCTGATGTGCTGCCGCCTGGTAATCCCCGTATAGAGTCGACGGTCTTTACTTCAGATGGACGCCGTCTGTGGGATATCATGGTCGGGCGCGGGCAGGAGGGAGTGATCGCCAAACGCCTCGGGAGTCGCTATGAACCTGGACGCCGCAGTACGTCGTGGATGAAGATCAAATCCCTTAAAACGATCGATGCGGTGATCGTAGGATTTCGATCGGAGCGGCGGCCGGTTTCCTCGCTTGCTCTGGGCGCATATGATGAAAACGAATCGCTGATCGGAATCGGGCGCGTTGGCACGGGCTTTAGCGATGCCACCTCCCGGCGCCTGCGCTCGATGCTTGACGCAATCGCGATTGATGCGCCGGCAGTAGTTTCGATGCCGGATGATCCGGGAGACATAATTTGGACGCAGCCGCAGTATGTTTGTGAGGTGCGCTACCTCGAGCAGGGGCCGGGCGGCGCGCTGCGGCATCCATCGTTTCTCCGACTCCGACCCGATAAGGACCCATCCGAATGCCGGATCGAGACTCAACTATCCTGACCGCCGACGGCATCGACGTCACCATAAGCAATCCGGAGAAGGTGCTTTACCCGGATGTCGGTGTGACGAAGCTCGAGTTGGCGTCGTACTACCTGCACATTGCGCCACTGATGATCCCGCACATCGAAGGCCGCCCGCTGACGCTCGTTCGCTTTCCCGACGGCTCGGGTGGCGAGGAGTTTTATCAGAAAGAGGCCCAGAGCTACTTTCCTGATTTCATTCAGCGCGTCGATGTCGAGATCGAAGACGGAATGCGCGAGTACATCTCGGCAGATAACGCGGCGACGCTGGTGTATCTGGCCAACCTCGTTTCCATCCCACATATCTGGATCACGCGTCGGCCGGATTTCCGCTGCGCGGACATCGTCGTGTGGGATCTCGACCCCGCCGGCGACATCACCTTCACCGAGATCCGAACGGGCGCGCGTGTGCTTCGTCATCTGCTCGAGGACCTCGGGATCACGGCGCATCTGAAGCTCACCGGATCTCGCGGGCTCCACGTTTCCGCGGTGCTCGACGAGCCACATCCGATAGATGAGGTCTTCGCCTTTTCCCGTGATACGTCGCGCTTCATCGCACGCACGCTCCCGCAGGCATTCACCACTGAATTTTCCAAGAACCGGCGCGGCAACCGGATCTACTTGGACTATCTTCGCAACCGTTACGCGCAATCGTTCGTGGCGCCGTTCGGCGTTCGATCAGGGCCGGCGGCATCCGTCGCGCTGCCCATCCGGTGGGAAGAGTTGGTGGCGGACATCAAACCGGACGGCGTGACCGTGCAGAACGTGGAGCAGCGTCTCGAAGACGATGAGGAATTCCTGAGCTCGTGGCAGGAGACAAGGTTCGACTTCGCAGCGGCAAGAGCGCGACTTGCCGAGCTGCTCGATCAGGCGTGAGGCGATTCCTCCGGCGGGCAGAATCGATTGAGCTATAATATTTAATCGCCGCACGCGATGGCCGATATGAAGGTCATCGATAGCAATAGTTACGTGTTATGGGTCTCGAACCATCGGCAACCGCAATGCCGCCTGCATCCTCCGTCGATGGTCGCGACGCGGAGCTCGTTAACCCGTCGCTCGAGCGCCTGGTACGGCTCGCGGCAACGGCGACCGCGTCGGAAACCGCTGCGCTGTTTCTGAGCGCGGGAGAAGACGACGTGCGCGTTGCTGCTGTGTACGGCAGCGACATGTTGCCGGACGAGACGGCGTTTGAGGTCGCGCGCGCAGCCGTCGAGTCGCGCCGGCACCGATTTGTTTGTGATGAGGATGAGGATGGTGCCGTGACGTTCGTCGCGGCCGAGCCGGTTGAGGATCTGCAGGGGAAGGTGATGGGCGCGTTGTGCGTGATGGATTCGCGCTCGCGGTCATCAACTGCAGAGCTGCGTCGCACGCTGTCGGATCTCGCGCTCGTGAGCCTGTCCGCCATCCGGGAAGCCAGTGGCTTCATCGAAAGCATTTCGCCTGTCGAGCGACTTTTCTCGTTCGTCGTTGCGACGCTCGACAGCATCAACACCGGGCTTTTTACGCCGGGCGAAGTAATGCGCCTGGTGCTCGATCAGGCCGTCAATCTCACATCCGGTTTTGGCGCCGCAGTCGGGCTCGTCAAGGGCGACAGCGTACGCTATGAGGCTGCCAGCGAGCGCGTGGCCGCGTGCCGCGGCATGGACATCAGCATGGAGAAGAGCCATGCAGGGATCTGCATTCGAACCGGGCGGATGATCCTGTGCCGCGACACCGAACGTGACCCTAACGTTGCCGACGCGATCCGGCTCTTCAGCGCCCGCTCGCTGGCGACGGTGCCACTGAATTATCGCTCGAATACAGTCGGCGTGATGACTGTGTTCGGCGGCGGCGTCAACGCTTTCGGTCCCACCGACGTGCGCATCCTCGAGCAGCTTGCCGCTCTCATTGCGGTGGCCGTCGACCGTTCGCAATCTCAGCAGGCGCTGCGCGAAAGTGAGAACCGTTACCGGGCGCTCGTTGGGCAAACTGCGGAAGCGATTTACTTCGCGGACCCCGATTCCGGCGCCATCCTCGAAGCCAATCCGGCGTTTTTCGAGCTGCTCGAGTATCAGGAAGGTGATCTGGCGGAGCTGACTGTCTTCGATTTCGTCGATCATGATCGGGCAAACGTGGTTGCGCTGACGAAAGATATTCGGAACGAGCGCCTGATATCACTTGAGCGGCGCTGGCGCACGCGTTCCGGCAAGCGCGTTGATGTCCAGGCCACCGTCAGCCTCATCACGAATGACGGGCGCGACGTGATCGTCGTCGTTGCCCGCGACGTCACCCAGCAGAAGCTTTCGGAGGCCAGCCGCCGGCGCACCGAACGCAAGTACCGCGACCTTTTCCAGCGTGCCAACGTGCCGATCATCATCTTCCGGCCGGAGGATGAGGTCATTCTGGAGGCTAACCACCAGGCGCTGAATGATTACCGCTTCACCCGCGATGAGCTAATCGGCAGGAGCTTGAAGTCGCTCACCGCCGACGTCGGGCGCGGCGAGGTCGAGATGTCCCACATCATGGCCCTCGGCGGAACGCAGAACTTCGAGACCACGCACTTTCGCGGAGACGGAACGCCGTTCAACCTGCTCGTAAGCTGCTCGCTCATCGACTACGAGGGCAACCCGGCTGTCTTGATGTTCGGGCGCGACATTTCCGAACGTAAACGCGCCGAACGACTTCTCTCGGAAAGTGAGTCGCGTCTCCGAGCCGTCACCGAGAACGCCCTCGATTTGATCGGTATCGTCGACGAGCGCGCGCGCCTCCGTTACATGGCGGGCCCGGTCGAAGAACTCATGGGCTACAGCGCCGACGACGTGCGCGCATCGATCGTGTTCGAGAACGTCCACCCCGACGATCTGCCGTCGGTGCGACGGGCGCTTCTCGAGACGCTCGAGCATCCGGAGCGCGTGACGTCGCTGGAGTTCCGGTTCAGGCGCAAGGACGGCCAGTGGCGCGACCTGTCGCTCAAGGGGCGAAATTTGATCGATCAGCCGGGCGTCAACGGCATTCTGGTGAGCATCAGGGACGTGACCGAGCGGAAGCAGTTTGAGGAGGAGCTTGTTGCGGCGCGCGACAAGGCCGAAGAAATGGCCCGCCTCAAAAGCGCTTTTCTGGCGAACATGAGCCATGAGATCCGCACGCCGCTCACGGCCATACTTGGCTTTGCTGATGTTCTGGCCCGGGAAGTACAGGGAGAGCATCGGGAGTTCGTGCAGCTCATCCAGGAGGGAGGACGGCGGCTATCTGAGACCCTCAATTCGGTACTCGACCTGGCGCGTCTGGAGGCTGATGGTTTTCAACCGACGCTCGAACCAATCGATGTGCGGGATGCCGTCGCTTCGGCGGTCGATCTCTTTGAGCCGCTGGCCAGAAAGAAGCAGGTCAACCTCGTCGTTCAACTGCCGGCAGCTCCCGTCACCATCGACGTCGATCGGGTCGGCTTCAACCGCATCCTCCAGAACCTGATCAGTAACGCCATCAAGTTTACGGATGAGGGTGATGTCTCCGTCTCGGCGCACATCCGCGATCACAGGGTACGCATAGACGTCAGTGA
>CAZKDQ010000224.1:0-4098 GCA_964551345.1 uncultured Rhodothermales bacterium
GCGAGCAGATCGAGCAGGACATCCGTGCGCTCAACCTTGCGCCGCTCGAGGTGCTTGAGGTCACGGATGTGCTGGGCGCGGTGCCGGAGTTGTGAGTTCGGAAGCGCGCTCCTGGGGAGGATGGCGGAGCTACCTTGCGTCGTTTGTGCTGAAGTAGATTTGGACTCGGATTCGAGCTACCATCCGTACCGATTTGTTGCGTAAGCGCCCCGACCATGGCGCACCCTTGCGGCCGTATATGACGGTCGATGCTCCTTCAGTAGCGCGTTGTCTTTTGTTTGCCGGCTGGGATTTCCGTAAATGAATGTCGCCGCAGGCGCGCCGCTAAAAGACTGTTGAACAACTGACCCTTGCACAGGCCGTTGAGACACGAGCCGCGCAGCGGCGACTGTGTGAAACAAATCGATCAGATCAAGACAGAGATGATCGATAAATCAACGGCCTGCTAAATCTCGTTTGTTCGGTATGATCATCCAGGCATAGCAGCCTAGAGACGTAAGGAGATTCGCCTGGCTGTTGAGACACGAGCCGCATGGAGACCGTGCGAAGCAAGATGATCGTCGAATCAACAGTGCCGCTCGCGCGCGAATAACAGTTTCCAGTTGAGCTTATGAGGTTACCTTTCGCTTGCCTCGCGGCGCTCCTACTCAATCTTCAGGTCGCCGAAGCTCAAATCGTGCTGCATGGATTCGTGCACGATGCGGCAACGGGCGAGGCGCTGATTGGTGCTCATGTCATCGACAGAACTACCGGTAGAGGAAGCGCCACCAACACCCACGGCTTCTTCTCGCTTACCATCCGCGCGGCCACGGCGGAGGTCGTGGTCAGCCACATCGGTTATGCGGCGCAGACATTCGGGATATCGGCGAGCCCCGATTCGCTGCTGAGGATCGATCTCCACCCGCATGTCGACGACCTCGACGGGGTTACGGTCGTCGCGGATCAGGCCGAAGCGCTGGAGCAACGCGTCCATCCAAGTGCGCACACGATCTCGCTCGCGGATGTGGAGACGCTGCCCGCGCTCGGTTCGGAGCCGGACATCCTCAAAGTAGCTCAACTTCTGCCGGGCGTGCAGTCGGGAACGGAAGGAACCGTCGGTCTGCACGTGCGCGGCGGCTCGCCGGACCAGAACCTGATCCTCCTCGACGGTGTGCCGCTCTACAACGTCCAGCACCTCTTTGGCTTCTTCTCCACCTTCAACACCGATGCGCTCAAGCACGTGGAGCTGATGAAAGGCGCCATGCCCGCCCGTTACGGCGATCGGCTGTCGTCCGTCCTCGACGTGCAAATGCGGGAGGGCAACATGAAGGAGTTCGAGGGCAACGGCTCCGTGGGCCTGATCGCCTCGCGCATAACCGTTGAAGGCCCGCTTGTCAAAGATCGAAGCTCCTTCATCATCGCGGGTCGCCGGACCTACCTGGATCTCTTCACGATGGCCCATCAGCGGTTAACGGGTAGCGACTTCGGGTTCGGATACTACTTCTACGACATCAACGCGAAGGTCAACTTCGTACCATCGCCGCGGGACCGCGCATTCGTGAGTTTTTACGGCGGCTCGGACCGGCTCTACACGACTACGTTCTACGACGATGAAGAGAAGAGAGCGCTTGGATGGCGCAATGCCTCCGGCACACTTCGCTGGAACCGCGTCCTCGGACCCCGTACGTTCGCACACGCGATGCTTCTGGTAAGCTGGTTCGACTATTATATATCAGATGAATCGATCCACGCAGAACTTGATGAGTATTCCGAGTCGCGCTTCTCGTCTCGCATTTTCGATTGGAGTGCACGCGTTGAACTCAATCACCAGCCGCATCCCTTTCACTTCATTCATGCGGGAGCCGTCGTCACGCGCCATGCATTCCGGCCGGGCGTGCAGCTTCGCGTCGTAGAGCGAGGATCGGAGGAAGAGGCCTTCCGCAACGTCAATGCGAACGAAAACTGGGAATTCGCGACGTTCATCGAGGATGAAATTACGCTTGATGCGTTGAAGCTCAACGTCGGGCTTCGAGCGTCGGCGTTGCGGGCAGAGACCCGCACGTATGCCTATCTACAGCCCCGCGCCGCGGCTCGGCTGCTTCTCAGCGACCGTTGGGCGGTGAAGGCGTCATACGCGCGCATGGCGCAATACCTCCACCTCCTCACCAGTAACAGCCTCGGTCTGCCATCCGACCTGTGGGTGCCGAGCACCGACCGGACGCGGCCGCAATCAGGAAGTCAGATCGCCGTCGGAATCGCGCATACCTTCGGTGGTGGTGCCTACGAGTTCAGCACCGAAGGCTACCGCAAACCGATGCGGGGCCTGATCGAATTCGTGGAGGGTGCGTCCGCCCTGAGCATGGGCACGAACTGGGAGGATCAGGTCGCCGTCGGCCGCGGGCTTTCCTATGGTACCGAGCTGATGCTCCGCAAAAAGCAGGGCCGAACGACCGGCTGGATTGCTTACACGCTCTCCCGAACTATGCGCACGTTCCCTGCGATCAACGACGGCAGGCCGTTTCCTTACCGGCACGATCGGCGCCATGATCTCAGTGTGACGTTCACCCACCGTTTCGAGGCGAGGACCGTCTCGGCCGCCTGGGTCTATGGAACGGGCGCGGCCGTTTCCTTGCCGGAATCATACTATCAGGAAAACGGACGCATCGTCTATGTATATGGCGATCGCAACAGCTTTCGACTGCCCGCCTACCACCGGCTCGATCTGAGCGTGCACACGCCTCGAAACGAAGGCAAAGGTACGTTCACGTTCAGCATCTACAATTTATACAACCGGAAGAATCCACTCATGCTGCTACTCGATGAAGAATCGGATTTTGACATCGAACGCGGCATCCACAATGTCCGGCCCATCGTGAAGCAATTCAGTCTGCTACCAGTCATACCATCCATCAGCTATGCATTCACGTTTTGATGGATTCTGGATTCTCGCGCTGTGGTTGATAGCGGCGGGATGCGAGACTGTGGTGGATGTAGGTCCGATCGACAGCCGCCGCGAGCTCGTGGTGACGAGCCTTTTCTCGGAGGATGAACCCTGGCACGTCGTCATTCAGGAGGCGGTGCCGCTCGGCGAAATGTCGGCGACCCCGCCGCGTGGGGTAGAGCATGCGGAGGTTGAAATACGCGGCGACGACGGGAATGTGGTTTCACTCTCGCACCTCGGCGGCGGCTTTTACTGGAGCTCGGAGGTGCCGCGGTCCGGCGTGACCTATACGCTCGAGGCAGCGGCCGACGGATTTCCCACGGTTCATGCCGAGAGCCACGTTCCGGAAGCCATTGCGCTGGAAGGCGAGTTCACGACGGGCATCACCAATCCCATCCTTGAGCTTCAGTTCGAGAACGATCCGAGCACCCGTAACTTCTACGAGGTGCTCCTGCTCGAGGGCATGCGCCTCAACCGCTTCACGATCCTGAACCCGGAGCTCGAGGCCCAGCTTCGGAAGCACACTTTCTTTGACCCGTTCGATCCCAACCTGTACATGCCATGGATCGAGCGCGCACTGCTGGATGATCTTTCGTTTGGAGGCGAGGAGGTCGTGCTGCAACTCGAAACCTACTACATCAGCCATCCCTTTTCCGCCTGGGTACGCCGTCTTAGCGAGCCCTACTACCGCTATGGCATGAGCCTCGTGCAACAGGAGGTCGCCGGAGTTGACCCACTCGTGGAGCCGGTCTCACTGCAATCGAACGTGACCGGCGGGCAGGGAGGGTTCGCGGGGTATGCAACGAGCAGCATCGGGGAGTACTCGGCGCGTGCGGTTCGCGCTCGGCTCGCGGGCTCGTATAGACTCTCTCGGTACGGTGGGAGGGCGGGTGGCGTCGACTTCGAGTTCGACACCGATGGTCGTCTCGTCCTCAATCCCGATTTGACCGCGAGCGGCCATCTTCGGATTCCGGCCGGCGAACATACCTCCGGCCGCGACATCACCTTCTCGGGAGGTTACCGCATCAGTTCCGGTTTCATCACGCTGTTTGTGGATGAAGAGCCGCTTCATGGGATGACGTTCACGATACAGGATGGGCCGAATGCGGTGGGGTTGAGCGCTTCCGTCTCGCATGGGATTCGGAACGCGTTGTGGATTTCATTTGAGCGGTTGGGTC
>CAZKDQ010000225.1:0-4088 GCA_964551345.1 uncultured Rhodothermales bacterium
GGATCGGAGAAGGCGGCAAAGCTGTTCGGACGCTTTTCCGGATTGAGACGCGTGAACGTACCTGCTTCGACCAGCACCTCACAAAGCCGGTCGTACTCCTCCTGCGATCCGTCACAGAAGTAGACGTCGTCGGGCTTGCACAGTGCGGCCATCTCGTCGATCCAGGCGCGGACGCCGGCGCTGCGGATGTAGGAAGGGAATGCGATCGGAGCGCGGCGGCCGTTCCTGGTTACGGGAGGGATATCCTGCACCATAGGGTGTTCGTGGCTCTTCATCATCTTCTCCGTTTGGAGTGAACCGAATCATCGACCCGGTCTAAGGTGCGGCCGGTGAGGCCGCGCTTGCTTTTCAGGCGATGAGAAGATCCGAAGTCGTGCGTGCTTCAGATGCGAGCCAGAGGTTGGAGCGCGCGAAAGGAAAAGCCTTACAGGTGGGAAGGGCTTCCGGCCATACCCCAAGGGAGGGAGGCCGTTCGCTGTCACTGCATCATTCGATTTTTCGCCTGAGCATGACACCCACTCGTCGCTCGAGCTCTGGGTCCTCCGGCTGTCGGACGAGATAGAACTCGTCATAGTAGGCTTTGAAGAAGCCCGCGACGGGCGTTGCAATCAGCACGCCGATGAGCCCGAACCCGTAGCCGAGCGCCAGGGTCATTATGAGGACGTAGACGGCGTTGAGCTTCATCGTCTCCGCAAAGATGCGCGGAGCGACGAAGTTGCCGAGAAACTCGCTGAAGACGACGTAGAAGAGGAGCGTCCACAATGCTTCCATCGGCCCTATACTCAAGGCAACGAGCACCGGCGGAATGGTCATGAAGTAGAAGCCGACACGCGGGATGAAAGCGCCGAGAAAGGCAATGAGGCTCCAGATGAGGGCGCCTGGGATCTGCATCAGCGTCAGGAAGATGAACGCCGCCACCGTCTTGATGCCGCCGAGGAAGACGCTGGCTAAAATCCACCCGATCACCATGCTCGATGCACGCGAGAAGGCACGCTCGGCCGGCTCCCGCAAATGCGGCGGCATCGATCGGATATACCACCGAAGGATCGGCCGCATGTTCGTCACCATGTACAGCACGAGCGCGACGACGAAAATCGATAACACCAGCGCCGTCAAGATGGCCCCGGTGTGACGCCAGAGGCCCTCGATGAGTCCGAGCACCCAGTCTAACAACCGCGAGAGCTGCCGCTCGATCTCCGGCTGCTCACCGATCAGGCTCGCGATGCCATTTCCAAGCGCCTCGATGAGGACGGGTACCTGATCGATCAACTGCGGCAATTGCTCGGCCAAACGCGGCACGACGAGCCATCCCGTCAGCCCAAGCACAACCAAAACCGACATGAACGAGATAGCCGTGCCCGCACCTCGCGGCACCCCGCGCCGCTCGAGGTATTCGACGGGAGCATTCAGTGCGATGGCCATGATGAGCGCCAGTGCGGACGCGAGCAGCACGGTCCCGATCTGGTAGAAGAACCAGAGCAGGATGACGAGCGCGAATGCCATAAGCAGCACTCGCAGCAGCGTCGTATACAGGGTGTCCTGGCGGTCGCTCAATGCAGCATGAAGCGGAAGGGAAAACGTCGAGGATGCGGCCCTATTCGGCTTCCAGGATCAGCATCGAAAGCGGCGGCAGCGTCAGCACGAGCGATGCGGGCCGGCCGTGGTACGGAACGGGTGTCGTCTCTACGGTGCCGAAATTGCCGATGCCGCCTCCGCCATAGACTTCGGCGTCGCTGTTAAGGCGTTCGCGCCAGATACCGTCGCCTGGTACACCGATGCGGTAGTTCTCCCGAGGCACCGGCGTAAAGTTCGCAACGAATACCAGTTCGGATTCACCCGACGTGCGCAGGTAGCTCAGCGTGCTGTTGGTGCGGTCGCCGAAGTCGATCCACTGGAATCCCTCTGGTGCGTCGTTCCACAATGCGGGATGATCGCGGTAGAGGTGAAACAGGTCCGCGACCCACTGCATGAGGCCCTCGTGCCGCGGATCGTCAAGCCGTTCCCATTCGATCTGACCGTCGTGATTCCATTCAGAATACTGGCCAAACTCGCTGCCCATGAAGAGGAGCTTCTTGCCGGGATGCCCGACCATGTGCGCGTAGAGCAGCCGCAGGTTTGCCGCCTTCTGCCAGTCGTCGCCCGGCATCTTGGACCAGAGCGAGCCCTTTCCGTGAACAACCTCATCATGTGAGAGCGGGAGCGTGAAGTGCTCCGAGAAGGCGTAGACGAGCGGGAAGGTAAGGTCGTCGTGGTGATAGCTTCGATGCACGGGATCCTTCGTGAAGTACTCCAGCGTGTCGTGCATCCATCCCATGTTCCACTTGTAGAGGAAGCCCAGCCCTCCGTTGAAGGTCGGCTGCGAGACGCCCGGCCACGCGGTTGACTCCTCCGCAATCATCATCACCTCGGGCACTTCTGAGAACGCCACCTCATTGACGCGCTTGAGCAGGTTGATCGCCTCCAGGTTTTCGCGACCGCCGTACACGTTCGGCGACCAATCCGTGCGCGAGTAGTCTCGGTAGAGCATCGAGGCGACGGCGTCGAAGCGCAGACCATCGATGTGATATTCCTTGAGCCAGTAGAGCGCGTTCGAGATCAGAAAATTCTGGACGCCAGGCTTGCCGTAATCGAAGACATAAGTCCCCCAATCCGGGTGATAGCGCATCTTCGGATCATCCGCCTCAAAGAGCGTGCTGCCGTCGAAGAAGACGAGGCCCTGCGGATCGGTGGCGAAATGTGCGGGCACCCAGTCCAGCAGCACGCCGATTCCGCGCCCGTGCAGATAGTCGATCAGGTACTTGAGATCCTCGGGAGATCCGTACCTGAACGTCGGCGCGAAGTAGCCGACCACCTGATATCCCCACGATCCATAGTACGGATGCTCCATCACAGGCATGAACTCGACATGGGTGAAGCCCAGCCGCTCGACATGATCAGCAAGTGGCTCCGCGATCTCCCGGTAGCTCATCGAGTAGCCGTCATCCTTCTTGCGCCACGAGCCGAGGTGCACCTCGTACACCGAGACGGGCTTGTCGAGGCTCTTCGGGCCCATTCGTGAAGACATCCAGTCGTCGTCGTTCCAATCGTACGTCGAGTCCGTGATAATAGAAGCCAGACCGGCCGAAGGTGAACCCTCCGGTGACGGCGGCTCCAGCGCGAACGCATACGGATCGGATTTGTCGACTGAGTACATCCCGCGCTGGATGCGAAACTTGTAGTGATCGCCGGGTTTGGCGCCGCGCACATATGCTTGCCAGAGTCCGCCGCCGGCTCGTTCCAGCTGATTGGTATCAGAATTCCAATCATTGAAATCGCCCAGCACGTGGAGCCGCTCGGCGTGAGGCGCCCAGACGCAGAACCACGTCCCGTCACCGTCCGGATGCGCACCGAGTCTGCGGTAGCTGTCCACGAAGTCGCCTTCCTGCCATCGTGCGATCTCGTCTTTCGTAAGCCAGGACATAGTTTCTAAAGATGATTCGGTTAACTGCGAGAGGAGAGTTCCGGCTCACCGTGGTCATCCCGATGCATCGACTCAAAAATTTCATGGATGCGATCGGGATGGTCGAGCAGCCTGTTGAGGCCATGCAGGGGCAACCACAGCCACGACGGCCGGTTATTGAGCTCGTAGCGAACTTCGTAGAGAGCCTTGTCGAACAGATAAACCCAGAGCAGATCGGGTACGATGGACCAGGGCTGCACGAATTCGTCGTCATCCACTGCGCTGAAGTAGGCGTGGAGGAAGACGATCTCGGTCCACGCGATGAGGTAATCAATCCACTGGCGGAGCTCGGGATGATCACCCTCACGGCGGCTCCATGCGGAGAGTGCGGCGTATTCGATCGAGCGCAGCATGCCCGCGACGTCCCGAAGCGCATGATCGCGGCTTCGTCGTTCTTCATTAGAGCGAGCAGGCTCACCCTCGAAATCGAGAATGTAAAACTCGCCGTCTGCAAGGATGACTTGACCGAGGTGATAGTCGCCGTGGATGCGGATTCGTTGCCGGGGAGGTGAGAGGTGCTCGATCTCTGCCAGGCGTCTGAGGCCGCTCTCCCAGACGTTGGCGTTGATGTCGACCTCGGTCGCTCCTT
>CAZKDQ010000226.1:0-4071 GCA_964551345.1 uncultured Rhodothermales bacterium
CCAGCCCCTGGCGCAGTCGTTGAACGAGCGCCGTCAGATCATCCAGGCGGCCGTTGATCTCGTCGAATCGCGCGATGGTGAGCACTTCCTCTTCCCGCGCACGGATGACGTACTGACGCAGCATCCAGATTTCGTCCAGCGCCCGTTCGACTCGGAATTCCGTGCGGCTGCCGTTGTGGCGATTCTTCCAGATCCGAAGAACGGCCTGAAATACGCGGAAGCTTCGCTCCCGCAGTGGGCGCGTAAGACTGTTATACAGGCTCGAAGGGAATGTCCGCGATTGCCAGAAGAGAACCGAGCAAAGGTCGGATGCGGAACGGTACGCTTTGAGGTTGTGGTACGAGCGGTGCGCGTGCGTTACAGACAGCATGGCGGAACTACGGATATGAAAGTACGACTTATGGGGAGTACTGCGTCGCCCATAAAACACGTAGAATGGCTCCGCATAACGTCACGTGAGAAAAATAATTTTTGTGTGAACCGGAACCAGCACACGGCGCGCCTGTACGTCCGCACCATGACACGATGTTAAGTCATTAGCTCATCCAGAAGGGCAGAGGGATCAGGCCCATTGACGCCCTGGCAACCGCCTCCCGATTCGTCGGGATGAAAGGTGCCAACTCCTGCCTCGATTTTATCGAGGGAAGATGAGCGGGAAGGACTTTCACGGCCTCGAGCGGGTCGTCCAGCCTTTTCCGCTACTTCGGATCAGGCTTTTTTTGTGTCTGCACGCTACGTCGTGCGAAGCCTGGTTCCTGCGCCATCAGGGTGAGTGCCACGTCACTTTCACCACACATTTCCAGCGGAATGAGCCAGAACGGACAATCCAGACCCCGGCATTTTGACACCCTTCAGGTGCATGCCGGCCAGACGGCGGACCCCACAACGGGATCTCGGGCCGTACCCATCTACGCCACCACGTCCTACGCCTTCAAGGACGCGGCCCATGGCGCCAACCTCTTCGCCCTCAAGGAGTTCGGCAACATCTATACGCGGATCATGAATCCGACGACGGATGTTTTCGAGCAGCGAATGGCAGCTCTCGAAGGAGGCGTGGCTGCGGTTGCTACGGCTAGCGGCCAGGCTGCGCAGCTTCTTACGATCACTGCGCTCGCGCACGCCGGAGACAACATCATCTCCTCGAGCTACCTCTATGGTGGGACCTACAATCAGTTCAAGGTCGCCTTCCCGAGGCTGGGCATCGACGTGCGGTTCGCAGATGGCGATGACGTCGATTCAATCGAGGCGCTGATCGACGATCGCACGAAGGCGATCTATGTCGAGACGATCGGAAACCCCCGCTTCAACGTTCCGGACTTCGACCGCCTTTCGCAGCTTGCCGAAAAGCACGGCGTGCCGTTTGTTGTAGACAACACCTTCGGCGCAGGCGGCTACCTGTTCCGCCCGCTCGATCACGGCGCGCATATCGTGGTTGAAAGCGCGACCAAATGGATCGGTGGCCACGGCACGACCATCGGTGGCGTGATCATCGACGGAGGGACGTTCCCGTGGGATAACGGCCGCTTCCCGCACTTCACGGAGCCGTCGCCGGGTTATCATGGCCTCAACTTCTGGGAGACGTTTGGGCCCAACGGCGTACTCGGTGCCAATGCCGCATTCGCATTGCGGGTTCGCGTCGAGGGGCTGCGTGATTTAGGCCCGGCTCAGAATCCGTTTGGATCTTTCCTGCTGCTTCAGGGCCTCGAGACGCTGTCGCTTCGTGTGCAACGCAGCGCGGACAACGCCCTCGAGCTAGCTCGCTGGCTCCGTGAGCATGAAGCCGTTTCCTGGGTGAGCTATCCGGGGCTGGAAGATCACCCTTACCATGAGCTTGCGAAGAAGTATCTGCGCAACGGGTTTGGCGCGGTGCTCGCGTTTGGAGTGAACGGCGGCGAAGCGGAAGGACGTACGGTCGTTGAGAGTCTTGAGCTGGCGAGCCATCTTGCGAACGTCGGCGATGCGAAGACGCTGGTGATCCATCCGGCATCGACAACGCATCAGCAGCTTTCAGCGGAGGAGCAGCTTACTGCAGGCGTGAGTCCGGATCTGGTTCGCGTGTCCCTTGGCATCGAGCACATCGATGACATCAAGGACGACTTCGCACAGGCGCTCTCGAAGGTTCGCTCGGGCGCCCCCGCTTGATCATCGTATCGATCTGAGTCGTTTCGTGCAGACGTTCAACTTCGATAGGTTCGAGCTTGAATCCGGCACTGTGTTGCGGGATGTCCCCGTCGCGTATCAGGCATGGGGCGAGCTCAATGCCGCGGCAGACAATGCCGTCGTGGTCTGCCACGCACTGACGGGAGACACCTCAGTTGATGCGTGGTGGGGGCAGATGCTCGGGCCGGGACGCGTTCTCGACACGGACAGATACTTCGTCATCTGTGCCAATGTGATCGGATCGCCGTACGGCACGGTCGGCCCGCTGTCGGTCAACCCCGACACCGGCCGGCCGTACGGCCCCGATTTTCCGAACGCCACAATCCGCGACACCGTATGTCTCCACCGGCGACTCATCGACGAGCTAGGTGTACGTCGCATCCGGTTCGTCACGGGCGGGTCCATGGGCGGGATGCAGGTGCTGGAGTGGGCGTTTCACAGAGACATCGTCGACGCAATCGCTCCGATCGCCGTGGGCGCGCGTCATTCGGCATGGTGCATCGGATGGAGCGAGATGCAGCGACAGGCAATCTTCGCTGATCCGCGTTGGGCCGGTGGCAGGTACGACTCAGGTGATCCGCCGGCGCAGGGGCTTGCCGCGGCGCGAATGGCCGCCATGATTTCGTACCGCACGCGCTCCTCATTCGAAGAACGATTCGGTCGCGATCGAATGACTGATAGCGACGCGTATGCCGTCGAGAGTTACCTGCGCTACCAGGGGCAGAAGCTCGTAGATCGCTTCGACGCCAACTGCTACGTCCACCTCACGCGGCAGATGGATACGCATGACGTGGCGCGCGGCCGGGGCACCGTTCACGAAGTTCTCCGCTCAGTCGAACAGCCGGCACTCGTAATCGGCATCGGTTCCGACGTTCTCTACCCGATCGAGGAGCAGGTGGAGTTGTCGGAGGCACTGCCGAATGCGGAGCTGGCGGTCATCGACTCGATTCACGGGCACGACGCTTTTCTGATCGAGTTCGACGCGCTCGAATCCATTTTCACAAAATGGCTCTATTCGGTCGCCGAGCAAGACGTGCGCAAGGACTCCACATCAGGATTATCAGCAGACACTCATCCTCGAAAGGCGGTCTGTCGCACCGTCTGACAGAACATTTCCCTTAGCCCATCACAATGATTACCAAGTACCGCGTCGGCATCCTCGGCGCAACCGGCGCCGTCGGCCAGAAGTTCGTCGAACTATTGAAGGATCATCCGTGGTTTGAGATCACGACACTCGTGGCATCCGAACGATCCGCAGGTAAGCGGTATGTCGATGCCGCCAACTGGATGGCGGAAGGTGAGCTTCCGTCTGACATCGCCGATCAAATCGTCCGGTCGCTGGATGAGGATCTTGATGTCGACCTGCTTTTCTCCGGCCTCGATGCATCGGTTGCGGGGGAGGCGGAGGAGCGATTCGCCGCGGCGGGAATTCCAGTGATTTCGAATGCCCGCAATCATCGCATGCGGCCGGATGTGCCGTTGATGATCCCCGAAGTCAATGCGGATCACCTCGCGCTCATTAAGAAACAGCCGACATTTGGAAGCGGCGGGTTCATCGTTACCAATCCGAACTGTTCGACCGTCGGTCTCGTGTGCGCCCTTAAGCCGCTGCACGACGCGTTCGGCGTAGAGAAGGTGCAGGTCACGACGATGCAGGCACTTTCGGGAGCGGGCTATCCAGGCGTCCCGTCGCTGGATGCGCTGGGTAACGTCGTTCCGTACATCGGCGGAGAAGAGGAGAAGCTGGAAACGGAGACGCTCAAACTGCTCGGCCATGTTGTGGATGACGAGGTTCAGAATGCGGACATCCGCGTGAGCGCTCAGTGTAACCGGGTTTCGGTCATAGACGGCCATATGGAGTGTGTGTCCATCTCGCTGCGGCAGAAGCCGAGTATCGATGAGGTTGAGAAT
>CAZKDQ010000227.1:0-4060 GCA_964551345.1 uncultured Rhodothermales bacterium
CGTACTGCTTCTCACCACTGTTGACGGAAATCACTACGTCCGACACTTCCGGCGGCAGGTGTTTGTCGAGTTGCTCCTTGTAGAGCAGGCAGCTTTCGCGGTCGAAGGTCACCACCTGTGCGCCGAAGCCGTTCGGAGCCACCTTCTCCTCGAAATGCTGCGCAATGTCGGTGCAGATAGCCTGGACGCGCTCCGGCGCTTTGAGAAGCACGGCCATCTTGGCGGCCGTCTTGCCGAGCCTGTCGCGGTCCTCATCGCTCAGGCCGGCCGTCAGCTCTGCGTACGCACTCTCGATGGAATCCTGGTCGATCTGCAGGTCGACCATCCGTGGCTCGAAATGCAGCGGCTTGGTAGCGCCATCTCGTATGGAGTCTTCGAAGTTGTAGCGGCTCATGTAACCGCCGTGGTCCTCTTCCTCGCCGAAGGCATAGAAGGTGTTGCGCGCGGCCTTATTGATCGGCGTGCCGGTGAGGCCAAAGAGGAACGCGTTCGGTAGCGCGTCGCGCATTTTTCGGCCGAGGTCGCCTTCCTGCGTGCGATGCGCCTCATCTACCAGCACGATGATGTTGTTGCGCGTGTTCAGAATGCCATCGGCTTCGCCAAACTTGTGGATGGTCGTGATGATGACCTTCCGAACATCCTTCTCGAGTAGCTCCTGAAGCTCTCGACGACTCTCGGTGCGCACCAGGTTCGGCATGTCGGCGGCGTAGAACGTGCCGGAGATCTGACTGTCGAGGTCGATGCGGTCGACCACCACCAACACGGTCGGGTTCTTCAGGCCGGGATGTAGGCGCAGCTTGCGCGCAGCGAAGAGCATCAGGAGCGATTTGCCCGATCCCTGGAAGTGCCAGATCAGCCCCTTGCGCAGCCGCCCGGCTATGACGCGGTCGACGATCCGATTGACACCGTCGACCTGCTGGTAGCGGGCGATGATCTTGATGCGCTGCTTGCCCTTGTGCGTGGCGTAAGCCGTGAAGCTGGACAGCATGTCGAGCACCACGTGCGGACGGAGCATCGAGTCGACCGCCTTCTCGAGTTGCTGCATCGACGGCAGGGAGACCTGCTCTTCGAGACGCCACGGCCCCCATAATTCTACGGGCATCCCGATGGCGCCGTAGCGAAACTCCTTGCCTTCGGTGGCCACGGAGAACACGTTTGGCACGAACAGCTCCGGGACGTTTTTCTCGTAGTCATCGTGGACCTGGATTGCAGCATCTACCCAGCTCTGGCTGGAACGGACCGGCGTCTTGGCCTCGATGACCACGAGGGGAATGCCATTCACCAGCAGCACCAGATCCGCTCGCTTCTCGGTCTTGCCGGCTCGGAACGTGAACTGCTGCGTGACGATGAACTGGTTGTTCTTCGGCTCTTGGAAGTCGATCAGGTGCACGGTAACGTGCTCGCCATTCTTCCCAAACGGCATAGACCTCTCGCCGAGCAGCCACGCGGCGAACTCTTCGTTGGCCTTCACCAGCCCCGTGTCTCGTACGGTCATGATGATCGCCCGAAGGCGATAGAGCGCGTCGTCTGCACGTTCGGGCCGCTCCGCGATCGTGGGGTTGAGGCGGATCAGGGCATCCCGTAGCTGCGACTCTACCATGACCTCCTGCGGCTGTCTTCCGAGTTTCGCTGTATCCATGAAGGCCCATCGGCCGCCGAAGCCCAGCGCGGGTTCTGCGGTGACACCTTCTCTGATGGCGGCAGTCTGCCCGCACAGGCGGTCGCGGACGAAGGCTTCGACTGTGTTGGATTCGTTGAAGCTCATCTACAAAGCACCTCCTCTATGACCTGCCGATAGCACCGTTGAGAGTCAGAGAGACGTTGTCTTGCTTGGTGTACTGCATGACATAGCTCCCTCGTCCGGGAATCAAATGCTTGGAACTTATCATCGACCATGGGGGCAGGCCCCGCTAGAAAGCGCTTCTGAGATATGTTCTTCGCATCTGTTCCATTGAGATGGTTTAGAACATGCGTCCGGAATGACTTGCTTTTAGTCCAAGCCAAGACGCCGAATGGCACCATATGCGCTTCTTCGGTAAGTTGCGCCCGCCAAGTCTTATCCGAAAGCATCAGGCGGTCCCGAGTAGTCGCAACAATACAAGTACGGCCCACGGCCTCCGGGTTTGCATTGGCTCTCGTGATTAATAGATCGCCATCACGAACTGCCAGATGGGGGAGATAGTCATCCGAGCTGATCGATTTGGCCTCAGAGGCATCGTACTCCCAATCGCCCACAGCACTGACTTTGAGCACGCCGAAGCCGTCTGGGCTAACCTCCTCGCCCTTACTTGCGGGACTCTTGCCTGCCTCAATGTTAGCGATCAACGATTTGATAGTAGTTGCCTTAGACACCTGCGATTCAAAGTCGAAGATGTGAGACAAACGCAGCCGCTTAGCCTCTTCGACAAGCGCAGAGGCAGCGTCAACGGAAGAACGCGCCGCCGTAAGCAGGCGGACCATCCGCCGCTGCTCCTCGATCGGCGGCAGGGCGAACTCGAAATCTGACAGGCTCTTCCAGTTGGTGCGTGGTGAGAGCGACCCGGCCGATGTACCCACCGCATGCTCAAAGAACGCTTCGGTCTGGCAGATGAATGGAAGCAGCTCCGGTAGCAGGGCGTCAACTTTCGGTTCCAGCACGTAGATGTCGCCTGAGCAAACGCCGCTGAAGTCCGCCACCGCGACCTTTCGCTGGTAGGCTCGACGCTTTCCGAAAAGCACCTGTCCCGGGTGAAAGACACTCGTAAAGGTCACTCCGTCCGCGATGTCGCCCCAGCGACGTATGCGGAGCTCGCCCGGGTCGATGTGTTCCAGTCCTACGTAGCGCTCGTAGCCGTCAGTCTCTGGATCAGTCGACCGCTTCCGGGAGAGCTGCACCACGTCACCGAATGCGACCCTGCTCCAGCCTGATGACCTCCTGGGCACTTGTATTTCCGACATCATTTACCCTTCGACTAGAACGTTGTCCAGCATTTCGACCAGCCCATCCATCTGCGCCCAGAACTCTCTGCTGCCCTCGTCGAACTCGGCCCAGGCGTCGGCTAGCGAGACTTCTGAGCCGGACGCCCTCTTTCCGTTTGACTTCTTGACGTAGAGCGGGATCGACAGGCTGCCATCGCGGGCTAGCACCTCATCGGCCGGGACCACCGCAGCGAAGCCAGGCTCATCCTCGAAGGCCTGATACGCGCTGAGAATCCGCTGCTGATGCTCGGGCTTCATAAAGCTCTGAGCTCGCTCGCGTGCGATCTCTTCCACGGCATCAATGAACAGGATGCGGCCCTTGTGCGCTTCGGCCTTCTGACTCCTGCAAACAACCACGCAGGCCTCCATGGGGGAGTTGTAAAAGAGGCCAGGCCCGAGCCCGAGCACGCACTCCACCAGGTCGGCTTCGACGAGCCTGCGCCGCATTTCGGCTTCCTCATTTCGGAAGAGAACGCCGTGGGGGAAAAGAACAGCACATCGGCCTGTCTCCGGATCCATGCTGCGAAGGATGTGCTGGAAGAAGGCATAGTCCGCCCGGCTCTGCGGCGGCGTGCCGAGGAAGTTGCGCCCCCACGGGTCGCTCTCCCATGCCGAGCGAGCCCACTTCTTGATCGAGTACGGCGGATTGGCTAGCACCACGTCGTAGGTGCGAAGACGGTCGCCTTCGACGAAGGCCGGACTACTCAGCGTGTTGCCGCTGGCGATGTGGAAGTCTGAGACGCCGTGCAGCACCAGGTTCATCCGGGCGATCGCAGCCGTGATGCCGATCAGCTCCTGTCCGTACAGGCCCATGGTACGGGTGTCGCCGCCACGCCGCTTCACCTCGGCCAGACAGGAGATGAGCATCCCGCCCGTGCCGCACGTGGGGTCGTAGATGGTCTCGCCGGGCTGCGGCTCCAGCATCTGAGCCATCAGGTGAACCAGCGTACGGTTCGTGTAGAACTCCTGCGCCGTGTGCCCGCTGTCATCAGCAAACTGCTTGATCAGGTACTCGTAGCCGTTACCGAGCTCGTCCTCCGGGACGCTGGCGAGGCTGAGTGTATGCTTCGAGAAGTGCTCGATGAGGTTCTTGAGCGTGGCG
>CAZKDQ010000228.1:0-4057 GCA_964551345.1 uncultured Rhodothermales bacterium
TACGATGTGTTTGCGACGGGTTCGGTCCGCGGAAACAGCCAGGTCGGTGGGTTACTGGGATACAACTGGGCCGACGAGACGATCCGAAGAAGTTATGCGGCCGGGTCCGTGACAGGTACATCCAAGGTTGGCGGGCTGATCGGCGAGAACCATAGGGGAGTTTTTTCCAGCTACTGGAATCGCGAGGTCAGCGGCGTTGATGTAGGCGTGGGTGACGGTCGAGATGAGGGAATACGAGGACTGACTACAACTGAGATGCGCAGGAGCGAGAGTTTTGAAGCGTGGCCCTTCGGATCAACCTGGACGATCGAAGAGGGCGCGTCCTATCCGTCGCTTCTTTTAGATAGCTCGGTGCCGCTTGAGACACCCGAGTTGGTGTCGCCCGAGGACGGCAGCGAACTCTCAGGCACCGTCGCGTTCGAGTGGACCGGTGACCTTCGCACGCATCAATTCACACTTCGGATTTCCCCCGACCCGGATTTAAAGTCGGGCGTGGTACGCGTAGAGGGACCGGCTCTACTTAGCTACGAGTATACGCCCGAATTCTATGGTACGTACTATTGGCGCGTTACTAACTCGGATGGCTGGGAATCTGAAGTCCGATCATTCACCTACATTGAATCCGATGCGACATCGGTAGCCGTCGACGAACTTCCGGCGGAGCTTGGCCTCGGCCCGGCCTACCCGAACCCTGTCCGCGGTTCGGCGCGGCTACCCTTCCAGCTCCCTGAGCCTGCCAATGTCACCATCGAATTGTTCGACCTGGTTGGACGCAGGGTTTCTACCCTAACGGATGGTCAATTAGCGGCGGGGTATCATGAGCTCCAACTCGATTCCAGACATCTTTCAGCTGGCGTTTACCTTTATCGTATGACCGTCGACAAGCAGGTATTCACGGGAAAGATGGTCGTCATCGATTGATGGAGATCTATTGATTGGCGACTTCTCTCAACCTAAAGCGCATCGTACAGAAAAGACGAAAGGATTCGGTTCGTCGGGATGATGACGGCGACTGACTGCGAGACTCTTTGGACGTCTCCTATCCTCGCCAGGTCGAACGCGGGGACTCAAATCCCAGAGATCCACTGCGCACGGGGCCAACCGTGGCCAGGATGCTGTCTGACGGCGTCATTTGGGGTCCGCTGCTCGTCTTTAGCAGGTAACAGCCTCAGAATCGATACCTGAAACGCAGCTGCGCGCCGTCGGCGCCGAACGACGGCTCGAGCAGGTACTTATGGTCGATCGGCTCGCGGAATCCGCTGCGAGGCCTGCGCACCCCGTCGATTAATTGTAGCACATAGGAGCCGGCCGCAATGCCGAGCATCAGGTTTCTACGAGAGCGGTAATTATTAATGCTGGACGCTAGTTCCTCCGCACGATCACCTCTCGCCTTCACCTCGTTCTCCGTCACTGCCAAATAATATTGGCGCTGTACGGTAGTAAACTCGTCGTTAAGGGGAAGTGCCTTGAGATGAGCATGCGTGGCACCGGCCACAGCGCCGGCCACCAGCGCAAAGGCCACTGAACCTCGAAGCTTCTGGCCCCTGTAAAAATGAGCTCCACCAGGCAGAAAGGCGGCCGAACGCATTGTACCCGCATCCGGGCGGAAGTATATATCGGCCGTCGTGAGCCGATTATCAACCACATACACGCCCGTCGCCTTGCGTCCAAAAACTGGATGCACGATTACCACGTCATGATCGCCTTCGGGCAGATCTAGTAATGCACGTCCGGTGCCTAACGGCTCGCCGTTGACGAAAATGGTGGCATCCGCATCGGTGTGAACGGCGAGCGTCGCGCCCCAGACTAATCGCGGATAGCTGGAGTGTTGATGCAACGGGTACGATGGACGCGAAGGGGCGGGGTATTTGTATATATCAACGTACGTAAGCGTGTCTGAATCCACATCTAAACGAACGATCGAGTCGAATGAACCACGGCTTGCAATGGTGAGGTGGTGTCGGCCGACAGAAAGTTCGACGACAGTATCCGTAGGTGTAATAACAGCGTAGTTGTGGAAGTCGTGATCTATGACTACCAGAAATGTATCGTCAGACGGTAGTCGAAAGATGACTTCTTCCATCGCCACCGTATCCGTGACCTGGGCATTCGTACTCGGCGTGGTCAGTAAAATCGCAATCAAAAATAAGAGGCCGCACCGCATAATGTTTGTCATGGTGGTATCACTGATGATGTGGGGCATAGCAGGCCTAAGACAAATCGAACATCTCTGCGTTCTGCTTCGTCGGCGCTCCCTGCGACGTACTAAAGTACGCCTCAGTCGCACCTCTTTGCACGCCTTGATCTGCTCGATTTGTCTTAGGCCAGGGACGTTGGGTAATTCAACAGTCAGATAGGTACGTTACTGATCGCCTCCGATTCTATCCCACAATCCCACGACTTCGGATAAGCTGAACACGGCACGCGGTGCGGCGATCATAAAGCTATCCGTTCCTTTGTGATACGGCAGCGTGATCCACCACCAGTCGAGATCTCCCGGCGCGTTAGATATTTCGGACAATACGTTTCTTGTATTCAGATCCCAGATTCGTAACTCCGAGGTCAATACGGCAAGGCGTTGTCCGTCCGCCGAAAAGCCTACCGCTTCGGGCCGATTTCCGATCGGTAATGTTGTGACGATGTCTCCGTCCTGCAGGGAATAGATGTTGACGTCATAGTCTGTCGGACACGCAAGCAGACGGCCGTCACTTGAGATCGAAGAGCGCGTTACGCCGTGGCACGACACCGGAAGCGTCCAAAGCGTAGCGCCGTCTGATGAAGACCGGACTCGAAGAGCGGTCGGTCCCCTCTCGACCAGGTAGGTGTCAAGGGGATCTGAGACGGCGGCATTGTACGATGGAATGTTATTACCGCGTGTCGACCAGATGAGACCATTCTGATGATCGTATGCCAGAGTGCCGGAAGCATCTCCGATATAGGCGTGCGTGCCGGCCTCATTCATTGAGATTTGCGGCTCAGGGCCAGGATCGAGCGGAGGCACATCGAAGCGGGCACCCACCTGTCCTTGCTCACAATCGAAGAATTGAACCACCATGGCAGTGGCATCCTCGTTGTATGCGAGAACCGCAATTCTCCGGCCGTCTCCGGAAATTGCACCTGTGCGATAGCGGACTGCAAAAGAACAGGTTGACTGACGCGTATGCGGATTGATAACCTCGACATCGTTTGCAGTAGTGCCCATCAGGATGTTCCTGCCGGCACGGTCGATGTCATTGAAATACCGGGATGTAGTCGACGAGAGTAGCCGTCTGAAAAGTATCCGTGATACGAGCCCCACGTTGATCGCGGAACTATAATTCGAATTCAACGACTTGACCCTGTATCGGTACCGGTGTGCCCGATCGACATCGTAGTCTTTGAAGCCGGGATACGAACCCGTGTTGGTGGCGTCGATTTCAATCGTGACGCACTCATCAGTCGACTCGATGCATTTCTCAATGATCCAGCCGCGATGTAAAGTGGATCGCCACCAATTAAGGTCTACGTAGTCCGGTTGTGGGTCAACAAAGGGAGTGCGTGGCGGCTCGATACGCGCTTCGATACCCGCGTAGCTATACTCAGGATAAGGCCGATTACCCGCTATGCCACGTAGACGGTAGGTATATGACGTGTTTGTCTTGACGCTAAATCGGTCTCGATAAAATTGCGCGTCATAATCGAGGATCGCGACCGGTTCAAATTCGCCCGAACCTTCACGACGTTCAATCTCGACTTTATAATCATTTCTTCCTTCCGATGACCACCTGAGCCGTGTCTCGAGTTCTGATACCAGCTCGATGTCTAAACGAGGCGTCGGGTCTCCAACTTGAACGGCGGATTCGAGCGTAGAGTCCGCGACGATTCTCCCATCCCGTTCAGCGAAGGCGCGTAGCCGGTAGTTCGCTTCGAAATAGGGAATGCTCAATGAGTCGGTATACTGATTCGCGTCGGGCGGGAGGCGTACGATTTCCTCATAGTCGCCCCGATCGACCGATCTGTCGATCACATACCCATGCTCGTATCCCGACATGTCCTGCCATGCGAGATTCACCGCACC
>CAZKDQ010000229.1:0-4050 GCA_964551345.1 uncultured Rhodothermales bacterium
GAGTTCATCCTGCTCTCAGGTATGGCTTCGCTCTTCGAATAAACTGCTCCCGCAGTTTTAGGGAAAGTATCGGCGAAATGTATGCCAGACTTCGAAACAGTGTACTTCCCGAAGACTCGGGAGGCATGCGCCCGCCGATGTCTGTCGCCAGATGGAGCGCATTGCTAGCTGTCTTAAAGTCTCCCTGACTAGCAAGCTGCCCCGCCACCACCCATAGCTGGGAAGCGATGAGTCGATGATACTGCGAGCCCGATAACTGCGCTGCTTTACGCATTACATGATATTTTGCTTGGGCACACTTTAGGTAATTCGCTTGCGACATTGAACCACCAATACGGTAGTTCACTACCGTCACACGAGGATCCGCCGCAAACGTCAAGCCCTCACGGGCTAAACGCATATGAAACGCATCATCCTCATTGTAGAGTACAAGCGGATCAACGTCATAACCGCCTGCAGCAAGGATGGATGATCGGCGATAGAGACCACAGAAGGGGTTAATCTGTTCAGAGATGGTATATGCCTCTGGGTCTGTTCGTAGCGCTTCATTATCGAAAACACGAGTGTTCAGCAATTCACCCGTATCATGATCAATCCAGTCATATGAAAACAGGACCACGTCCGGTGCACTGTCTCCTTGGGAGATCCATTCGTGGGCGGCCTTCACAAAGTCATGTTTCAGTTCATCGTCGGCGTCATGAAAGTGTATCCACTCAGACGTCGACGCCTCGGCGAGACGGTTCTTTCCTGTCGAACACCCTACATTCTCGTCCCCGGCAATAACTCGAGCACCGTACTTCCTGGCAACCTCGGCTGTGTCGTCTGTTGAACAATCATCGTATACCATGATCTCATCGAACGGCACCGATTGCTTGCTGGCCGATTCAAGTAGACGGGGTAGGCACCACCCCGCATTGTATGCAGGAATACATAGCGCAAGCGTTCCAGCTTTATTATTTATACCCATTGCCGAAGAACTTCTTTTTTATTTTGCGAGATACGCGTGATCGAAGATATTCCGCCAGCGAACGCATTGGGATATCCTCAAGACTATCTTCCAATGATCCGCTGGTAGACGGCTCTACCAAGTTACGGCTCCATTCGTCTGGCACTTTTGGAGCTCCGCTCCGTTTGACAAGATCTTCGAAGTGCTTGATCCGACGTCCGGCAATTACGCTGGGTGCGAGTTCGACGGCGACCGTCCTTGCCGATTCCCTGCCGATCTCCGTAATCTCGCGAGCATCCAGATGTTGGACCCTCGTTAATTGTTCGGCGAGATCGACTGAATTACCGGTGGCCGCAAGAAAGCCATTTGCACCGCTCTGGACGATATCACTTGCGCCAGCGCCCTCCGAAATGATAACAGGCTTTCTTAGCCCCATCATCTCGACCGCCGAATAATTATACACGTCCCATAAGGAGGGGACGACTCCGAACCTGGCAGCGCTCATCCTTGACATCACTTCTCGTCGGCTAAGTTGACCGAGGAAGAAAAGCTTTCTGTCCACCACGTCTGGGAATATGTCTGTGAGATACTGAGACATCGAAGTAGTCTTGCTTGCGATGGAGTAACGCGTATCACGACCCGCCCAATAGACCTGAGGAGCATCTCGACCAAGAAGTCTAAGAGCTTCGCATAATACAACCGGACCCTTCCAGTACTGTATGCGCGCCGCACAAAAGCCGAAGGCCACCTTGTTAGAGGTATCTATTAGATCAGTTGTCTCGGGGGCTGCTAAATAGGCCGGGGGGCAATAATCAATATTAGCCCCTAGACGCTCCTCCCAGTATCGTTGATTCTGATACGACAGCGTCATCCTCGCCGAGGCGAGAGGGAGAAGGTTACGCTCGATCTCCCTCACGATTTGATACTGAAGGGGACGTTGTAAGTCGGGGTCATGCCAGTCAATCTGGCCGGTGCTGGCATGAAGTTGAACTACGACTGGTAATTCATCCGAAGCCAGTACCCAGGGAACAAATAACAATCCCCAGTCGACGACTTCGACGGCATCAAAACTCTTCCTTAATCCAGCCTGCTCATAGAGCGCCCAAGCGGCAGCAAGATGCCGCTGAAGTTCAGGCATTATCGAGTATCGCGAAAAGCCAGACAGATGCTTTTCAAAAAGCTCAGGGCGAAGCCATTCAACCATGACACCATCTTCTACATACTTTCGCTCACCTATGCGGAAGGCACTACCCACCATTACGTGGACTTCATGCCCTTGACTTACGAGAGCCGGCAAAAGGTTCTCATAAAATGTAGAGATGCCGCCACCGGCATTCTGGTACTCTGGAGTGACAAATAGGAGTCGCAAGAAAGGCGGATTCGATTGGTGATTAGCGTCTGTCGGTATCCATGAGATGAACAAGAATACGTACGCTACATAACGGACCCCATCGGGGAAATTCTGCGTAAGGTATTCTAAACGGGGGTATGGGAAATGCCAGAACGCCGTCAATGATCATCCAACGTCTCGCGAGCACCCATGCCGATACCCTCTACCGAGTTCGACTTCTTTGCGAAATGATGACCAGAAAGCCACATAATCCGTGTATATCTGTGCTTGTGTTTCAATCAATCTGTGACATCATAGCCGTGGATTTCGTCTGACCTTTCTGGCTCCGAGAACACGACGATACAGAGGACGGAGGAAATTCTTGGTCGACGCCTCTATCGATTTGGGCATGCTCTCCCTAAGCAGTGCACGTACTTTCGCCACGCGAGCAGAGTACCCCCTGGCCATAACCCCTTCAAGTACTAATGCCTCGCGAGTATAGGGCAAGCTATGTCCGAAAGAATCATTGAAGTGGCCGACTACAGGCAATGCAGCCGGTATATCCGGGGATGTTGTCTGAGTATGTCCGCTCGAATTGATAAAGCGGGCGTAACCTGAGATCACATTGATTTCGATGCCGTCCGGAAAGTGCATTGCGTCTGCCTTGACCGCACCATTATCCGGAACCGGGCTTTGCCCGTTCACTGCCATCCCGATCGATATGAGTGGCTCTTCGTTCGGTCGGCCCCGCAGTCTCACAAGACCAATCTCATCATACATAGCTTCTAAACGGCGAGCTTCTTGAAATACGGCAGTGGCCCCCTCTCCTTTCTCGAAATAGTAGAGAGCACCCACAAAAACCGGAATAGAAGCGACTTCGAATCTCGCGCAGCGTGAGCGAATGTCCCCAAACCACTCCCCCTGATTCATTTCCTTGCCCACAGCCGAGACAGCGTGCCCGCTGAAGCGCTCGAATACGCTTTCGAGGGAACCGACGCATAAACAATCAGCGTCAATATACAGCGTCGCATCAGCGGTCGACATGCGATCGATATGGAGCTTCGGGGAGAACCCCTCACCGTACTCTCCCGGTTTCATCCGGTAGACTTTAACCCAATCTAGGTCTGCTGGAATTAAGTCTGGCTGATCTGTCGCAAATATGAAATCAATATCTTGCGGATCATTCCACAAACGAAATGAACGAGCAAGTGCCGCTGCCATTTCGAGGTATAGCTGCTTACCCGTGGCAATGGTAAGAACTGCTCGTGTCATGATGGACGAGGGGGTATATAGATGGAAACAACATTGTCACTGATGGTACTGGTTCTATCCCGCGACTTGTCTGAAAGAATCGGGACCCGACAGCATCCAGTTAAGAACGGCCTGCAGACGCGAGAAAGTCATCGAGCGTTTCATTAAGCACGGTAGGATTTCGATATACCCGTAAGGCTGCTCTGTAGGTCTCCGCCCGCGCCTTGACCTCGTCGACTGGCATCTGCAACGCACGCCGAGTGGATCGAGCGAGCCGGAATGCATTGCTGAAGTCGAGTTCGACAAAGCCATCCATGGCTCCCGCCGGAAAGCCATTCGGCGTAGCCCCTACAGGGAGACAACCGGCGGCTGCGGATTCGCCGTACTTTAGAAACTCCAGCCGGCACCGCGATGGCGAGACGAACATGAATGAGTATCGGGCCAGATACTCAATGTACCGTGCCCCGGTGTGATGGTGTTTTTGTTCCTGCCCGATATCCGGATAGCCCGGATGTTCCAACAC
>CAZKDQ010000230.1:0-4022 GCA_964551345.1 uncultured Rhodothermales bacterium
CGAACGTGCCGGTCGGTGAAAGCCTCCAGATGTTCACGGCGCTCAAGCTCCTCGGGCGGGAGGTTGAGTATGTGGAAGTTGAAGCGCAGGACCATCACATCCTGGATTACGAGAAGAACATCATCTGGACGAATACCATCCTCGCTTGGTTTGATCGATGGCTCAAAGATCAACCGGAATGGTGGGAAGGCATATTTTGATGATGATGGATAGGGTCGGATGAGATATTCAACGTTGGCGACTGATGTGCCGTTGATTCAGGGGGACAGGTTTAGACGAAATCTGCCTGCCATCGCCGATCATAATACTTGAACGACCTTTTAGCATACGTGATTAAGAAATAACGCTATGAATCCTTTCGCCCGCACATTACCGATCCTAATGATTTTTGTGGTAGCAACCGCTGCCGCAACTCCTCCTTCCGGTATCGAGTCGGTTCGTGGAACAACGTCTGATCCGGAGATAGCCCCGCAGGATGCATTCTGGGCAAATCTCGTCGCACTGTGTGAAGCCGCTGCTGAAGGCGAGCTTCTTCAGGCGCCCGATGACCAGATAGATCCTGAGGCGAAACTCATCGTTCATTTCTGGGAGTGCGGCGACGAGGAGCTCCGCTTTCCGTTGCACGTCGACGATAATCGCTCGCGAACGTGGGTCTTAATTCGTCATGACGATGCCCTCGAACTGCGGCACGACCACCGTCACGCCGACGGCAGCGAGGAAGAGAACACCTGGTACGGCGCGCAAACGATCACCGACGGCACCGCGAATCGGCAGGAGTTTCTAATGGTACGCGCTGACATGTCGAGCGGATGGCGAATCGAAATCCATCCAGACGATCGGTTTGAATATGGGACGATTCGAAACGGCGAATGGCGGCATCATCTTGTGTTCGATCTCACGGAATCAGTTGCACTTCCACCAATTCACTGGGGACACGATGTTCGCCCATCACAACGACCGACTTCGTCGGACAGCTAAGAGACTGGCGAACAACTGACCTTTGCACAGGCCGTTGATAAATCAACGGCTTGCTAAGTGACCCTTCAGCAGCCTGAATATGTCGAACAGTACCGCGGACCACTCGAATCCCTATGATCCATCATCGCAGAGCGACATTTGTTTCGGCATTTCTGATAGCATGCATGGCATCAGCCTGTGCATCGGAAACCAACGAAACTAGCTTTCTGGAAAACTACGCCGATTACTGTGGCTACGCATATCGTGGCGAGAGCACGTTGGTAGAACTCGGCGAGGGGAATCCGCTCGAAGGTGCCGACCTCGTCATGATACTGGATGACTGTAGCAAAGATGAGGTCAGGATGCCGTTCTACGTCGACGACGACCGCTCCAGAACCTGGATCGTCAGACGAATGAACGGACGTCTGCACCTGAGCCACGACCACCGCTATCCTAATGGGACGGAGTACGATGCCAACCTCTACGGTGGGTACGCGGACGAGGACGGGGACGCCGAAACGGTCTACTTTCCTTCTGATGAACGAACGATAGCCGAGCGACCCTCACGTGAAATCAACCGCTGGTCGAAGTCGTTCGACCACGAAAATCAGCGATATCATTATCGACTTTATTTGCGGGATACGTTGAGGTATGAAGCTGAATTCGACCTTTCGGATCCGTTACCGGTTGAGGACTTCGAGACCGGTTAAGGGTTGTTCGCGAGACTGCACTGAGATCTAAGCTCGAGGCGCAGGTAAATCAGGCAGGAATGTGTGATGGAGGACTGGGCGCGCGTGATTGCGGATCTGTTCGAGCAGGAGCTTTTCAATGCTCCTTCGACGGAAGACCTCTTCAACATGTATCGCGACCGCATCGATGGCGACCGCGATGTGGCTGAGGCCCCGGAGATCCGCAGGCAGAACCTGATGAATTACCTGGCGGCATATCGCGAGCGGCCGCCGGTGCTTCTTGTCATCGAGGCGCCGGGCCCATGGGGCTGCCGCTTCTCCGGCGTTCCGATCACGAGTGAGGCGCAACTGCTCGACCCGTCGTTTCCGATTTCGGGGAGCCGCACATCCACACGCGCCGAACCGATGACTGAGTACAGCGCAGGCATTTTCTGGAGGATCCTTCAGCCCGCCTTCCCGCGATTCTTCATCTGGAATACCGTCCCGTTCCACCCGTTTCACAAGGGCCGCCCCGACACGATCAGAGGACCGCGCGTGACGGAGATCCGGCGCTTCGCCGGGCTGAGCCACAAGCTCATCGACATCCTTCAACCAGAGCACGTTCTGGCCGTCGGGCGCAAAGCCGAGCGCCTGCTGAGGTCCGAGATTGGCATCGAGTGCACCTACGCCCGTCACCCGTCGCAGGGCGGCGCGACGCAGTTTGAGCGGGCGATGCAAGAGGTGTTCGGCGCGACGTAATCGCTGTGTCGCCCTCAGGTCCGGCGTCGCCGCCCCGTGAGCATGCGGAACAGCCACACAACCACCGCGATGACGATGACGACGAGGATGATGCCGACCCAGAGTCCCGCCTGGAAGATGTCAACGATCAGTTCGCAGCCGGGCGTCGTAAGCAGGATAAAGGCGAGTAACGCGGCCAGCGGCCAGAAACGGTCTTTTCTCATGTCATCATGCGCGGTTGTGGGTGAACGAGGGGCGTCAACGTGGGCACTGAGTCGTGGTGCCGCGCGTTTCTGAAGCTTTACGAGCCGCCCCGCGTTGCACCGCTGCCGAACGAGCCTCTACCGAGATGTCCCTCTTCCAGGAAGCCGCCGAACGATACCGTAGCCAGAGCGCGCCGCTTGCAGACCGGATGCGTCCGCGCACGCTCGACGAGTTTATCGGCCAGCCACACATTCTCGGCCGCGGCAAGCTTCTGCGTCGAGCCATCGAAGCGGATCGTGTGACCTCACTCATCTTCTTCGGTCCGCCGGGAACGGGCAAGACCACGCTGGCGCGCATCATCGCCAATACAACGCGCGCGCATTTTTCATCACTGAACGCGGTCCTTGCGGGTGTGAAGGACATCCGCGAGAAAATTGCCGAAGCGAGCCGGCGGCTCGAGCACCATCAACAGAGAACCATTCTGTTTGTGGATGAGGTGCATCGTTTTAACAAATCGCAACAGGATGCGCTTCTGCCGCACGTCGAGAATGGGACGGTTGTCTTCATCGGCGCAACGACGGAAAACCCGTACTTCGAAGTCAACAAGGCGCTCGTCAGTCGCTCGCGGATCTTTGAGCTGCATAGTCTGACGGAAGACGACCTGCGAGGCGTCGCCCTTCAGGCAATCGCCGAGCCGACGCGGGGCTACGGCAAGCTTAACGTCAGCGTCGATGACGATGCGCTCGATCACCTCGTCTCAACCGCCAACGGCGACGCACGGTCCGTGCTGAACGCGCTCGAGCTGGCCGTCGAAACGACCGAGCCTGACGACGAAGGCGTGGTCCGGATCACACTCGATGTTGCCGAGGACTCGATTCAGCGGCGCGCAGTTCTGTACGACAAAGAGGGTGATGCGCATTTCGACACCATTAGCGCGTTCATCAAGAGCCTTCGAGGCTCCGATCCCGATGCGGCGCTTTACTGGATGGCCCGCATGGTATATGCAGGGGAAGATCCTCGATTCATCTTCCGTCGCATGATCATATTCGCGGGCGAGGATATCGGAATGGCCGATCCGAAGGCGCTCGAGATCACGATGGCGGCGGCGCAGGCCTTCGACTACATCGGGATGCCGGAAGGGCAGTTCGTGCTCGCCGAGGCCTGCCTGTACCTCGCGACGGCGCCCAAGAGCAACAGCGCCTTCGCTTTTTTCGATGCGCTTCGGTTCGTTGAAAAGGAGCAGACGGAGGATGTGCCGAATCATCTGAAGGATTCGAGCCGCGACAAGAAGGGCCTCGGTCATGGCGAGGGCTATAAATACCCGCATGCTTACCGCGATCATTACGAGCCGCAGCAGTATCTGCCGGACGAGATGCAGGGCACTTACTTCTACGAGCCGGGCGAGATGGGTTATGAGCGGAAGATCAAGGAGCGCCTGGAGTACTTCCGCGCCCG
>CAZKDQ010000231.1:0-4000 GCA_964551345.1 uncultured Rhodothermales bacterium
AAGCCACCGGCTCCGTCCAGGGTGGCGCGTGCGCTGCCGTCGGTCGTTAAGACGGTGCTGGAGAACGTGCCGCGCATGCTTGTGGGTGAGGATCGCATCCGCTACCTGGGCGATCAGGTCAACGCGCTCCTCGACAAGGATCGCACGGCGATGCGCGAGCACATGGCATCGCTCGCCGAGTTCATGCTCGCGATCGACGCATCCGACCTCGACGCGGGCGGCCCGGCGTGCAACGGCCACATCTGGTACCGCGTCAATGGCGAGAAGCGACCCTACGAGGAGATGGGCACATTCGAGGAGGACGAGACGAACCTGCTCTTCCTCAACCTCCTTACTGAGACGCAGCTCAACGTGTTGTTCGAGGAGTACTCGCTCGACTTCTCCTTCGAGCTGCCAACGAAGGGCGCCGACGGCCGCCGTCGCCGCTTTCGCGCCACGTGCTACTTCGACTACGATCACCTCGGTCTCAACTTCCGCGCAATCACAGATGAGGTGCGCACGCTCCGATCGATCGGCTTTCATCCGCTGGTCGAGCGCGGGCTGATGTTCCGCCACGAGCGCGACGGGCTGACGCTCGTAACCGGCGTCACGGGATCCGGCAAGAGCTCCACGCTCGACGCCATCATGGATGCCAACAACCAGGACGTTTCGGGCCACGCCGTCATCATCGGAAAGCCAGTCGAGTACATGCACCACTCGAAGAAGTGCATCGTACGTCATCGCGAGGTAGGCAAGGACGTCCCGTCATTCAAAGACGGCATCGTGCAGGCGCTTCGCCAGGACCCCGATATCGTCGTTATCGGTGAGATGCGCGATCCGGAGACCATTTCCGCCGCGCTCGAGATCACCGACTCCGGCCATAAAGTCTTCTCGACGCTCCACACCAGTTCCGCCGTTGAAAGCATCGACCGCATCATCGGTGAGTACCCGCCGGAGGAGCAGGAGCGCATCCGGAACCGTCTGGCCGACGTGCTCCGGTGCATCGTCTCGCAAAAGCTTCCTCCAAGAATCGGCGGGGGCCGCATCCTCGCAAAAGAGGTTTTGTGGATGACGCCGCCGGCGCGCGCCGCCATCAAGAATGACAACAGCGGCGAGATCTATCAGATGATGTGGGAGGGCGGCCAGCAGGGGCAGATTACGCTCGAGCAGGACTTGTTTCGACTGATGCGGCAGGGCCTGATTACGGCTGAAACCGCGATGAACTACGCCAACAACAAGCGCCGCCTCCAGCAACTGGTGCGCTGATCTTCACGAGAGATGTTCGGTAGATCCGAATTCGAAAGACGACTATGAAACGCAAACGTACGCAGCAACCCGCGCTTGGCATCATGGTGACCAGCCGTACGGTCGAGGCCGTGCTGCTGCACCAGACGGAAGACGGTCCGGCGGTGATTCGCCGATTTTCGCGTCAGCGAGCGCTCGCTCAACCGGGGCGCGGCGCTTCGCAGCCGCAGTCGCCATCGCTCGAAAACGACAGCACGGCAGAAGACTTCACCATACAGTTTGGTGAAGCGCCGGGCGGCTCGGAGATGTTTCTGAACTCCGAGTTTTCCGTTGACGCAACCGATGAGCGCAATGAGGTGCCGGTGCCGTTCGACTTCGAGCTGTCCGACATCCTCGCTGAGTGCCGTGATGCCGGTTATGCCGATCCAACGGTGGCATTCGCCGTGGGCTCGAACGAGATCATCCAGCTCGAGCTGCGCGTGCCGACCGAGGACAAGAAGAAGCGTCCGGATCGCACCAAGCTCCTGAAGCTGCTGAAGCAGCAGCACGATGCGCCTTTTGATGAGGAGCGCGTGTCCTTCATCGCGATGACGTCTTCGGATGAGGGGGAGCACCGTTTCCTTGCCATTCTGCCTCGTTCCCGGGATGCAGTCAGCGAGACGCTGCAGGCATTTAAGAGCCGTAAGGAGCAGCGGATGCCGGCTGTCCGTGCCATGGATACCGAGGCGAGCCTTTTTCTCGGGCTGGCGCGTAGCGCGCTAAAGCTTCACCGCGAGCTTCCTGAGATCGATGCATCGGATGAGGGTGAAGATGCGCCGCCGCCTCCGCCGCCCGTCGACGAGCCAAGGACGTCGCTCATCGTACGTGCTGGTGTGGAAGACACGCTCGTCATGTTCATGCGCGGCGACGCGCCGATGTACGTCGAGCGTCTGCGTTCGCTCACCAGCATCGATGCGCCCGAGACCATCTGTAGCCGAATTCTCCTTCAGCAGGATGAGTACGGTGTCGGCGAGGTTCACCACGTGTTCGTGCTGAGCCAGGATCGCGAGGGTGATCTGGTTGAGAGCTTCAAGATGTTCTTCCCCGACGCGTGCGTCGAGCGGCTGACGGATCACGTACCGGCACCGCCGTCAGGGTTCTCGGCTGATATATCGGGAACGTCGTTCGTTCCGGCCGCCGCCGTCGCGCTGCGCATGCTCTCGCTGGAGCGTTATGACGGAACGTTCGAGCCCGTCAACCTCATCCTGCGTCGTTACACGCGGCGCGCACCGAAGCTGCCCTTCACGTGGCACGTGGCGGTGATGTCGGTGCTGCTCTTCGCGAGCGTGTTCTTCTTCGGCATCCGCTTCGCGAGCCAGCAGTACGCGATCGCGGAGTATCAGGAGAAGCTGCGTGCGCATCCACCGACGCTCGCCGACACAGACATCCACGAGCTTCAGGCTCGTATCGACAGTCTTCGCGGCACCTCGTCGCGGTACCTGCATGCGCTCGACGTGCTCGATACGCTCATGATCGGAAGCGATCGCTGGAGCCGCACACTGGAGAAGACATCCGCCGGCACGGCCTCCGTCAGCGGAATCTGGGTTGATTCATGGCGCCCGGTTGGGCAGCGCCTCGTGCGCCTCAACGGCAACGCCACCTCACGCGACCGCGTCGTTCGTCTGGCCGAGAATATGGAAGGCCACATCGAATCACTGACGTTCTCGGAGATCCGTGAGTGGCCGGTCTACAGCTTCGTAATCGACATTCCCCTTCCTTCTGCGCTGCCCGAGGCGGCCGAATACCTTCGGGAACGCGTCAGCGAATCGGCTCGCATCGTAGATCATCAGGATGAGGCGCCGCAACGCGATGAGAGTCGCGATACGCCCGTCTCCCGCGCCTCACTCAATTCCTAATCCCCACGAATCATGTCGAATATCGGATATAACGTACTGGTTCTAACCTTCTGCTGGGTTCTGGCGGTGGGAGGAGGCGTCTACATGACGTTCATGAAGCAGCCCGAGGAGCTTGACCGCGTGCAGAAGGCGGAGCAGGTCATCCGCATGAAGCAGGCAGAGCTTACGGCGCTGCTGGCGGAGGAGGTTGAATCGGAGCATTTGGCGGAGGAAGCCGTCAACAAGTGGAACGCTCGCTACCGCTCGATTCCCAAGACGCTCACGAGCCCGGAGGTCGTCGCCTACCTGAACGACCTCACTCCGAGCGGCTTCGAGAACTTCGACGTCTCCTACGACCGCACAACGAATCTGTCCGATTACAGCTACCACACGTTCAGAATCACCGGGCGCGGGTACTTCAACAGCCTTTACCGCTTTGTGTGGGATATCGAGAACAGCCGTTCGTTCTACCGCCTGCGCGATCTCAACCTCGACCACATCGACCTCATCAAGCGCGAGCGCGATTCGGAGAAGGAGCGGATGCAGGTGATGGTTTCGTTCTCGCTGAATGTCGAGGCGTACTTCGGCGGGATCGAGGGGATGAGTGCCGAGAGTGGCCGAATCACGGATGCCGACGGCAGCCTGCTCAGCGAGCCCGTGCCCGACGTGCCCGAGTTCGTGCTTCCGAAGCGGCGACCGGATATCAACCCGTTCTTCCCGGTGATCATGGAGAATCTGCCGCCGAACACAGACAATCTTGTTGATCTGGAGACGGCGACGCTGATTTCTGTGGCGGGCGACCGCGCCGTCTTCTCATATGATTCGGAGTATCGCTCGGTCAGGGTTGGAGACCCCGTGTACCTCGGCTATATCGAACACATCGATCCGATGGAAGGCACCGT
>CAZKDQ010000232.1:0-3976 GCA_964551345.1 uncultured Rhodothermales bacterium
GCGGGCATTCATTTTACGGGCGAAATCCCGTACCGCGACATCTTCATCACGGGGATGATCAAGGACAAACATGGACGGTGGATGTCGAAGAGCCTCGGCAACGGGATCGATCCGCTCGACATGATCGATCAGTACGGTGCCGATGCCGTCCGATTCTCCCTCACCGTTCTCTGCGCGCAGGGTCAGGACATAAAGCTCGACCCATCCAAGTTTGAGATGGGGCGCAACTTCGCCAACAAGATCTGGAACGCCTTTAACGTCTTCGGGCAGTTCATGGAGACGAGTGATGCCCCCGGCGAAGCTCCGAGGCGCTACCGTCGCGCGAGATCGTTTGAAGAGCTGGATCTCGTCGAGAAATGGATTCTCCACCGGCTCAACACGACGATCGCAAACGTCGACGCGGCACTCGACCGCTATCGCTTGAACGAGGCGCTATCGCACATATACGATCTATTCTGGAAGGATTACTGCGACTGGTATCTCGAGCTCATCAAGCCGCCGTACGGCGAGAAGCTTGACGAAGACCGTCTCGCTCTGGCGATCGAGCTGTATGAGAAGATGCTGCTCCTCCTTCATCCGTTCATGCCGTTCATCACGGAAGAGCTCTGGTGGAAGCTTCGACCGCGCCGGGAAGGAGCATCCATTATGACTGAGTCCTGGCCAAAGCGGGACGAGCAGGAGGAGGATTCGCGTGCCGCGGCTGCATTCGAGAAGATTCAGGCCGTCGTCTCCGGTATCCGGAATGTGCGCAGCGAATACAACGTCGCGCCCGGAAAAGACATCGCCGCTTCTCTAAGCGTGCCGGCGAATTCGGACGACCTACAGTCTGCATTCGAAGAACATCGCGGCTATTTCGCGCGCCTTGCGCGTGTCTCGGACCTGACGATCGGCATCGACATGGAACGGCCGCCGGCCTCCGCTGCCGTGGTCGTTGGTAAGCTTCAGGTACACATTCCGCTTGCCGGGATGATCGATCTGGACGTAGAGCGTGAGCGTCTCCAGAAAGAGATCGACCAGAAGGAACGATTTCTCATCGGCGTGCAGCGAAAGCTTCAGAACCAGCAGTTCGTTGAGCGGGCGCCGGAAGACGTCGTCATGAAGGAGCGTGCGAAAGAACGCGATGCGTCGGCAGAGCTCGCTCGCCTGCGTGCAAACCTCGAAGAACTCTCGGCTTAAGTCGGGAAATAATTTTCGGAACGGCCATTGCGGCTAATCGTTTGGCGAAGATTGGTCATCCGCCGTCGCAGGAACGTCTTTCACAAGGAGAACCCGTTTTGAAGCTATACTTATTGACGGCTGTCGTTATCCTGATTACGTGTGCGGGTTGTGGCGCGCCGTCCCACGATGAAGCCATGTCGGCCGATTCACTCGTTATCGATGGTCCAATCGCCGCATCCGAGTCGCAGAACGTGCACGTCGTCGATCTCGAATACGCGCGTCTACCGACGGGAAGGCGGATCGTCTCAGGGCAGTTCGTAAATCCGACGGACCGCCCGGTGCGCACGGCACAGGTGCAGATCTCGCTTTACGACGAGGACAATCGCGCCATCGATCGCATGCTGGTCGTCGTTCAAAACATTGGTGCACAAGGCGCGCAGCCGTTCAGACAAACGGTCGATAACGAACGGGCGGTCGGCGCTCGCGTGCGCGGCATCATGGCGCGGTAAGCAAGAACCCGAGGGCCCTGCACGCATACAAGCAGCCCGCGGAACGGGTCACGCCAGATAGCTTAGTTGAGCCTTCCATCTGCGATTCAAGCGACGGGTTCGAGCCGATGCTCGGGCTTGTACGGTGTTTTTTTATTCCTGAGGTATGGAATCCTCCCTCGATAACGTCCGCGCTTCGTTCGAAGCCCTTTCGGAAATCTCGTTCAGGATCAACTCGATTCAGGGGCCTGATATCCTGCTGGGTGAGGTCCTCGAGATCGCCATGCAGACGCTCGAGGCAGAGCGAGGCTTCATCCTCCTCACATCCGATGCGCATCCCGATGGCTTCGAGGTGAAGAGCAGTACCAATTTCTCGGAGCGGCAGATTGGCGAGCTGGTGAGGATTTCCACCAGCGTTGTGCAGGAGGTGCTTCGGGAAGGAGAGCCCGTGCTCGTGTATGAGGCGCTCGAAGATGAGCGCTACCGCGAGACGGAGTCGATCGTGCTGGAGCAAATCCAATCGATCGCGTGTGTGCCGCTGCGGATCAAGACGCGACAGATCGGCGCTATTTATCTTGACAGCCTCACGAAACGTGGTCGCTTCACCGGCGACCATTTGCCGTTTCTACAGGCCTTCGCCAATCAGGCGGCCGTCGCCATCGAAAATGCGCAGCTTTATCAGTCGCTGCGTGATGAGAACCGGCGTCTCCGGCAGGAGGTGCAGCGCGTCCATGGGTTTGAGGGCATCATCGGCCAGAGCCCGCGCATGCGGGATGTCTTCGAGACGATGTCGCGCGTGATGGATACCGACGCCACGGTTCTGGTGGAGGGGGAAAGCGGGACGGGGAAGGAGCTCGTCGCGCGAGCCATCCACTACAACGGAGATCGTCGCGAGCAGCCGTTCGTCGCACTTTTTTGTGGAAGTCTGCCGGACAACCTGCTTGAGAGCGAACTTTTTGGGCACAGGAAAGGCTCGTTCACGGGTGCATCATCGGATAAGCAGGGCCTCTTCGAGGCGGCTGATGGGGGCACGATCTTTCTGGACGAAGTGGGCGACCTGAGTCCGCATCTGCAGACGTCACTGCTGCGGGTATTGCAGGAAGGCGAGATCAAGCGCCTGGGCGAGACGCGCGTTCGGCACGTTGATGTGCGTGTGATCTCCGCCACGAACAAAAACCTCCGCGACTTGATCGACGAAGGCGAGTTTCGTGAGGATCTTTTTTATCGCCTCAACACGATCTCGGTCGAGCTTCCTCCGCTGCGTCATCGCCGGAGCGACATTCCGCTGCTCGCCCATCACTTCCTCGACAAGTTCGCCGTCAAGAAGCGAAGCCATATCCGTGGTTTCGACCCCGATGCGATGGATGCGCTTCAGAACTATCCGTGGCCGGGTAACGTCCGGGAGCTCGAGAACACGGTCGAAAGGGCGGTCGTCCTCGCACGATCAGAACACATCCAGCCGGCGGATCTTCGCCTTCCCGATCACGTCCAGAGTGATCCTTTCGAGCCGGGTATCACGCTGAAAGAATCCGAGCGACGTCTTGTACTTCAGACTCTCAAAGATAATGACGATAATATATCGGGAACGGCGCGAGTACTTGGTGTCTCGCGCAGATGGCTGCATTATAAACTGAAGGAATGGGAGACCGGAGACCGGTAGGGGATGTCCAGCCGTTCGCGGAGCTCTATCGCAGTGCGACGACGGTCGTATTCAAGGGTTACCAGCAGTCGCTGGACCGATTCGTCCTGCTGAAACGGCTCCGTCCGGAGGCGAGCCTCGATGAGCGCGTCGCGCAGCGGTTTCAGGATGAGGCACGGCTAATCGCGCGCGTGCAGCATCAGAATGTCGTAGCTATCCATGCCTACGGCGAGGACGAGATATCCCCGTACCTGATCACCGAGTTCATCGAAGGTCCCGATCTCGCGACGCTGCTTGAACGAGGGCCACTCCCGGTCGAACTCGCGGTCTTCATTCTGCGCGAGGCGGCGCGCGGACTCGGGGCCGCGCACGACCGCGGCATCGTCCACCGGGACGTCAAGCCCGGCAACATTTTGATCTCTACCGAAGGACAGGTGAAGGTGGCCGACTTCGGGATGGCGTCCTTCATGCTCGATGAGGTGGAGGAGGGAGGCGAGGTTCGCGGGACGGTGCCCTACCTCGCCCCGGAGCAGGTTCGTGGGATGGCTCCGACGCCGGCAACGGATCTGTTTAGCCTCGGCGCAACCTTGTTCGAGATGCTGATCGGCCGGCGCGCGTTTCTGGGGCAGAGTGCCAGTGATGTCTTCGAGTCGATTCTTCACTACGACCCTATTCCATCGCTGGCAGCCCG
>CAZKDQ010000233.1:0-3971 GCA_964551345.1 uncultured Rhodothermales bacterium
ATGGTGCCCACCATATAGCAACGCCCCAGAACCAGTCGATACCAGACCGATGGCTCGCTCGCCCGATTCGCCGGAGGATGTGCCCGAGCGCTGCGTACGCCCAGGAGTCGCCAATGACCGATAGCGGCAGTGCGTCGATCGTCCCTATCTGATGAATGGGCTGGAGGAAGTCATCGTCAGCGACCTCGCTGCCCATGGTTAAGTGCGCCATCGCGATAGACGACACGCCCGGCCACTCGCGGGCTGAACCGCCCCGGAGATATTGGAGACTCGTTTCGTTGAGGGCCGCTTCGAAGCGTTGGTTTACGTTGCTATTGCCGAATGCCTCCTCGAATTCGGCTGGTGGAATGCAGCCGATGTCTTCGAGAGGGACGGGTGATCGAATCACCACACCTACTCCACCGTGGCCAACCCGGCGTCCTCACGGCATCGCGGCCCCTATCCTTTGCTCGCACTGACGTTCGGAATAACGTCGCGCGTTCCGCCATCATTCCGGGATGCCCACAATGCACGCCGCGATGCGCCGGTCGAGCGGGGGCAGCTCACGGGTTTGGTTCACTAGGGCCTTCATAACTTCGACGGACAACGGCGTCTCCTCGAGTGCAACCCTAAGATCTGCAAGCCGGGTGACGCCCCTTCGGCGGCGCTCCATCGCGTGCTCGTAGTACGGCCCAAGGAGGTCAAGAAAATGGCTCGCCAAGTCGTAGTAGTCCGGCGTCGGCTGGTCAATGCGACGACGCACGCCCCCGTTCACTCGGTAAGGCGCTAGCCAATCGCGGAGTTTTCGGGAACTGGCACATTCGCTTTGCGAACCTCTTTGCCAGGATTCGAGCGAGCGGGCGAGCAGCTTGAGTGCGTGGTATCTGCGGCGAGGAATAAGGGTGGGTTCAGACTTCAGCAGTACCTGAAGCATGGCATCTAGTCCTTCGGCATGCCAGGGCCGAGACTCGCAATCGGCCAGGTGAGCCCTAAGAGCGCTGCAAATACTATCAAGGTCGCGTTCTACGCGGTCCTCGCGCACGAGTACCCACTGCGGCGCGCGTACGGAGTCGCCGCGTAGGGCGAAAAATCCCCACGGGGCGTCGGCCGCGACGAAGCTGACGCGGCTCATGACCGTCGCTTTGCTGCTCTTGAATAACTCATACTTGTCGCGGGAGACAAAATCATCGCGTATCTGACGAACCGGCTGAAATGCGTCCTGTAAGAAGCCGCTCTCTTCAATCTCGCGCTGGGCGTCCTCGTAAAGGTCAATAATCTTGGTCACTGTAAATCGTTCTTCGCGCTCATGCATGAGCTCGTCCGGGAGGGGCATGTTCACCCCAATCACACGTCGAGTGGCATTGTAGCGTGTGACGAACTTTCGGCTGGTCGTTAGCTGGAACGGCTCACTATCGTTCGGCCATAAGACCTCAATCTCGTCGTGCTCTGAGTTCATCCGGTCGATCCGCCCAATGCGCTGTTCTGCCAATCGGATGACTCCCGGCATGTCGAGCAAGACTACCGCGGATGCGCCTTGCAAATTTACGCCCTCGCTCATTGCATCGGAGCAGAGGGCTACCCACCCATCCTTCCGAGACCCGTGTCCCATCAGGTCGCGAAGGCGCTCTTTCGCTCTGGACGTCGCACCGTGTACGGCGATAGCCTCGAAGCGACGCCGCTTACGGCTCAACTGACTCAGCTGCTCGATTGTAATGACTCGACTATCGAAGGCCAGTACAAGAGAGTGCTTCTCCAGTAGATCCTCCAGCAGATCGAGTCGTGCTTCATCTCGCGCCCCTGACAGGCGCATGCCGAGCTGAGCGATGAGCCGATACGTCTCTACTTCTGTGCGAACAGCTTCCTCGAACGAGGCTGCATCAGCGATGAACGGCGGAGGCTCGATGTCAAGCTCGAACTGCAGCTCATCAAAGGTCATCGAATACAGCGTACCAATGATGTCACCGGTCTCGCTCTTGAATTTCTGCCGCAGCCCGAATGCCTTCACTGCCTGTTCAGTACCATGAACGTGCTCGAATAGAGCGGCTCTTGACGAGCGCATCGTAGCTTGGATGTTGTACCGAGACAGTGCCGCGGCAGCGTGCAGAATTCCTTTTAGATGACGCGACTGCGCGTCCGGCGAACCGCCTCCGATTTCAGGCTTGCGGATTTTGCGCAGGTAGATCAAGCCTCGAAGTCTGTTACATAACTCGTTGATCTGCTCTGCGATTATTTTATCCGCGTCGGTCTCTCCGGTATAATAGGTCCGGGCATTGTGCTGTGGGTATCGACATGGTCGATCGTTGTGGTCTCGATATGCATCCGGGTTCGCATCTACGAGCTTATTCAGGTCCGACTTAGTTCGTCTTACGGTGAACTGCCGGATGTAGTCGCGTAGCACATCCTGATCGCCTTTCGAGACGGACCGGCGGACTCCCTTGAGTCGCTTGTACATCCTAAACTGACTGTCGCTGAGATTATCGATTCCGAGGATCTCGACAAGTCTTAACAGGTCCTGCGGTCCGCGGTTAATAGGGGTCGCGGTAAGAAGAATGACATGGTCGGTATAGGTAGATGCTACGGACCGGCTTCGCGATGACAGACGGTTCAGATAGTTGTGAGCCTCATCCAGCACCAGAATATTCGCAAGTCTCAGCATTTCCTCCGTCTCCTTTCGGCTCTGTCCCCTTGCACTCAACATGCCGTGTGACATCGTCCGAACTGCAAACGACCCGATGCCATAAGCTTCCGTCTTCCAGTCACCTCGCACCAGAGGAGGACAGACGACAAGCGCATTCGTGCGATGGCCTCGACCGGTACGGTAGAGGCGATTGATTAGCGCGAGGACAAGATGCAGTCCAAGCCGCGTCTTACCGGATCCCGTCGGATCTGCAATAAGGACGCTGCCGTGCGAGTCCAGGATATACAATGCCTGAGCGATCGCCTGCCGCTGCGAAGGCCAGAGACTAGTCTTGTGGAAGCCGTCGAGCATTTGAGCGTAATCTCTCAACCACGGCGCTTCCAGCAGCTCTGCTGTGGCTCGCGCAAGGGCCTCCGTCCAGTGACAAGGCTTTAGCAGATCTTCCAGCAATTGACACAACTCGTCGTCAAAGCAATTGCTTAGGCGACGATAATTCTCGGCAATGCGTTGCGCGCCGTCGTGGTCGGCTGTGCCTGACGCGAACTGCACGTTCGCCTCCCGCTGATGTCTAAGTCCACCATACGAGAAGTTACTGGAGCCCATGATCGAACCTGACTCGCCGACAATGAGCTTGGCGTGGAGGCGCTCGAGGATGTGAGTTCGAACATCTCCATGGCGTACCGCCTCGAGCAGGGATATCACCGCGCTTCCGCTGGTAATCGACAAGCCGCGCTCGAGCCAGTAATCTCGAATTGCGTCCTTGAGCGGAATGTCGCGAAAATCTCGTCCAGATGAGGCCGCGGGCTCATTGCCGAACACAATGTCGACGTTGCGTGCTCGGCCGTCGCCAAATGCTTCTACGAGGTAATCGAGCGATGTAAATCCCGTAATGACTATTGCGGGTTCGCCGGAATCTGTCAGGGTCCGCGCCGTTTTTTCCACCTTCCGCCTGACTTCGTTCAAGGGAAAGCGTTGCGGATCCGGCCATTCGGCATCGTCGAACGCGTGTAGGAGACTGGTTTGCCGATTATCCATCGTGTAAATAATTGATTATAGAATGCCGGCGCGTTGGCAACCCATGATATGTATCAATCTGCTATGTCGCTCCGGCAACGAATTATCGACCGTTTTCCGGAAAAGTGTACGTTCAACGTTGTTGCGTAAAATTGCGCTAGTCGGATGGACGACTTAGTGTCAAAATGGTCTTTGCCGGTCTCCGAAAGATGCGGTCCCACTCGGGTTGGTTTCACGCAGGTCGTATACTCAGGATATGAGCTGATCAAAGTGAGATTACGTTATTCATGCGCCTCTACATTGCCAATACGGACTACGACTGGTATAGCTTCCTCCAGCG
>CAZKDQ010000234.1:0-3946 GCA_964551345.1 uncultured Rhodothermales bacterium
ACCCTGCTGACACTCACCTGTCATTGTTAATACGTAGCCTGGGCCGTCCGCGTACTAACCCTCCATCACCACACTGCTTTCATCGTGAGAATCCTGCTTGCGGGCGACCTGCACATCGGCCGTTCTACAACGGGGCTTTCGTCCAACACCAGTCACGACGATTTGCGCGCAGCAACGGCGTGGCGGCGCCTGGTTGAGGCCGCGATCAGTGAGCAGGTCGCGCTGGTGTGCCTGAGCGGTGACATCGTCGATCGCGAGAACAAGCTCTGGGAATCGATCGGGCCGCTCGAAGAGGGTATCGACCGATTACGAAAGTATGGAATCCGCACAGTGGCCGTGGCAGGCAACCACGATTTCGACGTACTGGCACGTCTGGCCGATATGATGCCGGGGGATGGATTGAAGCTGCTCGGTCGCGGAGGTTCATGGGAGCGCATGACCATCGAGGAGGATGGCCGCAACGCACTGCATATCGACGGATGGTCGTTCCCGACGGATTACGTGCGCCAGGATCCATTAATGGATTACAATCTCGACCGGGACACCTCCGTCCCCACGTTGGGTATGGTACATGGCGACCTGTATTCGGCCGATTCGCGCTACGCCCCGTTGTCGCAACATCGACTTGGCGTTGCCGGCCCGGACGCATGGCTGCTGGGCCACATCCATCAGCCTGCTCTGACCCATATGCCGCGCGGGTGGCTGCTGTACCCGGGCTCGACGCAGGCGCTGGATTTCGGCGAGCCGGGGGCACACGGCGTCTGGCTGGTCGATGTGGACGGCCGACTCGGCACGCCGCGGATGCAGCCACTCTCGACGGTTCGATTCGATCGGGTGGAGATAGATCTGTCGGGATGTACGACGCAGGAAGACGTAGAGCGTGCGATCGTCAGCCGAATCAGAAGCGCGGCGTCTGACGCGGCCGCACCTGTCCTCAAGCATCTCGCACTTCGTCTCGACATCGTGGGTCGGACGCCCATCGCAGGGCAAGTCGAAGAGATCACGCGGCATCTTGTCGACGACCTCGCTCTCAACGAACAGGGCGTTTCCGTCGAGATCAATCGGATACGGATTTCCGTCCTGCCTGAAGTCGATCTCGAGAGCTATGCATCTACAAACACCGCTCCAGGCGCGGTTGCACGCTTGCTGCTCGCACTGGAGGAATCGGAGCCGAGCGAGGAGGCTGCGCAGCTCATCGAGCAGGCACGGCGGCAGCTGATGGGCGTCGACGAGCACCGGGCGTTCTCAACGCTTCCACGCCACGAGATATCCGTGGAAGTAGCGCGCGAATACGTCCGGGACCAGGCACGAGCACTTTTAAACAAGCTTGTCGAGCAATCGCCATGAGCAGCAGCGGCGTGCGATTTGAACGCATCCAGATTGAGAAGGCGCTGGGCATCGAACGCGGAAGCGGCTTCGAGGTGACCGGCCTTTCGCCCGGCATCAACATCATCCACGGTCCGAATGGTTGCGGAAAAAGCACCCTGTGCCGTGTAGCGCATGAGTTGATGTGGCCGGGCGAGATAACTCGTCCGACGATCAGCGGCCATATCGCCGATGGGCAGGATGCATGGGAAGTCGGTATCGAGGCGGGGTTCGTGGAGTCTCGCCGGAACGGCCGGGCGGAGCCGGCGCCGGATTTCGGGCCTGCGGAAAGCCGGCGTCGTTATCACCTGCACCTCCGCGACCTGATTGTCGACAGGAACGAGGACTTCGCACGCAAGATTGCAGACGCCGTCCGCGGAGGGTACGATCTGGACGCCGCGGCCGATGCGATTGGCGCCCGCGCCACGGTCAGCCGACCCAACAATGATATCGCTGCGCTCCGGAAAGCCAGGGAGCACGTCGACGCTGCCCAGGGCGAACAGCACAGGATCGAACAGCAGGCACGCCGAATCGACGACCTCAAAGTCGAGCACGACAGGGCGGTGCGCGCCCAGGATGAGTACGATCTCCTAACAAAGGTACGCGCGTATCACAATCAGTCGAACGACTGTGAAGAGCTGAAGCGTCGCCTCGAGGAATTCCCTCGCATCGTGTCGTTACTCCGCGGCGATGAAGCCGAAGTTCTACGTGAGCTCGCATCAAAGGAAGAACGGCTTCGTGATCAGTTGAGGGATGCACGCCGAAGCATTGCGGAAGCCGAACAACAGCGGAGCAAGGCTGATTTGCCTGAGGATGGAATCGCACCCGAAGTACTCATCCGCCTCGAAGCACTCAAGCGAGATCTGGAATCGGCCGAGCAGCACGTTGCTGAGCAAGAGCGGCGGTATACCGAAGCTGAGAAGAAATCGGAGACGGCCCGGCGTCTACTCGGGTCGCATCTGACGGGATCTCAGCTCGCTGCGCTCGAAGCCGTCGAGCAGCCCGATCTGACCCGGTTTTCCGAGCGCGTCGAGATGTTGCGCGCCCGCGAACATGCCGTCAGCGCCGAGCGGGAACGTTTGCAAGCGGATGCACCGGGCGACGATCAGTTATCGCGAGATGACATCCGCAGCGGGATGCGGGCGCTGACCGATTGGCTGGCGGTCGAGGAAGAGAGCCGTCCGCTCTCCCAGAAGTCGACCGTCGCGGCGCTTGTTGGTGCGATCCTCGCCACGATCGCGTCATTTGTTTTCGGACCTGCGTGGCTCGGCGTTCTCCCGCTCGTCGTGGTAATTTTGGTGGCGTGGAGCCTCATCAAGGAACGCCAACGCCGCGATCTTGCCCAACACAGAAGGGATGATGCCGAGCGTGGCTATCCGGCTCAATTGCCGCCGCCCACGGCGTGGCGCCGCCGGGACGTCCGCAATGCGCTCGAGGAGCTTTCGGCTCGGCTCGCCGCCCAGGAGCATGCCGATGAACGCCTGCGCCGGCTCAAAGAGCTTGAGCGCGATGAGCAAGCGCTGCAGTCCGACAGAGAAAAGTTGATTCACGAGCGCGATGCAATCCGCACGCAACTGGGAATCGAAGCCATCGAGGTCGATGATGCCTGGTTGCGGCTCGTCGTTCAGCGCATCGGTGACTGGCAAAGCGCCGCGAGCGTTGTCATCTCGATCAAGGCCGTTCTCGACGCCGACAGAGCGACAGCGCAGGCCCACGCAGCTGCGATCAATCAAATCGTATCCGCCTTCGGTTATGATCCCGTCGACACATCTGCTGGTGCCGATGCGGTCATCGTCGCTCTAAATCGACGAAATACAGCGCATACCGGGGCATCGGATATCATCCGCTCACAGACCTCGTTGATCGCCACCGCCATCGAACCCGAGCTTGAGGAGATCGCATCCACACGGCGCAGGCTCTTCGAGCGCCTGGCGCTGACTGCGGATGACCACCACCACATCCGCGAAGGCCTCGAGCGGCTGATTGAATACAACGAGTGCAAGCAAAACCACACGCGGGAAGACGGGGCGCTGCAAGCTCGATTGCGCGAGGTACATACCGGCGCCCGGGCGCTAAAGATGGACCCCGACGGCTTGCTCGACCTCAACCAGTATGAGCTCGATCGGAAGATCGAGGCGGCCGACGAGATGCGCAGCCGGCGCGATTCACTGGGCAAGGAAATCGGTCAGATTGAGGAGAGCATTGCAGCAGCAAAGCGAGGCCACTCGCTTACCGACGCGCTGCAGGCGTTTGACGAAGCACAGGCGAAGCTGGACAACTCGCGCGAAGAGAACCGGAAAGCCGTCGTAGGTCATCTGATTGCCGACTGGGTGCGCGACACATCGGTCGATGCCTCGCGGCCGCGCGTCTTCCTGCGGGCCCGTGAGCTCTTTGTGACATTCACCAGCGGCGCGCTCACGCTCGAACTCGATGACCGCTCGTCGCCGCCGGCGTTCCTCGCACGCACCCACGCGGGCCACGTGCGGAGTCTCGACGAGCTCTCCGACGGCGAGCGTATCCAGCTCATGACGGCCGTCCGGTTAGCCTTTCTCGAGCAAGACGAGCGCCGTCGACTTCCGCT
>CAZKDQ010000235.1:0-3929 GCA_964551345.1 uncultured Rhodothermales bacterium
ACCCGTGCCGGCAATGATATCCGCGTGCATCCGCGCACATCCGCGGACCAGCTTTTTACCCGTGCCGGCAATGATATCCGTGCGCACCCGCGCACATCCGCGGACCAGCTTTAGCCGTGCCGACAATGCTATCCGCGTGCCTCCGCGCCCATCCGCGGACCAGCTTCGGCCGTGCCGGCAATGATATCCGCGTGCATCCGCGCCCATCCGTGGACCAGCTTTTTGGCTGTGCCGACGATGATATCCGCGTGCATCCGCGCCCATCCGCGGACCAGCTTTGGCCGTGCCGACAAGGCTATCCGCGCGCACCCGCGCACCAGCTTCGGGCGTGCCGGCAACGATATCCGCGGACATTGGCGGACGTTTACGCCTGAAGTGCGTTGCCCGTAAAATCCACCATCCACTGAACGCCGAAGCGGTCTACGCACGAGCCATAGAGCTCGGACCAGCCGGTGTTCTCCAGCTCCATCTCGACGCGCCCGCCATCCGACAACGCCATGAACAGCGTTCGCGCCTCCTCAGCGGAATCGGTCTCGATGTGGATATAGTAATTGTTGCCAACGACGAGATCGAACGGCATCGACGGAACGACATCGGTCGCCATAAGCGTCGTGCCGTTGGCAAGGGGAAGTCCAACATGAGCGACGTTCTTGAGCTCGTCCTCTCGCACGCCCATCGTGTCGCCCATGTCTCCGAACCTGAGCAGGTCGGAAAACTCACCTCCGAACACGGATTTGTAAAATGTAAATGCTTCCTCGGAATTGCCGTTAAAGTTGAGGTAGGGGCTGATGGATTTCATGGATTGTGTCGCTTTGAAAATTGACGGATCTGTGCCGGGCACGGCTGAGGCGAGTGCCGCCCTTCGCGCCTTTGGAAGGTAGTCGAATGCGGATTCGACCGATCGACAGCTTGCCGCAATTACTTGCAGTCGAGCATGTGCGGCCACGGATTTCTTCTGTAGAGTACCTACGCCATGCTTGCACGGTCAGCCATCTTGCCTGATTGATTCGCCAGGGCTTGACGGCGAAGAGGTCGCACCCTATCTTCACTGAATGACGGCCAATCAATTCTTCACAATGCCCGCGAGTTCGATGCAGATGTGCATGATGCACACCTGTTGTGCGATGCGTATCGAACCCGGGGTCCTGTGGATGTCTTGATCTGAATCTGTTTCGGCTAAACGACAAACCCACGTCTCCCGGAGGAGAGTGGGTTTTTTGCGTTTAAGGCCCTCCTCTCCTGCGCGCGTGGATCACCACCCCACCACACCCGAGGAGAGCATCATGACGGATACGACCTCCGCCACCTCCCGCCGTTCTACTACCCCACGCCTAACGGAACGCCCGCGCCGTCTGATGCGCGCCATGGGTATGTCAATGTCGTGTATGCCCTCGCCATGTCCGATGGCCTGCGCAGGGCCGTAGGACGCGTAGCGGCAGCAAATCCCTTTCTCGGCCACGACCTGAGGCGGTCGTGGTGGCCAAACTCCTTTTCTTGCACGACAGCATCCCATGGATATCCAACTTGCATACTGGGTCCCGAACGTCAGCGGCGGCCTTGTTACTTCCGACATCGATCAGCGTACAGACTGGTCCTTCGAATACAACAAGCGCCTCGCTCGCACGGCGGAGGCCGCCGGATTCGACCACGCACTCGCACAGGCGCGATTTTTTGCGAGCTATGGTGCGGACAAACAGCTCGAAGCCGTCACTATCGCCACCGCACTCGCCACTGTGACGGAGCGGCTCAATATCATCGCAGCTGTGCACCCGGGCCTGTGGCATCCGGCGGTTATCGCCAACGTGATCGGCACAGCCAACGTCATTACAAAAGGACGCGTCAGCCTGAACGTGGTCAGTGGATGGTTCAAGGATGAGTTTACCGGGTTCGGCGCAAAGTGGCTCGAGCACGACGAGCGTTATGTGCGTTCAGAGGAGTTCATCCGCGTCCTGAAGGGGATGTGGACACAGGAGCGTTTCTCCTTCAGCGGGAAGTACTACGAGATCACGGATGTGCCGTGCGAGCCGAAGCCCGCCTCAAGACCCCATCCGACGATCTTCCAGGGAGGCAACTCAGCTGCGGCGCGCGAAATGGCCGCACGCGTAGCGGACGTGCTGTTCATGAACGGCGGCTCGGTCGAGCACATTCAAGGCATCATCGAGGACGTGCGCCGACGAGCGGCTCGGTATGGACGTGAGCATGAGATCCGTTTCGCGATGAATGCATTCGTCATCAACAGGGAAACGGAGGCGGAGGCGTTCGGTACGCTGCGCGAAATCGTGGCGGGTGCCAATCGGGAAGCCGTGGAGGGCTTCGGCAAGGCAGTGAAGGAGGCGGGTCAGGCCTCGCCCGAAGGTGAAGGCATGTGGTCGAACTCCGGTTTCGAGGACCTCGTGCAGTACAACGACGGCTTCAAGCCGCGCCTGATCGGGACGCCCGAACAGATTGCCGAACGTGTTCAGCAATTCGAAGCCGTTGGTGTCGACATCCTGTTGACCGGTTATCTGCATTTCATTGAGGAGGTCGAACAGTTCGGCTGGAACGTCCGGCCCCTGCTTCAGGATCTGCCGAGCCTCCGTCCCGAGCGGCACCTGCGAAAGTCGGCCTGATCCATCCTCACACCTGACACTCTTATCATGACCATGCATATCCTGGCGATAAATGGAAGCCTCTCCGGTTCACCATCCCGCACCCGCCGTGCCGTCGATGTAGCGCTTGACGGTGCGCAAGGCGACAATGGAGACGTCACAGGGGAAGTACTCGAGCTGCGAGAGTTCGACCTGCAGTTCTGCGACGGCCGTCCACCGGATCGGTACAATAACGATACCCGTGAGGTGCTGCGCCGCATCGCTTCCGCAGACGCGTACCTCGTCGCGACGCCCGTTTACCGGGCGTCGCTGACGGGGGCGCTAAAGAACCTGTTCGACCTCGTCCCCAACGATCCCAACGGCGACGATCCCCTTCGCGGACGAGCCGTGGGGCTGATCGCGACCGGCGGAAGTCATCACCATTATCTCGTCATCGAGCATCAACTGCGACCACTCTTCGGCTTCTTTGGCGCGCACACGGTCGCGCGGTCCGTCTATGCCGCATCGTCTGATTTTGATGCCGATAAGAATGCTCGCGAGCATCTCCGTGATGATCTCCGGGCGCTCGGGCGCGACCTGGTTTTCCTTTCTAAAGCCGTCCGCGCCCATCATGAGCATCTCGCGCCGGCCCACCTGCGAATCCGAAGAACGTAATGACCATGGACATCCCTGCAACAACTGCGATAACAGAGATCCGGCACGCCGATTCTGTCATTGACCCGGACACCTTATGCGAGGTTATGCGCGAGCAGGCCTCAACCGTGACGGTTGTTACGGCAGCCAGTGATGGCGCGCTCGAAGGAGCAACCGTTACCGCCTTCTGCTCGGTATCGCTCGAGCCGCCGATCGTGCTCGTGTCGCTGAGGCGTCAGTCGTCGACGCGCGGCGCGATCGAGCGCTCAGGATATTATGGCGTCAACATCCTGTCATCGGCGGACCGGGAGCTGGCATTGTACTTTGCCTCACGTGCGCCCGACAAGTTCGCCGACGTGAGTCATCATTTTGGTGCAACAGGTATCCCACTTCTCAAGGGCGTCGCGGCGTCGCTCGAGTGCAGGGTCATCGAGTCCGTCGCCGGCGGCGATCATACGATCTACCTTGGCGAAGTGGTGGCCGCTCGTACCACGCCCGAGGCTGCTCCGCTGATCTATTTCCGGAGGTCCTTCCGCTCACTCGCCGGCGTTTCCGAAGATCACCACAGCGTCTCGGCTTAGGCACTCGGATCGAACCATGGTTCAAGCGCCGGATAAAGACGCCGGAAGTCATGGTAAACCATATCATAAGCGGCTGCCGCGTCGGCACTGGGCGTCGTAGCGTCTTCGGTTATCACAACTGCATCGC
>CAZKDQ010000236.1:0-3860 GCA_964551345.1 uncultured Rhodothermales bacterium
GGCCGTTTGTGGGGAACCGCGTCATCGATCTGAGCGAGGCGGCGGCACGCAAAATCGGTATGATCGGTCGAGGAACCGCACCGGTAACCCTCGAACTGCTGGTCGAACGGGGGAAATAGAAACGCCGTCTTCGACGTGCGGCACCCTCGCGGTTCGGCTGAGTCAAATCCTCAGTCGGTTACTTCGAGCTCGATATCCAAACCGATATCCAGCGCCGTTACGGAGTGCGTGAGCGCGCCGCTGCTGATAAATGTCACACCGGTGGAGGCTATGGGGTCGACGGTCTCGAGTGTGATATTGCCGGACGCCTCCGTAGGAACACGGCCATCAACCATTTCTACCGCCTTACGCAGCTCGGACACGTCGACGCCGTCATCCGTCATGTGCGCCATGTTGTCCAGCAAAATAACGTCGACACCTTCCAGGCCGAGGACGAGTTCGAGCTCTTCCAGTGATCTGACTTCGATCTCGAGCTTCATCTGGCGGCCGTCTTCCATGCAGAAGCGCCGAGCCGCGGCGACGGCCGCTTCGATGCCACCGGCCGCCTTGATGTGATTATCCTTGATGAGAATCATATCGAACAGGCCCAGTCGATGATTCTCTCCGCCGCCGATCTGCACCGCCCACTTGTCGAGCGCTCGAAGACCCGGAGCCGTCTTGCGTGTGTCGAGGATTTTCGTTCCGTGGCTCGCCGCCAATTCCGTCATCTTGCGGGTCGCGGTGGCGATGCCACTCATGCGTTGCATAATGTTGAGGGCGAGCCGTTCGGAGGTTAACAGTCCGCGAGCCGGCCCCTTGACCTTGCCGACGCGCGATCCCGCGACCAGGTACGCTCCTTCATCAACATGCCAGGTAGTATGTAACGCCGCCTCCACCGTCTCAAACACGCGATCGGCCATCCACATCCCCGCCACCACACCGTCATTGCGAACCGTGAACACGGCTGTCGCCATGGTGTCCGCCTCAACCGTCGCCAGCGTCGTGACGTCTCCGGTTCCGACATCTTCTTTGAGTCCGCGGTAGATAAGGTCGTTGACGAACGTGTTGGTGATGAAGTCAGGGATAATCATGATCCTGAAAGGACGATTGATGCGCGCTCGAATGCTTCAATGACGGTCTGAGGGGCACGGACGGGTCGGCCGCTCGCCTGATCAACAAAACACAACGTGACATGACCCGTGGCGACGAGTTCGTCCGAGTCCGTATTGCGAACTTCGTACTCGATTGGCACCCGGACGTCCGGCATGCGGCTGAATCGCGTAATGACGCTCAGCATGTCATCATAACGAGCAGGACGATGGTATTTCACCTGCAAGTCCACCACCGGCATGATGATACCTGAATCCTCGATGGCTCGATAGGGGAGCCCAACGGAGCGGAGCGCCTCCGTCCGAGCCACCTCAAAGTAGTCGACATAGTGGGCATGATACACCACCCCCATCGGGTCGCATTCACGATAGCGCACTCGGTGTTGATGGACGTATTCAATCATGCCTTAACGAGGCTCGGAAACGGGCTCGGCGCCGACGGGCGGGGTACTGATGGAGCCCATCGCGTCGAACTTGTCAATGCGATCAGCCAGAAGCTGATCGATGGGTTTCTCGCTCAGTCCATCAAGGGTGCGCGCCACGACCGTGCCAAGTGAATCCGCCGTCGTGTGCGGGTCGCGGTGGGCCCCACCGATCGGTTCTTTGACGATTTCATCGACGACGTTATGCTGGATGAGATCGTTCGCCGTCAGTTTAAGAGCTTCCGCCGCGTCCTCCTTGTAATCCCACGAGCGCCACAGAATAGACGAACAGCTTTCGGGCGATATCACGGAGTACCACGCGTTTTCAAGCATCAGGATGCGGTCACCAATGCCGATGCCAAGCGCCCCTCCGGATGCTCCCTCTCCGATGATGGAAACCACGACCGGCACGGGTAGGCGCGCCATCATCATCAGGTTTCGAGCGATTGCCTCGGCCTGCCCGCGCTCCTCGGCTTCAAGACCAGGATAAGCTCCGGGCGTGTCGAGGAAGGTGAGGATGGGCTTGTTGAACCGGGCCGCCGTCTCCATCAGCCGCAACGCTTTGCGATAACCTTCGGGGTTCGGCATCCCGAAGCGCCGGTAACGCCGGCTCTTCGTATCGCGGCCCTTCTGATGCCCGATAACCATCACGGTGCGGTCGACAGAGCCATAGCGTGAGCCACGAAATTTGGCGAAGCCGCCTACAATGGCCGGATCATCGGCAAACAACCGGTCGCCGTGCATCTCGACGAACCCGTCGGTCAGTAAGTCGATGTAATCGAGCGTGTACGGGCGAAGCGGATGCCGCGCAATCTGAACCCGCTGCCAGCTCGTCAGATTACGGTAAATCGACTGCCGAAGCTCATCGACGCGTGATTCCAGCGCCTTGATCTCTGCAGACAGATCAACGGTCTTGTCTTCCTGGGCGAACGACCGCATCTCATCGAGTTTTCGCTCGAGCTCAAAAATCGGTCGCTCGAAGTCGAGCAGGTATTGGTCGTTTGGCTTGGCCATAAGAGGTGCAATCAGGTTCGGATCCGCAGGTGCGTCCTGGATAAGACGGCGGAAACTGGCCTGCAAGTTCGATATTCAGGTGAGAGAGTGGGCGACGAAATAGGATGCTACGTGCGGCTCAGACTCTTCCGCATAATATCCCAATCCATCGCCGAGCTCTGATGTTGCATGTAAAACCAGTAAACTCGTTCGAGGTCCTGCCTGGCCTTGCCGGCATCAGTCACGAAAAACACGCCCGGTTTGAGGCGCCACTCTGCCGGCGGTATGAAAGAGCCCGTTTCGTCATAGCCGACCAACGCTCTCCTTCCCGATAATACGGAAGCCATTGAGGTCGATAGCTTACGTAAGGGGCGACGTCGCGGTTTGACGACGTCAATCAAAACGCAAACGGGATAGGCAGCGAGCCACGCAAGTGCGATAGGCAACTCAAACGCGCGCCGCGCGATCGTGCTCCGTGGAGATTGTACGGCCGACGCGGCATCGACGATCGGCGCAGTCGAGAAGTCGTGAATAGATGCTTTGCCGATGATGATGTCAGGCCCGTCGGCGAGGATATGGAACTGCGCCGGCAGATCTCGAAGCAACTGCATCTGCCGGAATATTTCCTGGTTTGAGATGCAGCTCGAAGCGAAGAAGACCTCATCGATGTGATGCAGCCGGATGATGTCGCGCAGTTGACGCAGTGGTCCGAGCGGCTTGTTTGCCCGAGCCCGCCGCACGCGCGACTCATCCACCTCCACATATCCGGCGACGATCAGTCCACTTGGCTGATTGGCGAGCATCCGCGTGAGGCGTTCATGTTCGCTCTGGCTTCCGACGAGCAATACGCGCTCGTTTGTGCGTTCGGCCGGCGGCCGAGCCGATAATCGGAAGAATGCCAGGAGCGCACCTGACGCCACAACCGAGAGCGGTAGAAGGAGCCGGGAGAACGCAATATCCTTAATGAAAAAGGACATCGTCGCCATCACCACGAGTGCAACGGCGAGGCTCCGCCACACCGGCACGATCCGGCGGCGATTGGCCGGAGCATAGGCATCGGCGGCGAGCGCCGAGACCACATAGGTAAGGGCGAAACCACCCGCCACGGCTAAAAAGAACATCGGCGGCGGAAACTGGCCGTTGCGGCCGAGGATGAGCGTTCCAAGTGCGGCAACGACGGTAAAAACAATACCGAACTCGAGCATTGGCCGAAGCACTTTTCTGCCGACCTGAGCAACGGCGCTCAGACTCGCCCGCGCGAAAATCGCACTGTGGATGGCGAGCGTGAACAAGCGCGAGTAACGGCTCTGAAGGTGTTTCTCCGCAAACGTGGCCATCGCACCATAGAAGAGCCGCA
>CAZKDQ010000237.1:0-3848 GCA_964551345.1 uncultured Rhodothermales bacterium
TCTCGTCGACGACCTGAACGCCACGGGCTTTCAGCCGCCTGAAGCTGATCAGCGGATTGCGGAGGCCGAGATCGAGAAGCTCTTTGCGGGCTTCGTCGAGCTTGGAGGCGATGGAAGAACTTAGCATGCGACGGTCTACATTTGCGATGCTTCAAGCCTGTTATTCGGGGTCCGCGGCAGATCGGGTGATGCCATCGTGCGATAAAGTCATATAGTCAGATCCATCGGGCAACGCGGTCTGCATCCTCGCGCTTTAGTCGCTCTTGTCCTTCCCCTGAGTGCTGGCCAGACTATCATCGATCATGCTACTCGCCACAGGGTACGGCGATATCGACGGAAGCATCACCTTTGGGTGGGGGGTCGATGCCGTGAAGGATGCCATCACCTCTCGCGCTGCGCCGTACAAGGTGGAAATCGCGCTGGCAACTGAGTGCTTCAGGTAGTCCGTCGACGATGATGGTGGCTGCTCAAGTTTGTCGAATGGTAGCCGCGCGAACATGCCGGCCAGACGCAGAGTCGCGTGAAATGGGGCACTACGCCGCGAATCGTTCGATGTATTCAGATGAACGGTGATGCGTACGACGAGATGTTCGTCGCTCGGATTTTCGGAATCGCCTTCATCAGCATCATGACTAACGAGATTCCACTCGCATCGCAAGGCAACATGGTTCTTTGCCTCTACTCCATCTTCCAGTCTGTCGGGCCGGTTGACTTCGTAGTCAAACTTTTCGACGAAGTAATCAAGAACCCGAATTGGTGGATTCATAGGGCAATCCTACGCTGCAAGGAGTTTTTCGGAACCTGAGTCACGGTACGAGACTTCGTCGATTTGCTCCGTGCCACTGCTACCGCCCGCTTGTCTCTGCGTGTACATCCACAGGTTCTCTCGATCTTCGTGGGTCAACGGCGTGGTCTCGACCATCGGTCCTGTGCCAAAAACGTCGTCGGCTCCAATGATTTCTGGCGGTGCCAGCGGGACAAGCCGCGGCGCCGTTATTGTCATTCCCATCGCGAGCGCTACTTCAACGAGTCGCCGGATGGAGATATTCTGGTTTCCACTCAATAGCTGCGATACCGCACTCCGGGAGAGGGCGTCGACTCCTCGTACTTCTGCCATCCGCTTGGCGAGATCACTCTGATTCATCCCGCGCTTTGCCATCGCCTCATGAATCTGCTCAGTCATGTCGAGAATAATGTCCTCCGCGACGAACGTCGGGTCGGACTGGAGTTCGCCCAGCTCTTGCTGAAACCAACTCGCGGCTTTGATTCGCGTCGGATTGTTCATCTGGAAATTCCCTCCTTTCATTCTTGAAGTGCGTACGCCTGAACGGCATTTACCGCACCCAGATCGTTTCGCCAGTTGTAGTAGTTTCGGCGCAGATTGCAGAAGCGCGTGAGTTCATTGGCCGGCGTAGCATCCTGCTTTTTTTTGAAGCAGTGTGTGATTACAAGAGATGTGCACGGTTCATCGGAAACAGGCTCATCCTTAAAGAACATGATTCGAAGATCGTCCGCCTTGACCTCGCGCACTTCGACCAATCCTGCGGCACCGTCATCAATCGTGAAGCACTTGCAGCGGGTAGGATTTCGAGAAGTGACGTCGACTCCGTGGGTTAATGTTCGCTGGATCACAGCTGTCAGCTTCTTCCAACTCTCGGGTCTTGGCTTTCTTTCTTTGAGCTTTGACTCTTTCGTGAGAGCGGCAGCTTCAGGACCTGAGGCCCTGATTCGATGCGCTAAGTCCTGCGGCGTTTCGTGGCTACCGTCGATAATGAAGTAGATTCTGTGTTTCGGCCCCTTTAGCCAGAACTCAAGCACTTTTGGTGGCGTATGTTAAGTTATATCTGGACAGGTGTCAACGGTTTCCGGCTCCGCCTGTCGGTTATGTAACGTAATCTCTATTCACAGCGACATCAAAAAGCAGCAGTGCCCTGCCTCGGGCATCGTTTGGCTTCGCCGGCGCAATTAGCAGCAGCTTCGGAGACATGCCGGCAACCGGAGAGGCGATGCGCTGCAAGGCATCGGCAACTACGCGAATCTCGCCAAACGAACGGAATTCTGGGAGGGAAATTTGCGGTACAGTAGACGGCGTGGGCGACGATATCGGCGCAGCCAATGCTTCGGCGAGCTTTGTTCAAAGAAGGTCGTTGGAGATGGTCCTTTTCATACGGACAGGTACTTATGTTTCTGTCCTTTACATAAGGAAGGATGTTACGGCACATGTCCTTGGTGTAAGGAAAAACGTTTTCGTAGACACCACGGTAAGAAAGTGGGCGGCGGGCACGGACCTACCAGCCAACCTTCACTCTGCCAAAAAAACTTCGTCGTTGTGCCGCTCGAGGTGCTCGCGCTTCGGACGGTCGTCGTGAGATTGCGGGAGCCACAGCTCCGTACCTTCGAGCTGATAATAGACCTTGCCGTTGTGGTACTCGTGCTGTAGCCGCGGGCTGACACGGAAGCGGTAGTCCGGCATTACGGTCACGTAGCCGCGGTCGAAAAGCTTATGGATGTCGGCCCGGAGGAGCAGCCCGTTCGGTATTTCATGGTCACCGCCGCTGCCATATGGGACGATATGCGCGGCATCTAGCGCGGGCAGCGAGTGCTCTCGGGTGACTGCGCACTTGCCATAAACCGACTGAAGGGCGAAGCGAAACGTGCCTTGGCCGAGCCGCGGACGCACGACCTGCTCCGCTCCGTAGCGGACCGGTTCATCCGAAGGCAGGATCAGCCGCCCATCTTCGGCCACGTGCGGAAGAGGCGGTCCGAGCGCAGCTGCCCGCTCCAGGCACGCCCTCCAGATGCGCTGCCCCTCGCCGGAGGCCGTATCGTAGTTACCGGAGCCAGTGACGATGTTCTTCCTCCAGTCCGCAGGCCCGTCGATCCACATATCCTGGGGAAAGAAGATGGGAGATGCGATCAGATCACAGCCGATGGAATGGCGGGGATCGTACGGCTGGCGTTCATGCCGATAGGCGTACTTAGCGACCCGCCGCCACATGACGTCCAGTGACGGCGCGCCATTCTTGACACTAAACGTCGCCCATGCCTCCTGAACTGAGAGGCGGGCGAAGGCGACGAAGAAGCCGAACCCGACAATCGCATGGCCGTGCGCCTGCTTCAACTTGAAGATGAACGGGTCGCCGAAGTTCAGATAGCCGACGACCTGTTTTCCGCTAGGCCGCCAGAAGTTTGCCTCGTCAAGATCAGGCTGCCGCTGGAGGAAGCTATACCAGTCGTAGTCCGTATTGGCAATGTAGAGGCGCATGACCGCATCCAACGTGATTCGTGATCCATAATACTACGCGGACGCGAGCCCTGCACCGACGCAAAAACTTGAAGGTGCCCCTTGTCATTCTTGTCCTGTGGCCGATAACCTGCGAGACATTCTCATGATTATTTTTGTAGAGTCCCGTGGACCGATATCGCTTCACTGCAGGGGGCAGACTGCATCTCTGGAGTACTTTCGACAAGGATCGAGATACTGTTGTCAAGTACATTTCGAGCCTGGTTGGTTCCTCTTCGACTGCAGCCATCGAGTTGTATGAGGACGAATTCCGTCCGTCGGACGATCTCGCTGTCGTCGCGCTCACAGCTATCCTTGAGAAGGCAGTTATCCGCGGCTGTCCGACGCTAGTCGATCATGACTGCGAGGCAGCGCTGGTCGACGCCTGTAAAACGCTGGAGGCGAAAAATCTTGAGGCGACGGATGCGCCTCGCGAAGTAGGACACAAGTTCATCAAAAGTACTGTTCGCGCAGACGTTGTATTTGCAGCTGGACGGCGTTTGCTCGCTTCGACCGCGGCGCCGGAATTGGCCGCCCACGCGTGTGACCGCATCTATGATACGCC
>CAZKDQ010000238.1:0-1104 GCA_964551345.1 uncultured Rhodothermales bacterium
CCATCCCCCAGTTCGTCTTCGCCTCCTCCAGCAGTGTTTACGGGGTGAATCCGAACGTACCCTGGTCTGAGGACGATCATGTCTTGATGCCGATCAGTCCCTATGCCAGCTCAAAAGTGAGTGGCGAACTTCTCGGACATGTCTATAGCCACCTCTACGGAATACGCTTCATTGCCCTTCGCTTCTTTACTGTGTATGGGCCACGGCAGCGGCCGGACCTGGCCATCCATAAGTTTGCGCGATTGATGCTCGAAGGTAAACCCATCCCGTTTTATGGGGATGGCTCGACGCGGAGGGACTACACGTACGTTGCCGACATCATTTCGGGTGTTCGCGCTGCCATGATGTACCGGCAGAGCACCTACGAAGTGATCAATCTCGGCAACAATTGTACGGTCAGCCTTGCGGAACTGGTTGGGAGGATAGGAGAAGTGGTTCAGCGTCAACCAGAGCTTGACCGCCTACCCGACCAACCCGGCGATGTGCCGCAGACATGGGCTGATATTGCGAGAGCTGCAGACCGTCTAGCATACGATCCGCGGACGGATTTGGAGGAAGGGTTGCTTTCGTTTCGAACATGGATGGAAGCGCGGTGATAGCCATTCTATCTAGTTTTTCAGATCACTTACGATCTACACTCAGCAAACGACGGTTATGCCCGTGAAGGTTGCGATATACGGTTTCTACGATCATGGCAACTACGGCGACGACTTGATGGCGATCCTTTTCGCCCAGGTTGTCAAGGAAAGTGGAGCGCAACCGTGCGTCTACGGCCTTGATCAAGCTATTGCGACCAATTGTGGAATTCAAGCTGTCGGATCGATACCCGAACTCTTAGCAGGTGCGCATTTGTGCATTCTCGGCGGCGGGGGATTTCTCATGCCGAGAGGGGATTCGTTGTCGACGCATCAACGGAAGGTCGAAGATGACTGTGCGCACATCGAGGCGATCTGTGCTGATTCGGGATGCCCGATTCACGCTGTTTCTATCGGCTCCAATGGTGCCGGTGATGCAGTTGCGCTGCAGTATGGAAAAATGAAGCTCTTGACGTCGGATAGCTTCATTGGTGCGACGGTTCGGCTCAAGAAAGACGTGGAGTTCTTT
>CAZKDQ010000238.1:1204-3797 GCA_964551345.1 uncultured Rhodothermales bacterium
GCTTACTGGGGTCATCTCCTGTAAACTGCACCTCGGCTTGACGAGTCTCGCACTTGGCAAGCCGTTCGTTTCATTGGAAGGTCACGACAAGACACGGTCGTTCCTGTCCGAATCGTTTCCGGGCGCGCCGATTTATGATGCACGGAAGCGGCACGCTGCCGCACTTCTCTCCCGGATGGTAGCGCCGGATCCGATGGCGTTCTATAAGAGCAAGTATCCTCCGACGAGTATTGATGAATTAACAAGGCAGAGCAGAGGCCACCGTGAGTATGTGAAGAAACTTGTTCAAAGTGTCCAGGCGACTTCGAAGGTGGAGGGATACCGAAATGTACAGTAGAGCGCGGTGAGGTCGTTCCATCGAGTGGTTGTGGCGATTGTATTCACAATGCTCTATTGCCCCTTTCTATCCTATGAATAGACTTCTTCTGAACTGTCGCTTATGACCGAGTTATTAGCTGTAGATCCTGCACCAGTTCATAGGCGCGGTCCCATCGTCAGCGTGGTCCTTTCGGTTTACAATGGCGAGGAATACCTTCAGGCGGCTATGGATAGTATACTGTCGCAAACGTATTCGGAGTTCGAAGTCATCGCTATTAATGACGGTTCTACCGACCAATCAGGGCGCTATCTCGACGAATACTCTGCGCGAGATCCGCGAGTCCGAGTGATTCATCAGGAGAACGCAGGTCTCACGGTCTCGCTGAATCGAGGCATCGCGCTAGCTAGGGGCAAGTATATCGCTCGGATGGATGCAGACGATCTATCGTATCCGGAGCGGCTCGAGCGGCAAGTAGCCGTCCTTGAACGAGATTCTGACGTCGTGTTGGTCACTACGACCGTGGATCGCATTGATGCTCACGGTTCGACTCTGTGGGGGGTGGATCGTTCTGAATATTCTTCGCCCCTCTCGTGGTACATGATGTTCTTTAACGTGCTGGGGGCCCATGGACAGGTTATGTTCCGACGAGACGCCGCGGTGAAGGTGGGCGGCTACGATGAGTCGATCCCAACCTCCCAGGACTATGATCTCTGGTGGCGGCTTGCCTCCTGTGGACGTTACGAGTTTTTGCCTGAAAGACTGTATGCTTACCGTCTGCATCCTGGTGCAATTTCGACATCTAAAGCTGCTCTTCAACGCAGCACGTCCTTTGCGATCTCAAACAGAATAATGAAAGAGTGCGCTGGGTTTGTGCTGGATGACTCGATACGTCATGACTGCCGTCTGTTCTGGCAATCCGCCCATACGAGTTCGGATACATCGATCACGAAGGTCCTGGCTGTTGAGCGCGCACTTCGCAAGGCGTTGGCTGGTTACATGGACAGAGCCCAGAGCGATCACTCTTTTCGTAAAGATGCAATTACAGTCCCTGTGTCAAGACGCTATTCTTCTTGGGCGCGTCGGGTTTCGCTCCGTCGTCCTGTTTGTTTCTTGTTGCTTTACTTAATGGCTCGATCGTGGTCGAGGGCATCGATAGCGAAGTCCTAGTACCACACTACCTACTCAGAGTGTCGTCAGCGCTGTGATCATCATGGATGTGTCTTCTTCTCCCTCGGTTAGTGTCGTTATGTCTGTTTACAACGGCGCCTCTCACCTTGCGGAGTCGGTAGCGAGTATCTTGAATCAGTCCTTTGATGATTTTGAGTTCATAATCATCAACGACGGCTCCACTGACGGCAGTGCCCTCATCCTCGATGATTTTGCTCGTACGGATCCACGAATCAAGATACTTCACCAGTCGAATGCAGGACTTCCTGCATCCTTGAACACGGGCATTGCAATGGCGAGGGGTGAGATTATTGCCCGCATGGATGCCGATGATGTAGCTGCAGAAAGCCGATTCGACTTACAGGTCAGCTATCTGCGCTCTCATCCTGAAGTGGGGGTCGTCGGGGGGCAGTGCGGATACATTGATGAGCACGGGGGACACACAGGAAAGATGTGGCATGTGCCCACGTCCAGCGGAGCCGTGGTCTGGAAGACTCTTTTTCGGACATGTATTCCCCATCCGGGCTCCATGATTCGCCGGAGTGTTCTGCAAGAGCTTGGTGGGTATGATTCTCTCCTTCGTACCAATCAGGACTATGATCTCTGGACCAGGGCGCTTTTCGTGACGAAATTGTCGAATGTCTCAGAGATCGTTGTGTGGCGACGTGTGAGCCCTTCGCAATTGAGCCAAAGTTCCTATGCACAACAGCAGCAGAACGCACTTCGTGCGATGCACAGGCTGCATAGCAGATTGCTTGGAGACCGGGTAGGGAGTGATGAGCTGTTGTTGGCTTTCCGTGATATGACTGCCGGTGGAGAGGCATGGAAGAGCGACAGGAAGGAATTGCAGCGTATGTATGCGTATGTCTGGCAACTCGTCAGGTCCAGCGGTCAGTTGTCACTCAGTGGGTCGGAGACATCAGATGCACTACATGAGGCGGAGCGGATGCTATCGGCCATCGCCTTCGAAATACGCCGCCATCACATCGCCCTGGGTCTACTCTTGAGAGTATGTACCAAATTCTTCCGTCATCTCTCTCCTCGGATTCTGCAACGTAGGCCGGGGGGCGTCATATGAACGTGAAATGGACAAAGCACTGCTGACCA
>CAZKDQ010000239.1:0-3762 GCA_964551345.1 uncultured Rhodothermales bacterium
TCGGCGGGACGAGAAATCCTTCGCGACCATCATCGATCATTTCCGGTATGCCCCCCTGCCTCGTCGTAATGACAGGCGTACCTGTGGCGAGTGCCTCGATGATCGATATCGGCTGCGCTTCCGTCGGATGGTACGACGGAAGCACGAAAGCATCGGCAGAGAGGTATAGCGATCGTATCTCATTTCGGTCCGTCAGCGCACCCCGATGCTTAATCGCACCGCCAAGTCCCTCGGCCAAGATGCGCTGTTCGAACCGCTCTCGATCAGCGTGTGATAGCCACCCACCGGCGAAGATCGCCTCGCAGTCCAGGTTCCGAGCCAGCAACAAAGCAACCGCGTCTACAACAGTCTCATAACCCTTCTCCGGCATCATGCTGCCAAGAAAGAGGAGTCGAAAGGGCAGCCTCATGACACCTGATCGCCTTTCCTGCAGTTCCGCCTCCGACGGCATCATCTCCTCCGAGATTGTATTGGGAATGACGCGCCGACGTTCTGGTGGGATCCAGTCGGAGACTCGATCCGAAAGTCCCTCCGTAAGAAAGACCCACGTATCCACTTGACGAACTACCATCCCCGCAGTGAAGGCTGTCAACCGGGATATGAAACGCTCGTGCATCGTCGCCCGGTGCATCACTGCAATAACAGGCTGTCGCATACCGATGGAGGGGAGAGTCACCAGAACGTCGCGCAGATGCCCCAAAAACGTCGGTGAGACCGCGCACCACAGAACTGGGGCCTCAGGGCGCAGTCGCAGCGCCCGTCGAAGCGACCTTGCACCTATAACGTAGAACCATAAACGCTTGAAGCGAAACTTCGTCTCGGCAAGCACATGCGCCGCGCTTGGCGGTTCAGTGTTGATTCTGTAGACGCGGGCGTTCGTTTCGAGTAGCGTAGCTAGCCGCTCCGTCGAGAGAGACTGCCCGTCGTAAGGCGGCGGAAATCTGCCCACTACATATGCATTCATTGTGCGGCTCAAAGCTATTAATAGGGTTATGTAACTGCGGCGACACTGGGCTTTCCGCTACCGATTCTACGAAAAGGCTAAATTCTCAACGACAGTATCAGTTCGTCAGCGGACACGCATGCGTTACCGCCGAGGGCCCCTGCTGTTCAAAAGCTCACGTCCTACACCCTCCATGTCTACGCCGCCAATAATTTGGACGAATTGATTCAAGCATTTGCCATGCAACTAGTAGGGACTTTGTGTAAGGGCAGTAATGCCGTCAACCAATTCTCTCGACCATCGCCTAGATTGATGTCTGCGAAAGCACGCCCTCGAACCGATCGGCGATGGTTGATATGTCGAAGGTTTCGTCGGCATAGGCCCTGGCGTTCTGCCCCATCTCAAGTCGGCGCTGTTCATCGGTTAGCAGCCTCTTAGCTTCACGAACAAAAGCACTTGAGTCACTGGGCTCAACGACCACGCCCGCCCCGGCTTCTTCGACGATCTTTGATGCCAGGTTCTCCGCCGGAATCGCGAGCAGCAGTGGTCGCGCGGCAGTCAGGTAAGAGAGCACCTTAGATGGAACGGAGAAAACTCCGGCGTCAGGTTCGAGGATGGCTACGAGTACGTCGGCCGTACCCATTACCGCAGGCATGTCCTCAAAGGGTTGGAAACCCAGAACAATTACGTTGTCAAGGTCCTGGTGCTTCGTTTGCCTCTCAAGCCACTCCGCGCCTGCTCCCTGCGAAGTTACCACCACCCGAACGTCCGGCTCGCTCCGAAGTGAGGTAGCCAAATCGATCAGAAGTTGCGGGTTGTGCTTCATCCCCAACGTGCCCGTATAAATCAGGCAGCATTTATCAACCAGGTCATGTCTCTTTGCCCACTCATTGTCACGACTTACGGACGGGAGTTCGTCGAGCGGTGCCCAGTTCTCAATGACATGCGTCTCCGTCGTGACTCCCCAGGAGTCAAAAAGCGGTTGGAAGTCCTGGGTGATGACGACGAGGGCGTCACTTGTCGAAAGTAGTCTCCGCTCCAGACGTTGGTAGAAGGATCCAACTGTCGCGGCCAGTAAGCGGCTCCTCTCTCCGAGTATTCGCTTCGTGGCTTCGCCGATTACATCCTGTACCCAGAATATAAACCGAGCTGACCTGGCCTTTGCCGCTCTGAGGAGCATCCGCTGCGCGTCGAGCGGCGTGTTTCCGGATATCACGACATCCGGCTGGAAGTCGTGCATGACTTCCACGGCACGACGGCCGTATTCGCGTTCCTGCTTCCACCGCTTTATGAACTGCCCCTTTCGAAGCGTCTCGTCAAGAGACACGCCCCGTACATCAAAAGACGGCGGATCATCCGATCGACTACCGAGACTGCCCTGGGGAGTCGTCGATAGTGACGCACAGTACAGATGCAATACATCATACCCTCGCAGAGCGAGTTCGCGGCTCAACTGTATCTGGAACGGATGACCGGCGAAGTCGTGGATGAGCACGCGCATAACAGGCTGTCGAAAAATGCTGATTGTTCAAGCGGCAGAAATATTTCGCAGATCAACGCGTCCGACTAGACACGAATGAGACGTACCGCCGTACGTTGTCGTGAGCGGCGGGGTAGGACAACGTGGAGATGCGGAATATTTCAACAACCTGATAGGCTCGCAGATGATTTAGTTCAGACTTAGAAGAAACGAACTTCCATCTATAGCCGCACGCTTCCTGCTACTACTCGATTCATTATCGACAGAACTCAACTTGGCATCTTTTCACGGGAATTGGCTTGCAGCATTTCAGAGGTTGCCGCGGGCCGGATTCCGCCCTTTTTACCGACCTCCTCGCGGAGAAGAATATTCGTTCAATGTCCGAAGGCACCTCGAAGAGGTACCAGGATGACGTTCCTCCGACGTAAGTTTCAGATCTCCTCTCCAAATTCCCTTTTTACCACTATCAGGTTTGCTTGTATATGCGTGTGATTCACGTCGTCGGTGCCCGACCTAATTTTATGAAAGTTGCACCTGTCATGCGTGCGCTGGAGGCATATGATGAAGTAGCACAATTGCTGGTGCACACGGGTCAGCATTACGACGATAACATGTCGGAGATATTCTTTCGTCAGCTTGGTATTCCGAGTCCCGACGTGAATCTGGAGGTCGGCTCAGGATCCCACGCGAAGCAGACGGCGGAGATCATGGCGCGCTTCGAGGACGTATTGCTGGAACATAGGTCGGACATGGTCCTGGTTTACGGCGACATCAATTCGACAGTCGCGGCGGCGCTGGTTTCAGCCAAGCTTGGCGTTCCTGTGGCACACGTCGAAGCCGGCCTGCGCTCCTTTGACCGGACGATGCCCGAGGAGATCAACCGGCTTGTGACCGATCAACTCGCCGACCTCCTGCTCACGCCCTCACTCGACGGCAATGAGAACCTCCGGCGGGAAGGCGTCGATCCGGCGAAGATCGTCTTCGTCGGAAACGTGATGATCGACACGCTGGTGCGCCTGCTGCCCGAAGCAGAATCGCACTGGCCGGTCCTCGCGCGTGAGCTGGGCATCGCGGGGCGGTCATACGGCCTGGTGACGCTCCACCGGCCCTCGAACGTCGACGATCCCGACGTGCTTCGTGAGATCATGGAGACTCTGGCGGAGATCAGCGCTGGGCTTCCGCTACTTTTCCCGATGCATCCGCGTACGCGACAGCGCATCGAGCAGCTCGGTATTTCTCCCGGTAAGTGCCGACTCATCGAACCACGCGGATATGTTGACTTCCTGGCGCTGCAAAAACACGCGCGGCTCGTCATCACCGATTCCGGCGGCGTGCAGGA
>CAZKDQ010000240.1:0-3758 GCA_964551345.1 uncultured Rhodothermales bacterium
GGATCTCGTCTACCTGATTTGTGGGGATGGAGAGGATAGACAACGTCTGGAAGCAAAAGCGCGAGCGCTCGGTCTGCAGGACCGCGTTATTTTCGCGGGATACATCCGTGAAGAAGAGAAACAGGACCATTACCGCGTGGCGGATGCATTTGCAATGCCCGGCCGCGGCGAGGGTTTTGGGATTGTCTACCTCGAAGCACTCGCGTCGGGAATCCCGGTTGTTGCCAGCAAGTTGGACGCAAGCCGCGAGGCCGTTATGGAGGGATTGCTGGGCGAAGTTGTAGATCCCGACGATCCGGCCGATCTAATTAGAGGCATCTCAGCGGCGTTAGATCGCGGAGCCGGGACGGTGCCCCGGGAGCTGTCTCACTTTTCCTTTGAGTCATTCAAGTCGCGCTGGCATCAACTGCTCGACGAATGGTTGTTCAATGAAGAGCCGGCAGCATCGGTTAAACCCGGCGCCCCGGCAGCGGTGTACGATAGCATTTAATATCTGATGAGAGACGTACTACAGAAACTCGCCTACCTCCTGACGCCAAGGGAAAAGCGGAACGGCGTGATCCTCTTCGGGCTCATGTTCATCGGAGCGCTGATGGAGGTGATCGGCGTCGGCGCGATCCCGGCGTTCGTAGGCGTGATCTCAATGCCGGACCGGCTGCTGGAAAACCAGTACGTTCGGTACGTCTATGACGCGCTCGGCATGCAATCCACCCAGGACATGCTGTTCTGGGCGGCCCTTGGTCTCATCGTGGTGTATCTGGTCAAAAATGCCTACCTCGGGTTTCTGACTTACATCAAGGCACGCTATACCTCGAATCGTCAGGTTACGTTGTCAAACCGGCTCTTCAGGGCTTATCTGCACACAGGCTACACCTTCCACCTGCAGCGGAATACGTCCGAGTTGCTTCGCAATACGAAGAGCGAAGCCGGTGCGATCACAAGTGGCGCGCTGATGCCACTGCTGGTTTTGATCATGGAGTTCATCACACTCATCATGATCTTTGTGCTTCTCTTCGTGGTCGAGCCGATGGTGACAATCGTCGCGTTTGGTGTGCTCGGTTCGGTTACCTATTTGTTCTTCAAGGCCACGAAGAAGAAAATCGACTGGTACGCCAAGGAAGAGCAGCGTCACCGCAAGGTCTCGATCCAGGCGGTCAATCAGGGGCTCGGGGGCGTCAAGGATGCCAAGATCCTTGGGCGCGAGAAGTTTTTCATTGATGTCTTTGAGGAAAGTACCTGGTTCAAAGCTCGGGCGGCTCAGTTCAAAGCGGTTGTTTCGGCGCTGCCAAGGCTATTTCTCGAGACCGTTGCCGTGTTCGGCATGCTCGGCGTGTCGGCCATGCTCGTCGCACAGGGGCGCGCCACCGAGACCATCATCCCTACGTTGGCGCTGATCGCCGTCGCCATCGTTCGCCTTATGCCGTCGTTCACGAAGATCTCCTCCAACTTCGCATCGTTGAAATGGGGAGAGCGAGCGCTTGCCGTGGTGTATGACGATCTTCGGGATCTTGAGGCGAAGGAACGCGAGTTCCGCCGCAAACAAGCGGAGGGCCTGTCGAAGCCGCTGCCGTTTGAGCATGAACTCAGGCTGGAGAACGTCAGCTATTCGTATCCCAACTCGGCCGAGTCGGCGCTGATCGATGTATCGCTGACGATCCCGAAGAATGCTTCGGTAGGTTTCGTCGGTCCCTCGGGGGCGGGCAAAACCACCATCGTGGATGTCATTCTCGGATTGCTTGAACCGTCGACGGGCCGGATTCTCGTCGATGGCGTGGACATCCAGGACCGCGTCGCCAACTGGCAGCGGAAGATCGGATATATCCCGCAGACGATTTATCTGACCGACGACACCATCCGCAAGAACGTGGCTTTCGGTCTGGATGATGATGAGATCGACGACCAACTCGTGTGGGAAGCGATCGATGCGGCCCAGCTACGCGAGCTCGTAAATTCGCTTCCGGATGGGCTCGATACCATCGTGGGTGAACGCGGCGTGAGACTCTCCGGCGGTCAACGTCAGCGCGTAGGTATTGCCCGTGCGCTCTACCACAAGCCGCAGGTTCTGGTGATGGACGAGGCGACGTCGGCGCTCGACAACCAGACGGAGCGGCACATTGTGGACGCGCTGGACAATATCCGAGGCAGCCGCACGATGATCATGATCGCGCACCGGTTGTCGACGGTACAGAACTGCGACACGTTGTACTACCTCGATGAAGGCCGGCTCAAGGCGCAGGGTACATACGAAGAACTTCTCGCAACGACGCCCGAGTTTGCGGCGATGGCCGTACCCGGCGCTACCATTCCGCAGCCAGAGGGCGTGTGAATCCGGCGCAGTGCGTGTTGCGTGCGAGATCGAAGGCTGCTCGCCGAAGACGTCGGAGCTGCAGGCTGCATCGCGGGCTTATCCGACCTTGGCGATCCGGAACGCGGCCCACTGCGTGAAGCGGGTGAGGGGGCCGCGCGAAAGCCATTCCTGGAGATGAACCTCAACACATTTCTCTACGGCGTGGGCGAAGATATCGGCCACGGCTTCGGCAGGTTTATCACCATGTAGCGCCACGCCAAGCTCGAGGTTGTAGGCCGCCCCGTAGCTGTCGATGTTGTACGACCCGACGATCGTATACACGCCGTCGACGACGATACACTTGGCATGAAGCGTCGGGTGTTGCATCTCGAAGACTCGAATACCGCGCCTGAGTAGCCGACCGTACAGGTGCCGACCGGCGACGCGGATAAATGGGACATCGGAGCGCCCGGCCGTCAGTAAATGCACATTCACGCCTCGTTCCGCGGCCGCCACGATTTCGCGCATGAACCAGCGCGGCGGTACGAAATAGGGCGTCGAGAGCAGGATTGACGAGCGCGCCGCGCGCAGCGCCGTCCGGAGGGCGAGGTCGAGATCGCGATGCGATTTGCGATTGTTCAGCTCGAGAACGTCGATGGTTAGTCCGTCATCGTGTGGCGGCGAGGGATGGGGGAGGGGCAAGGCCGCACCGGTCGCATCGCGAAAGGAATCGGCAAAGACCGAGGCGAGGTCACGGGCGGCAGGGCCGTGAAGACGAGCCGTCAGATCGAAGAATCGGTCGGGAGCATCGTTTGAGACGTAGTCGAGTCCGATGTTGCGTCCACCAACATAGCCGATGTCGTCGGCAATCAGGATCTTGCGGTGGTCGCGGTGCAAAAACGATGACACCTTGCGACCGAATCGGTTGCGGATGAGTGGATTGTACACGGCGATGGTGCCGCCCGCTTCTTCCAGCGCCTTCGTTTGCGCCGTTCCGATGTCAGGGGAGCCGAAACGGTCGATCAGGAGCCTGACGTCGCAGCCGCGGCCGGCGGCCTCGGTGAGCGCGTCCATAAACTGCTTCCCGACTTCGTCTTTCTCGAAGATGTACGTCTCGAGCCAGACATATCGCTGCGCACGTCGGATATCTCTGAGGACGTGGTCAAAAATGATCTCGCCGTCCACGTAGAACTCGGCCCGATTGCCCTTCGAACTACCGCCCGGTGTACCCGCGGTGTTGCGAAATCTGAATCGATGCAGGGATTGCTTCAGTGAGGGCATCAGTGAGGGATTTACACGCAGGCAAAGGCCCGGCCAGCATTTGTATGGACTCGTCTTCAGCGCGCGTGGCTAATTTACGTCGGCGCGCGGTGAACTGTGCCCTCATCGATATTGATCGAGCCGATCGTATCGTCATTCCCAGGACTCGGCTGATGCGAGCGAAGCGACACGACGACAGAACGGCGGGCGA
>CAZKDQ010000241.1:0-3753 GCA_964551345.1 uncultured Rhodothermales bacterium
GACTTCAGTCGCATACCAGCATTGTGATACACTCTGCTGAAATAGCGACCAGTTTGATGTCCGATGCACAAGCAGACAGTCGGCATCGCTTCGCGGATGAGTCTAGTCCAGAGCCGATCAGAGAATTTGATGCAGGCATTTCGCTCGTGTAGCGACTTCCAGTTCGGCGAACGGAAAGGGCAGAAGTTGGCGGTCGCCGTGGCGTCCATCAGTTCATTGGACTGTGCACCTTGAATTGCTGCAGCGAAGCGTTCGAACAAACGGCATACCTGGATCTGCAAAGGGTTGTAACCTCCAACCCGACCCCACCGTTCAACTCGATAGGCGTTCCCTTCTTCGACACTACATTGCGGAGGAACGTGGTGGTCGCCGCCGGGATTCAGGCCCACGAGCAGCAATTTTCCTGTCCATTGGAGCGTGTGTGCAGGGCCGTAAAGGAAACGCCAACCCAGGCTGTGTCCGAGTCTACAGTACTGCTCAGAAATCTGCGCGGCGACGCACTCGATCGTTATCATAAACTCTGCGGCTTGCGATGCCTACAGCGGTCGTAAATCCACCCGGACCTGCACGGTCCGCACATGGCATTCGTCGCGGGTCACGTTGATCCCTGGGCGCTCCCAGGTGTAATACCCGCTCTTGATCACCGTAAGATGGTAGTTGCCTGCGCGCTCGGGCGGTCCCGCGAAGATCAAAAGATCGGCATCATAGACTGAGTGGAGGACCAGTTCCTCTTTATACTCGCCGTCCGTCACCTCAGCCACCGCCCCGAGTGCGGCAGGTTCGCCGCTCTCGGCGTCGCGGACCTCCACGATCAGCGCCGGCTCTACTGATGTGGTGCAGACTACCGGATCAACAAGGCTGCAGCCCGAAAGCCAGAATGATAGCAGCAACCACGCTCTAAGTATGCGACGAGGCATCAGGTTACGTACACCTTGATTAACGATGTGCCGTTCCGAATTACGGTACGGAGATCCACGCCACCGAGCGCACATCCAGCCGATCCCGCTGCACACCCCACACTCGCTCGGTTGTGAATCGATATGGATCGAAGCGATCCGGGAACCGCACGTTCCGCACGCTGCCATCGCGAAAGATCTGCAGCCAGATCGGCCCACCACCGAGTCCACCGGTTTCAAGATCGAGTGGCCGCATCCAGTCGTTGCCATCTTCAGTGCAGCCAAAATCTACATAACGTGGGAGGCGCGCCTAGCCGCTAGTCATGGTGCGCTGGCGTCGGCTCCTGGGCGAGAATTCGCACCAAGCGATAGGCACGGCTCGATGCATCCAGCGGCGGATCGGGGACGTGATGCCACTCCACGAGGAGTTTGTAAGTGTAACCAGACTGATGTGCGAACCCCGCTATGTTCCCGTAGAAATACGTCCATTCCTGCGCCTCGTGCTCCTTCACGAGCAAACATTGCTGAGGTCCAGCTCCAACGCAATCTACCGTGGTTGGCCCGACGAGAAGGGTAACCTGGTTCGTTCCGTCAGGTTCGAGCAGGTCGCAAGCGCTGGTGATGCCTAGCAGCATCAGGCAGGCGATAGAGCGGGTGAGCAGATTCCCCGGCATGTTTTCCCAGAGGTGCGGATGGGCTTGAGTCGGTCCCTTTAGAACGTTCGGCGAGGAAGGGCTATGACGATGCAGAGGTGGCTAGCCGTTCCTGTGTCTCAGGAAGCGCCTAAGCTGGCGATCAGCGCCTCGGGAAGCCGGTAACCAGCGCACGGTCGGCCACACGCTCGGCCCTGACGCGGTTATAGCGCTGCAGGAATACTGGCCAAGCATTTGTGACTGCGTTGGCAGCGGCCCAGAGCGCGGCAAAGCCGTACGCTTCAACAAACAGCGCATAGACGAGTAACGGCAGCGCAGCGAGGCCCCATGCAAGGTGTGCTCGCTCGCTGCGGACGGTATGGGCCGCATACGCTGCCGCGGCAGCGGGCGTCGCACGCACCACCCGGTATCCCGAGATCTGGCGCCGTAGCCACCTGTTCATCCGGTCGCCGTGTGACATCCAGCCCTTGAATGCGCGGATGCCGAAGTAGCGAACGTAAACACGGCCCGCTCCTGCCCGCTCCCACGCCCGCAGGCGGAAGTAGCCGGCGGGAGCAGCGGCCCCGGTGAGTCCGCACACCAGTGTCAGGGCGAGCGTCACGAGCAGAGAGGTCACACCCGTCCAGTCGACGATGTGCCGGAAAAAGTAGAATAAGAGAGGGCCCCACGTAAATCCAACGGCTGCATTGAGCAGTAGTTCAAAGCGAGCAAGCGGCCGTGCGAGTGCAGCGGCATGGCGCGGGTCAGCGAGTGAGTCCGTCACATACGTTGCTACTGTGGATTGAGGAAAGTGATCTGCAAGCGCAGGTTAGGCGGACTTCTGCCGGTACTGCACCCCTTCGACGCCCGCGAAGTCAGCGTCCTGAGTCCGGAGAATCGCTTCGTAGGCCCGGGCAGCGGCCAGGATGACGCTGTCAGCCAGCGGAAGCTGCTGCTCGAGCCGCAGCTTCGCGGGCCGAACGGCCTGCGCGACATCCAGATCCGCCACCATACCTTGCTGCATCAGAGCCGCTGCCTCGGATCCAGCATGGATATGAGCCGAGAACGATCATGCAGCCCGCAGCGGGGCAAGTTCGTGCGGGGGAGGCGGCTGGAGGCCGAGTCTCTCGAAGGCGGCGGCGATCTCCGCATCCTTTACGTAGCCCGGAGAAACCACTTCGATCCCGAGAGGCGTGCCGTCGGCGGCGTAGTCGATCAGAAGGTCGGGACCGACCTGCTCCGTCCGCGCGCTCTTGGCTCCGGGTTTAAGCGCTAGGTAGATGTACCCGGCGAAAGGCTTTCCCTTTCGATACGTAATCTGAAGCGAAATGGTACTCATCGTTCATCCTTCGCATAGGCAGTCACGACATACAGTAGTCGCTCATCTTCGTCCGGTTCCAAGATCACGATCCAGGACGCTCGGCCATGCCGAGCGGAAGCAAGGAACCGTCCCGGCCGGCGTGCGGAGACAACGCGAGTTGCATCCGCAAGCATGGTGCGCAGCTCGGTCTCCGACAATCCGCGTTCCTCCATGCGGGCCTCAAGATGCGGGGTAAGGGCCAGTGGCCAGTCCCACCACTCCGGCGGATCGGTTCGGGGATCTCGGTCCATTCCGGAAGGATGCGCGTCGCTCGGCCTAAGACGCGCCTCTACGTGTTATATGTATGCGTCACGGTCGCGACCATGCCAGAAGGGACATTCCGGGCACTCGGCTCCGTCGGGATAGTCGATCCCTTCCTCGTGAGGGCACCCGAAGATCCCTCTGGTTACAACGACACTGCGGACGCCGTGACGCCGCAGGAAACGCACGACTTCGCGGCCGATCCTGGGATCGAGTCGAACGTCGAGGTTGTCGTAGTACCATCGCTCGAGCTCGGCTGCTGGCTCACCGGCCTTACGTACGATACCGACAGCAACCTTCGTCGCGGTGCGATCGTCGGGGCCGTAGAAAGCTACGGTTCCGATCGGTTCTCCGCGCGGCGGCCACTTTCGCAGCTGCTTGCTCCAGGGACCGGGCATTGATGTTAAAGAGGAGAGGTTTACGAGTGCTTCGCAATCCAGGGGTGGGGGAACGATGCCGCATCTCCCGGATGCAAAGCAGGGCGGCGCCTCCAAAGGCGAAGAGCACTTGGCCACCGACAGCAATATGGTGGGTCGTACTCGCATTCGGATGCGCTATGTGCGAGATAAACCATTGGATCGCGGAGAGCCGTACGACGTCAGCA
>CAZKDQ010000242.1:0-2546 GCA_964551345.1 uncultured Rhodothermales bacterium
ATTCTCACACGGCCATGTGGCTGCGCGATGCCGCAATGCGCGACGACCTGCCGACAGCGCGGCAGTTGACCCGAGACCAGCGGTACTTCCCCTATCGATTCGGACAGGCGTATATGGCCTACATCGGCGGGCGATTTGGGGACGTGGCCGTGACGAACCTCTTCAAACTGAGCGGGCGCGTCGGCGTCGACTCGGCGTTCGTCTACGCACTCGGCATCAGTGCCGACTCCCTCTCGAACGACTGGATTCGGTCCGTGAAGGATTCCTACCTGCCGCTGATGGAAGGCCGCGATCATCCGGAGGAAATCGGCCGCCGTGTGCTCGCCTCGGATCGTGGCGGCGGCGACATCAACATCGCGCCCGCCCTCTCGCCCGACGGCCGACTCGTGGCGTTCCTGTCGGAGCGTGACATCTTCAACATCAATCTCTTCGTTGCCGATGCCGAAACGGGTGAGATCGTCAGCCGCCTCAGATCGATCGGTGCCGACCCCCACTTCGACGCGCTTCGCTTTATCAACTCGGCGGGCTCGTGGTCGCCGGACGGCCGGCGTTTTGCCCTCATCACATTTGTAGAAGGGGGGAATGAGATTTCTATCTGGAACGTGAACTCGCAATCGATCGAGCGGCGGATCACCGTGCAGGATGTCGGCGCGCTGGCGAATGCGGCCTGGTCGCCGGACGGCCAGTCGCTCGTGGTGACCGGAATCGACGGCGGTATCAGCGATCTCTACCTGATTCGTCTCGCCACGGGCCAGGTGCGGCAACTCATGGCCGACAAGTATGCCGACCTGCAGCCCGCATGGTCGCCCGACGGCCGGCGCATCGCGTTCATTACCGACCGCGGACCCGGCGGAAGCAACTTCCAGACGCTCGAGTACGCGCCCACACGAATCGGCATTTACAATCTCGACACTGACGAAATCGACGTACTGGTTCCGTTCGACGGCGCCGAGCACGTAAATCCCCAGTTCTCGCCGGACGGCCGGAGCATTTTCTTCGTCTCTAATCAGGACGGCTTCCGCGACGTGTATCGGCACGACCTCGACGAAGGCCGGAATTATCGCGTCACGAACGTCCAGACGGGTGTCAGCGGTATCACGGCTATGTCGCCTACGATGAGTGTGGCGTCGCAGACGGGCCGCATGATGTTCTCGGTCTACTACGACAACCGCTATTCAGTGGTATCGCTCGAAGCGGATGAGACGATCGGCGAGCCGATGGACGCTGAAACTCCAGCCGTCGACGAGGACGCGACGGTCGCCGCGCTTCCGCACAACGCAGCCGGCATTCTGCCGCCGATCCAGGCGCTGGGCGAAGGCCTGGTGGCCGATTACCTCGGCGACCCGACGACCGGCCTCCCCACGCAAGTGGGCCTCGGAAACGTCCGCCCGTACAGTCCGCGATTGCGGCTCGACTATGTGGCCCCGCCTACCGTCGGCGTTTCAGTCGGCGGGACCTTCGGCACGCAGCTCGGCGGTGGCGTCGGCTTTTACTTCAGCGACATGCTCGGCAACCGTGCGCTCGGCGTGGTTGCCCAGGCGCAAGGCACCCTGAAGGACATCGGCGCCCAGGTCTCGTACGTCAACCGCGAACGGCGGCTCAACCGGGGCATCGCGGCAGGTCACATTCCCCTGTTGTCGAGCTACGCCTATCAAGCGTATACGCCGGAGGGATTTCCTGTCGTCGTCCGTGAGAACCGACGCGTTTTCGTCGACGAAGTCAGTCTCCTCGCATCGTATCCGCTCACGACGACGCGCCGTTTTGACCTCACCGGCGGCGTGGTTCGCTACGGATTCGACTACGAGCGCGAACTGTACGTAGGTGGATTCGGCGGTTGGCAGCGGCAGGTCGAGCAGATCCCGTCGCCCGATGCCATCTACTTCTTCCAGACGTCGCTCGCCTACGTAGGCGATTACACGTTCTTCGGCTTTACGTCTCCTGTCAGCGGCGGCCGCTTCCGTTTAGAGGCCTCGCCCATGATCGGCAGCGCCAGCTACGTGGCCGTGCGCGCCGACTATCGCCGGTATCACTTCCTGAACCCCGTCACGTTCGCGTGGCGGGCACTCCACATCGGCAACTACGGCGCCGAGGAGAATGACATCTTCGCCTCGCAGTACCTCGGATACTGGTATTACCCTGCCTTTGTGCGCGGTTACAGCTTCACGAGCTTCGAGCCGGGCGAGTGTTCCGGTTTGGATGGATGCCCGGAGATGGATCGTCTCTACGGTACCCGCGCCGCGCTGGTGAGTGCCGAGGTGCGGTTGCCGCTTTTCGGCACGGAGCAGTTCGGACTGATCAACTTTCCGTACCTGCCCACCGAGCTCGCGCTGTTTGCAGATGCCGGACTCGCGTGGACGGCCGAAGAGTCGCCGGTCGTTCGGTTTGATCGAGACACGTCGGATCGTGTGCCGGTGACGAGTCTCGGTGCCAGCGCACGCGTGAACCTGCTCGGAGCGCTTGTCTTCGAATTGTACTACGCGTATCCGTTCCAGCGGCCGGGGAAAGGCGCACATTTCGGCCTCCTGTTGACGCCGGGATGGTAGCGC
>CAZKDQ010000242.1:2646-3751 GCA_964551345.1 uncultured Rhodothermales bacterium
GGGCGTTTGTTTACCGGGACTTGTGATGGGCGGGGCTTTTTTCCTGATGGACGCTCCGTAAGTTCGAGCATCTGACATTCCTCTGTACCGAAACAGGCTTCGTGAAGGTGTCGAACGACGAGCGTCGTAATTCCTACGAGAAATACCGGAAGTGGCTCTTCCGGATGGATCCTGAGCGCGCACACGGCCTCGGGCTCACAGCCGGACGCATCGGTCAGCGCGTTGCGGCGGCGGGCATTCGCAACGCCTTTGCGTTTGACGATCCTATGCTCGAGCAGTGGGTCTGGCGCACCCGCATCACGAGCCCGATCGGGTTTGCCGCCGGCTTCGATAAGAATGCGATGGTCATCGAACTGGCGGAACTGATCGGCTGCGGCTATACGGAAGTCGGCTCGGTGACGGCACGCCGCTCGAGAGGAAATCCACGGCCGCGAGCCTTCCGTCTTCCCGCCGATGAGGCGGTCATCAACCGGATGGGCCTGAACAACCACGGCGCCCGCCGGATCGCTGCTCGAATCAAGCGGCGTGGCGACGGCATCCCGCTCGGCGTCAACATCGCCAAGACCCACGATCCTCGGATCATGGGCGACGACGCCGTCGCCGATTTCGTGGCCTCGTTCAAGCGCCTCGCCCCGCTGGCCGACTACATCACGCTGAACGTATCGTGCCCCAACACGCGCGAAGGCAAGACGTTCGAAGAGCCGGAGAGCTTCGAGAAGCTGATCAGCGCGATTTCCTCCGAGCGGGCCGCGCTCAAGAAGGATGTCCCTGTGCTCGTTAAGCTGTCACCGCCGGTCACCGATCGTGTGGTTTTCGACAGTGACACCGAGGCCATCGTCGAACTGAGCCGCCACTTCGGCATCGACGGATTCGTGGCGTGCAACACGGCGTCCGACCGGAGCGGCCTCACCACGCCGGAAGACGAACTCCAGGCGATCGGCGCGGGCGGCCTCAGCGGTCCGCCCGTCGAAGAGCGCACCAATCAGCTCATCCGTTATCTGTACGAACGGACGGAAGGAAGCATGGTCATCATCGGCGTAGGAGGCATTCGTGACGGGGAATCCGCGTATCGTAAGATCCGCGCAGGCGCGAGCTTACTGCAGGT
>CAZKDQ010000243.1:0-3745 GCA_964551345.1 uncultured Rhodothermales bacterium
CGTTCGGCCGCATCGGGTACATCGGCCAGCGAAATGATGTTGAACATGTCATCGACCGGGAGTCGCGGAATGAGCTCAGCCAGCCGGCTCCACACCCGCGTCCGTTCTTCGGCCGGCGACGTGTTTGAGTCGATGCCGATCAGCCGCACCCCGCGCAGGATGAAGGGGAAGACGGATGACGTAAACTCATGCCCGCCGGCATTGCCACAGGCGGCAATCGTTCCATGCCGGCCGATCCGGCTGATGACGGCCGCCAGCGTCGCGCCGCCAACCGTGTCGACGGCACCCGACCAGACGGCGGAGTCGAGCGGACGCGCCGGCCCCGACGCCAGTTCATCGCGGTGAATAATGGCATGAGCGCCGAGATGCTTCAGATACTCATGCGCATCAGACGAACCCGTGGATGCCGCGACGCGGTAACCTGACGCAGCGAGCAGCCCTACCGCCCAGCTTCCGACGCCGCCCGAAGCGCCTGTCACCAGCACCTCACCCGCCCGCGATGCCGGGCCGGAGTCAAGCGCGAGCACAGACAGCATGGCCGTGACGCCGGCCGTCCCAACCGCCATCGCATGTACCGGATCGATCGCTGACGGCAGTCTGACGAGGTATTCAGGGTCGGGGAACGCGCGCTCGGCGTATCCGCCCCATATCGTCTCGCCGAGCCCGCCTCCTGTGCCGACCACGACGTCGCCCTTGGCGAAGCGGTCGTCATCTGATGACACGACTTCACCTACCAAATCGATGCCGGCAACGAACGGAAACTCGCCGCGAACGACCTTGCCCCGCCCGGTAACGGCGAGCCCGTCCTTATAGTTGACGCTCGAATATCGAACGGCGACCTCAACCGGTCCGGCAGAAACCGGGCTCGCGGTCTCGACTGAGGCGCGAACTCCGCCGGCGCCATCCGATTTCTCCTCTTCCCGGTGCAGTACCAATGCTCTCATCCTGCCTCTCTTTTGCCTGATCGGGCTACCTGATTCTGGGATTCGATTCCTTATCGAAAGCGATGATTCTCACGCGCGTACCTCGGGTCGGTGTTCCGCAGATCTCATGTGGGATGCAACGGGAGCCGGTCTTGATCCGCTGACTTTTTCCGATGTTACGCTGAACCCCGTTGCGGTCATCATACGTAATTCATAATGTGGGATGAAACGACATGAGGTGCGTCATGGAGCGGGAGCGGAGAGGTACTCGAGAGCGATCTGAGAAGAGCGGACTATCGGCGGCGTTCCTCCAAGCCCTGGGCGATTATCGGGTGCGCATGCTGATTGCCTGTTGCAGCGCCCTGCTAATGACGATCGGCATTCTGCAGCTGCCCGCGGATTTTATCGACAAGCGCATCGGGTTCAGAAGCGGCTCATCGTCAGCCGATTTCTTCCGGCTGGATGTACAGCGAACGCCTCGGGTAGCTCGAGAGGCCAATCACCGACAGCAGGGCATGCACCCGATGGTGGAACGAGCCTCTTCGCTCGAGGCAATCCCGCCGTTGGAACGACATCGGAATGAGGACGGGGATGGGGATGGAGAGCCGGGCGATCGCAGGCAGCGAGAGCGGCCGGTGAACCGGCTCGACACGCACAACATGCTGACGATCGCGGATGATCAACCTCGTTTCGTCGGCGGCATCGGGCGATATTATCTCAACATCGACTATCCTGATGAAGCTCGTGAGGCGGGCGTCCAGGGCCGTTTGGTGCTGCGGTTCACCGTAGGTGTAGACGGCCTTGCGCACGACATCGTTGTCGAAGAATCATTGCACCCGCTGTGCGATTCCTCGGCCGTGGCCGCTCTTGAACGATCGCACTTTATCCCGGGGCAGGTTGACGGCGAACGCGTGCCCATCCGGTTGCGTCTGCCGGTTCGCTTCCAGCTGGTAGAAGTCGCTTCCAATCAACTGCTGACCGAGTCGAAGTAGTCTCAGTAGCGGGCGCTGCCGCCCGGACGGTAGCGTTGGCGCGGCGCGATGACGTCGAGGTGACCAAGTGGGAGAACATCGCCGTCGATACGGGAAATCCACCGTTCGAGCCCGTCTCGATTGCCGTCTGACAGCATGAACATTGCATTCTCTCCCCCCTCGCCGACCGTCAGCTCGCCGCTAATGCGGGTCGACACGCCGCCGAACACGCCTCGGCGCCACGATACGACCATCGAAATCCGATAGCGATTTTCGCTGCGGTCGAACGTCCACGATTCGAGATTGAGTTCGAGACGCCGCGGCCCAAGGAAACCCGTCAGCTCGCCGGCGATGTGGCGCGCCGCCTGGCGTGCAAACCCCTGTGCGTTGGCGTGCCGCTCGCCTCGCGAGACGGGCGAGACATGCCGAGTGACCGAGGCCGCGGTGTTCAGGCTATCCGGACGGAATCCCGCCAGGATGTTGAAGTGCACAAACGCCTCGTCATTGTCCATCAGTTCGGAGTCGAGGAAGTACCGAAAATCGTTGTATCCCGGATGCCGCGCGAGGTCAAACGAACCCTCCGTACGGGGCAGCGGAATGTGCATGCGCGATTCGGGTGCATTTCGAACCTCGGCCTCGAGCGCGACGTGCAGCGGTCCGGAGTAGTCGATGGCCTCAGCTCTGCCGTCATGCGACAGACGCTCCACGCGCGAGTCGATCGCATAGCGGCCGCGGGTCAAAGCGTCATCGACCGGATATTCGATCGTGGGAGTCACGGAAATCCGTTTGGGTGAGGCGGTGGTGCGAACCTGATCGCAAATCCAGTGGCCGAGCAACTGCGCGCAGGCTTCGATTACGATCGCTTCGTAGCTGCCAAGCCGGGTGTCGGGTAGCGATATCGCAGGGCCCGTGCCGGCGTAGAGCGTATCGTAATTGGCATCGAACGCGAGCACCGACATGGCACTCGGCTCGACCTCGCGGTGCTGTCCGAGCGAGGACCCCGCGTTGAAGTGAACCTTGACGTCGAGCGAATCCCAACCGCGGCGCTCCACCGTCACATCACCGATATGGTACTCGACGCGCGCACCACATCCCGCACCGATGATCGCCATGATCAACAGGAAGGAGCAACGCACAGAGCCGGCGAGATGACTGAGGTACACGGGTGCCAGGAAAATCGGCTGGAGTGGTCGACGGACGATCTGCGTCTGCGGGTGGCCTACGCCGTACCATACGAGGAGATGCAGGCCATTATTACTGCTGCAACCGGCCGTCGTGATTCGAGTGACGGCGCGCAATCAGAATATTACAGCCACGACTCAGAAAGACGCTCGAATGGCAAAACGTCTTTCAGTGCGTCCGAAGGGACCGACACACGAGCGTGCGGCGCGGAAGCGCGGCTTTCTTCGTCCCGGCGCAGAGTTAGTGAACGGAGGCGAGGCGGCGCCCCGGTTCCCCCAAACATAAAACCGAATCGAGGAGCGGATGGCATCGGGGTTGAAAGTGGAACGCTCCCTCACAATCTCCGTGTAAATGAACCGCGGCATGAGTTAATTGCCATCACACCGGAAGCGCTTCCGGTTATTATCTGTCAGACATCATTTTATAGCACCATGGCCGAACCAATTCTCGAAACCAGGACCACGACACCTCCCGCAGATGAGGACTTTCTACCTATCAACGGGACGGATTATATCGAGTTTTATGTGGGGAATGCCAAGCAGGCCGCACATTATTATGCGTCGGCTTTCGGGTTCTCCATCGAAGGATATCGCGGACCGGAGACCGGCGTGCGCGATCGGGCGAGCTATGTGCTTCGGCAGGAGAAGATCCGCCTGGTGCTGACGGCGC
>CAZKDQ010000244.1:0-3737 GCA_964551345.1 uncultured Rhodothermales bacterium
ATGACCAGCGACCTGTTCAACGAAGAGATGCGGGAGATCGTCGAGAGCTTCGTCGTGGAAACGCGCGAAATTCTCGACCGCCTCGACAATGACCTCCTTCAGCTCGAGCAAAATCCGACCGACGCTGCACTGATCGATGAGATCTTCCGCGCCGTTCACACGGTCAAGGGCACATCGGGCTTCCTGAGCCTCGAGCAGCTCAACCAGTTGACGCATCATTTTGAGGAGGTCCTCAATGCGATGCGCAAGGGTCGGCTCGATTTCCGCCCGAAGATGATGAACGTCATGTTCGAGGCGTTCGACCTGATGAAGGTCCTGCTGCATCAGGTGGAAACCGAGAGCCTCGAGGAGATCGACCTCGCGCCGGTCATTTCGCGACTCGCGCGCATTCAGTCGGGCGAAGATGCGGACGACGAGAACCAGCCGGAAGGAGAATCGCAGGCCAAAGCGTCCAAAGAGAGTTCGGTGGAAGAGGCTCTGCTTCGCCGCACGCACGATCGAAAGGTGGACACGATCCGCGTGGACGTGCACCGTCTCGATCACCTGCTGAACCTTGTCGGAGAGCTCGTGCTGGGCCGCAACCGGCTGTCGCAGCTCGTCGGCGACCTTGATTCAGAGGGCAGTGTCGAGCGTGAGCTTCATGACACGAGCGGCCAGATCGACGCCATCACAACCGAGCTGCAGTCGGCCATCATGCACACGCGCATGGTCCCGATCGGACGCGTGTTCAGCAAGTTTCCGCGCCTCATGCGCGACCTGTCGATCGAGTTCGATAAGCGAATCGATCTGAAGATCGAGGGAGAAGATACCGAGCTCGACAAGTCCCTCATCGAAGAGATCGGCGACCCGCTCGTTCACCTGATTCGCAACGCGGCTGATCATGGTATCGAGAAGCCGGAGGTGCGTATGAAGGCGGGCAAGCCTGAGACAGGAACGGTTCGCCTTGCCGCATCGCACGAAGGCAACCACGTCGTCATCCGTATCCAGGACGACGGCGGCGGCATGAAACCGGCTTCGCTGAAGCGCCATGCCGTCGAGAAGAAACTCATTACGGAACGAGAAGCTGCCGAATTAGGCGATCTTGAAGCACTGCAGCTCATCTTCCGGCCGGGCTTCAGCACGGCCAGGCAGGTCAGCAAGGTTTCGGGGCGCGGCGTGGGTATGGATGTCGTCAAGACCAACATCACGCGGCTCAACGGCACCATCAGCATAGAATCAAAAGAAGGCGTCGGCACCACGTTCGTTCTAAAGCTTCCGCTGACACTGGCGATCATCCAGAGCCTGCTCGTCCGGATCGCTGAGGAGACGTTCGCGATCCCCCTTCACTCCGTGATTGAGGTGGTCCACCTGAGCAAGCACTCGGTATCGACGATCAACGGGCGCGAGGTGATACGAATTCGCGATCAGGTGCTGCCGCTGGTGCGGACGGGCGAGGTGCTGGAAGTCGACGGCGCCAACAACCGTCCGATCGAGTCGCAGAACGCCGTCATCGTGGCGATTGCGCACCATCGGCTGGGATTTGTGGTGGATGATCTGATCGGCCAGAAGGAGATCGTGATCAAGGCGCTCGGCAAATACCTGCGGAAGGTGCCGGGCATTGCCGGAAGCACAATCCTCGGCGATGGGCGAGTCATCATGATCGTCGACGTCGGTGAACTGCTTCGGATGTACAGCGAGCGCGGCCGCCTCCGTGCGGCATTTTCGGACCATGCCGCATAAAGATGATGGAGCAGACAGATACGATTCGCGTCCTGGTGGTTGATGACTCCGCGTTCATGCGGAGGGCGATCACGTCGATCTTGATCTCGGCCGAGGGCATCGACGTCATTGCCACCGCGCAAGACGGCCTCGACGCATGCGCGAAAGTGAAGCGTCTGCGGCCGGATGTCGTGACTCTGGACATCGAGATGCCGCGCATGGATGGCTTAACGGCCCTGCGGGAGATCATGTCTTCGCATCCCGTCCCCGTCATCATGGTCAGCTCGCTCACGCAGGAAGGTGCGGCGGCAACCATGGATGCGCTCGAAGCAGGCGCGCTCGACTTCATCCCGAAGCAGCCGTCGTCATCGGGATCATCATTTGACGGGATCCGCTCGCTGCTGGTCGCAAAGGTTCGCGCCGTGGCTGGGCGGCGCATCCCGAAAATTGGGCGGCCCGCTGAAAAGCCTGCGAGCGTTTCGCTCAACGACATGCGCGTTCTCGCCATCGGCACGTCTACCGGCGGACCGTTCGCACTGCAGCAGGTGATCCCGCGCTTCCCCGACGACTTCCCCCTGCCGATCATCGTCGCGCAGCACATGCCGCCGCGGTTCACCAGATCCCTTGCCGATCGCCTGAATGCTCATAGCGCGTTACAGGTGAAGGAAGCAGAATCGGGCGATGAACTTGTTCCAGGGCGCGTCCTCATTGCACCCGGCGGACGACAACTGATCTTTACGCGCCACGGCGATCGCGTGGAGGCGCTCACCCCGGATAGACCCGAGACACTCCACCGACCGTCCGTGGACGTGATGCTCGACTCCGCCTGCGAGATCTACGACGGGCGCGTGGCTGCGGTTATCCTGACCGGCATGGGCCGCGACGGCCGCGACGGCTGCCGCCGAATCAAACAGAGCGGCGGCATCGTGATCGCGCAGGACGAGGCCACATGCGTCGTTTACGGCATGCCGCGAGGTGTTATCGAAGCCGGACTGAGCGACGCCATCGTCCCCCTCCCCGACATCGCATCAATTTGCATCCCCCGCAAGCGGCGCACATCCGAAGCCGCCCTTCATCAGCCACAGGGTGCATAAAGATCGGGTGCGGCGGACGCTTGCTCCTTAAGCACAACGACGGCCCCGCCGATTATAGGGCCGAGATTCGTTCACACTTCCGTGCACCCCATGCACCGCCTCACACTTCCTGTTACCCTTCTGTTCCTCATCGGGCTGCTGTCCGGCGCGCGCGTTCACGAGCCGATCGATCCGAATGTGAGTCCGCTTCAGCAGCTTTTCGTGTTGAAGGAGATCCGGCCGGATATCGAGCGCATCGGCATCATCTGGCACGAACCTAACGCCAAGAATTCCGGCCTCCTCCCACAGATCCATCAGGCGTCTGCGGCAACGGGAATCAAGGTTTTCCTCTCCTATGCCGCTGAGATTACGGATGTCGCGCCTGCTTATCGCGACCTCATCCGCAGAAATGAAGTTCAGGCAATCTGGATCGTTGACGGTGGCGACCCGATTGTCAGCTCGCGCATCGGCCGCGGGTTTCTGATCAAGAACACGGCATCGCAGGGCCTGCCGCTCATCGCGCCTGATGAAGGATGGGTGGAAGACGGAGCTCACATCAGCTTCTTCCATGACGGCACCAACGTTCGCATGAAGGTCAACAAGCGCTCCGCCGACGCCGCCAATATGACGATTCCGGTGGCGTACCTCGAACGCACCGATTTTCTCGCCGCCAATTAATCGAAGGATCAACACGTTGCAATCGCCAGGTCTAGAAATGTCACAACGCGCCACACTCCGATCCGCCTTCACCCTCGCCCGCCTCGGCCTTAACGTTCGATTCGGTGTGCTGCTCGGCGGCATCGCTGCCGTAACGCTTATCCTGTTCAGTGTCTTCGCCTACTACTCCGTCGGCTCGATGCAGGAGCAGTTCGAGCGGCAGGGTACCCTTTTCTCCCGGATGCTGGCCGTGCAAACGCCCTTCGAGATGATCATGGAGGATTCGGAAGGCCTGGTCGACAAACTCGA
>CAZKDQ010000245.1:0-3716 GCA_964551345.1 uncultured Rhodothermales bacterium
CATCGCCGGGGGAGATGTGACCGACGCCGCGCTCGAGAGCGCCAAAGAGCTGATGGATGCGAGAGCGCGGCGCGGGTAGGGGAGGATAAGGTTTTGAAATGCTTCTCCGCAGGATTAGGGGTAATGCGCCAGACCTCCCTATACAGCCACGCGAGTTCACGGGCGGAAAGAGGAGGTTCGAACCTTATGATTAAGCGAATGCACTAGAATTAGTGCCCCCATCCTCCACTCACACGTAGGTATTTGGTCCTCCGACTAAGAAGAGCGCGATTTGTAAGAATTCATCCTTCGATTAGTCTCAGTCGTGACCAACGCCGAAAAGTTGTTTTGAATGAGCGGCATTGCCGGGATATTCAACCTCGATGGCAAGCCTGCCGAACGCGGCGACATCGTTCGGATGCTCGGCTCCATGCGCCGACGCGGGCCGGACGGGTTACAGTATTGGACCGGTAATAACGTTGGTCTTGGCCATGCAATGCTTCATACGACACCAGAGTCGTTGCATGAGAACCAGCCCGTTGAGAGTCCGTGTGGCCGGTTCGTCCTCACGGCCGACGCGCGAGTCGACAACCGTGAAGAGCTGGTTCGCAAACTTGAGCCGGTGCGGCAGGAGAATGGAATTGCGACGGATGCGGATCTGCTGCTCGAGGCGTACCGTCGTTGGGGCCGAGGATTGGGCGAACACGTAATCGGCGATTATGCGATTGCGATATGGGATTCGCACGAGAGGCGGATCGTTTGCATTCGTGATCACGCAGGTATCAAACCCTTTTTCTATGTACATCTGCCAGGGCGGATGTTCGCCTTCGCTTCGGATGTGCGTGCGTTATTATGTTTACCAGACGTCCCGCGCCGCCTTAACAAGGAACGAGTAGCGGATTATCTGATCAACATCTGGTCGAATGCGAGCTATACCTTTTTTCAGGCCATCAAACGTGTTCCAGCGGCACACAGCCTGGCTGTAAATCGCGATGATCTGAGCATCAAGCGGTACTGGGAGCTTGACCCAGAGTACGAGCTTGAGCTTCGATCATCTCGAGATTATGAAGAGGCTTTCCGCGAGCAGTTCACCGAGGCGGTGCGGTGCCGTTTGAGATCGGCGAAACCGGTCGGTGCAATGCTCAGCGGTGGACTCGACTCAACCGCTGTTGTTGGAACGGCTAGATCGATCTTTCACGAGGTCGGGATCGACCGGTTACCGGTATACTCGATAGTTTTCGACGAGAGTAAATCCTGTGACGAAAGACCGTATATCCGCCGAATGATCGATGGCGGCGGGCTCGATTGGCACACGGTGCAGGGAGACCATCCCGACCATCTTCCGATCAGCGGGAGGCGAGACCTGATGCAGGCCTACGGACAGCCATTTAGTGCACCGAACGCCGTTCAATACGACCGACTTTGCCGAGCCATTCGAGAGAATGGAACGACTGTCATTCTTGATGGACACGGCGGCGATGAGGCGATCTCATATGGGCACGGGCGGTACGGAGAACTGGCTCTCGACGGCGCCTGGTCAGCCCTGTTTTTGGAGGCTGTAATGGAAAGAAGGCGCGGCGGCGAACCGCCGATGTCAGTTTTTGATCATTACGTTCGTTATGCCCGTAGCGTGCGCGCTCGACCACCTCGAGGATATTTGCGGCTCCGTCGTGTACTTCACAGGTCACAAAAGGCCTCCGACGATCGTCCTATGCCGGAGACCCAACTCCTGGAACGGGACTTTGGGATAGAAACAAACGTTGATGAGCGTTTCCGACAGTGGGAAGAACGAGAGCCTACTTACGTGCACGGCGACAGAGCGAAACAATGGAAAATATTGTCTGGAATCCGGCAGCCAATCGTCTTTGACGAATTGTCGTCAGTAGTCAGCTATCATGGGTTAGAGGGGCGATACCCCTTTTGGGATCGCCGCGTGATCGAGTATTGTCTGAGCGTTCCTTCACGGGAAAAGCTTCGGTATGGGCGGTCGCGGCGCCTTCTGCGTCGAGCGATGCGTGGCTACGTACCCGGGCCGATTTTGCGAAGACACGACAAGACGTTTTTCACCGCCAGCATTCACGCTGCGATCGCAGGACGGGATGCAGATAGTCTACACAGTATTGGTGACTCATTGAAATCGGTGGAGAGTATTGTGAACATTCCGTGGGTGCATTCATGTGTTCGCAATATCCAGGACGGCAGTGCATTACCGCCTGACATTTTCAGACTCCTACGAGGGCTCACGTTAGCATTATGGTACGAGCATGTCGCGCAGAGCCCCAACAAATTGGATGCAAAAGTTGTGTCCGATCAGTGCTGCTAATGCAGCACGAATTTAAACTACTCATCACACATGAGGTGCACCATGAGGAACAGCACAACAAGCTACCAGACCCCAGTGCTGGTAAAGTACGGAACCGTCGGTGAGATCACCGCCATTGCGTCAGGAACGGAGCGGTGTGACTCGTTCACTGACGGCAACAATAACACGCAGACCATTTGCCAGGGAGCAAACGGTGATCCCGATTTCTCTGGCTGAGGGATCTCTTCCTATCGAACAGATAGGTCGACGTGTTCGGATTGTAGCAGCGAGTGCCGTGGAGTTTACGGTACTCGCTGTTTGCTTCGTATAAGTTCTACAGCCGTGCATCGCGTCGAACATTCAACACTCGTGCGAGATGAGATCAAATGATATACATTGCGGACTAATTTCATGAAGTATCGAGCATTCGGCTTAACCATAGAGTCAGAAATTGAGTTGCCGGAACTCATGGTAATGGAGGCTGAGTCGTGTGATATCGAAATAGTCCATGGTGTCGTTCCGGCCCACTCCGGCGAGAAGGAGAAAGGTCGCGGGCTTGTCAGGTCCAGTCACGAAAGCGATACGTTTGCGTGGGAAGGGGTCGCTCGGTTCGAAGTCAGTGCGGGCTCGAGGATCGTAGTAGATCCGAGTCCGGGAGTATCAGAAGAACTACTGCGACAGCCGCTTCTAGGCATCGTGATGAGCGACTTGCTGCGGCAGAGAGGTTACCTGGTGCTGCATGCTAGTGTCGTATCGATCAACGGCCATATAGCCGCCTTCGTCGGTCCGAAAAGGGCCGGTAAATCTACAATCGCCGCCGCACTTGTAAAACGCGGCCATGAGCTTCTCTCCGACGATACGCTCATCGTTGATACGGAAGGAGAGCCCATTGTTTATCCCGGTTTTGCGAGGCTGAATCTCTGGCCGGAGGCAGCGGACGCGCTATCCTTCGGTCCGGAGGAAACGCGCGAGCTGTATTCGGGGATCAGCAAGCTCGGCGCCAGAGTCGGCGCTTCCTTCAGTGGTCGGCCCGGCCCACTGAGGTCAATTTATGGTCTGGGTATTGGGGAGTGGGAGATCAGTCCCCTCATAGGCCCCGAGGCATTTCGGATGCTGTTACCCCACACGTATCAGGCGCGATATTTTCCTGATGCAGCCGAAACGGCGTCGAACGTGTTTACCAAGCTCGTACCACTATTGAACAAGGTTTCTGTCAGGATGCTGCGACGTCCGGCAGATCTTACGAAGCTTGGAGATACGGCGATGATGATCGAAGCTGATATGAACGAGGTGGTTGTAGTTGACGCCGCCAGCGGGCAGTAAGCGACAATGATTGTCCACCTTGCGCCTCAAGCCCGGTCCGCGCCGCAATTCCAGCATGTCGCGAACTGCCCCTCGATCGACTCCCCGCACGCCGTACATACCCACGGTTCTC
>CAZKDQ010000246.1:0-3707 GCA_964551345.1 uncultured Rhodothermales bacterium
TGCTGCGCCCGGGGCTATCGACCGAGAGCGCATCACGGCCGTTTTCTACCACGATGTAGTACGCGCCCCACTTCCTCGCGTCGACGGTGATCATGCCGTCCTCATCCACAATGTTCGAATACGCCTCGACGAGCTCATAATCTTCCGGACCGCCGCCCTCCTGCGTCCCGGTCTCGCCATTGATGTAGATCTTGCGGCTGTTCGGATCCTCGGCCTGGACCTCGTACAGGTAGTAGCGCTCGCCCGCCACGCCGCGACCTACATCAATTCGGGCGATATGATCGTTTTCGGTCGGGTTCACCACTACGATACCGGCCTCGCCCGAGGAGAACCTCGATGCAAAGACGGATACATCGCGCCGGCTTGATTGCGACTTGACCATCACGTCGCCAAACGTTCGCGTGAAGTAATAAAACGTATAGAACGGCCCGTGCGGCGTGTCCATCTCGACGCCGGGTTCGTCCTCACTGGCGAGCAGCCCGTGGTCGCGCCCGCCTTCCCAGCCGTTCTTGAGATCCCACGCGTTGGCAAGTGCGAACCGGTTCTCGATGATCTTGCCGAATGAGAGCGCGAAGACGAGCGAGTTAAGCTGGCCTACGGTGTAATAACAGTTCACGTCGGGATCGCACGGATCATCCTCCTCCACATATTCCCCGTCGGATGCTAACCCGTACCTGTGCCACATGTTAAACTCGGTCAGGGCCAGCGGTATCGGTTCTTTCCCCGTCAGGCTCTGCCACTGGTTGCGAACGTATGTCCCGATGAGATCGAGTTCGTGTGGGACTCGCGAGACCACATGTCTGGCATGATCCGACTGAATTCGGTCTGAACCGAAATACACATGTACACTCAGAAAATCGGCGCAGTCGGCGATCTCAGGAAACATGCGCTCGTTCCATTTCCGATAATCGTTGTTCCAGTTGGTTGGCTGTTCGACAGCCACCGCTCCCACGTAGATGGTCGGGTCGACGGCCCGCATCGCCTCGGCGAAGACGCAGAAGTCGCGTCCATACTCGTCGCCGGTGATGACCCCTTTCCCCGGCACATTGTAGCCACCCTGCCATTCGCCGTAATTCTCGTTGCCGACTTCCCAGTAGCGGATGTTCATGCCGTGCTCGATGTTGGCATGGCGCACCCACTCGGCGGCGTAATCGGCGGCGCGCTGTACAGGGTCCTCGCTGGTGCCGTAGCGCGCGTAGCTGTAGTTGACCGAGATGATTCCCTCGGCGCCGACGCTGTCGAGGAGCGCATAGTACTCGACCGGCGTCATCTTCCATCCCCCATCGTCCGTGGTAATAGCTGCCTGGGCGGGCTCGGTGTCTCCCTCGTTCATGATGCCGATGTCATCCGGCAGGTCGCGATTGAACGGGGCATCCCAGAAATAATCGTTCGACCAGTTCCCACCAGGGAAGCGAAGGATGCTCAGGTTGGCGTTGCGGTAGTGGCGGACGCGCGTCGGATTGTCGTCGCTCCGCTTCTGCCAGCCCACGGCGTTGTTGCCGTAGATGAGCTCGGGCACGATGGCGAGTGTGTCGTTGAAATCAATCGACAGTACGACAGTGGGCGCGCCGGTCGGCGGATCGATGTCGACGTATCCAGGGAAACCGCCGAACGTCTTCGGCTGCCACTCGCTCATGTAATACGATTGGCCGGTAACGAGCTGAGGCATCGTCGCGGCACCGATCATGAGCAGGATCCCAACACAAAATAGCTTTCGCATGACAGAGGGAACGGGCGGATTATGAAGAGAAACGGCGGTCATCGACTGTATCAATACTCGGTGTAGCCTTCCACGGGCCGGCCCGGGTCGTTCGGGTCGACGCGGCGGCCGTAGAGCAGCTCGCGCAGGAATTCTGCCGTGGCGGATGCCTCGGGGTGGAAGTCGTCGGATGCCGCATATCGCAACATCGACGCGTACAACTGACGCGCTTCCGGGTATTGTTGGACGGACGGCAGATCGATGGAGGCAATCAGCAGCCGCCCTTCGCCGACGCGGTACTCGAAGACCGTTCCGAGCTTATAATTTCGGTTGATGTTGTCGATGGTTTGCACGATCGGCCGGTATTCGTCCGGCGTGATGTCGAGGATGACTGGCCGGCTCGCTTTCGCGATGGGCCACCACTGCCAGTTGGAGTGGAATTCCGTCGGGAAGTCGCGGAAGAGCGCATGCTCCGGATCCATCAGCAATCCCATTGTCCCGACGGGGATATCGGTCTCGGGGTCGCCGTACTGAAATGCGAGGCCGCGAAACATCCCGTAATTCCAGAACTCGGTGATGAATTGCCCGCCCACCGACGCGCTGTCGACGCTGCCGGGCTCGGGTAACAACAGCACACGGCCGCCGCTGTGAAGCAGATCGAACGCCTCGTCATCCAGACGCCGGGTAACGGTCACAGCTTCAGGCACCGACGTGTCGACGTCCGCGGGATGAATCCATAGCGGATACTCGGTGGCAAGATCGGCTTCGCGGTGTGACAGGCTCAGCGTGAGCTTCTGCGGTACCGTTGCTCTCGATAGATCAGCGCTGATTTGAGCGATCGTGGCGAGGCGTCCTTGCGGGACTCCGTCAACGCGCAGCGCGCCGGAGGCAACGGTTCCGTCTTCCGACGCCAGCGACCACGCCAGCGAGCCGGCGGGGATTTCGGTGGGGCGATAGTTCGCCAGCTTAATCTGCGCCTCGAAGGTTTCATCGTTCGTCCACACATAACGCTCCATCTCCGCAAGCAAGACGGCTTCGTCGTTGAACCGCCGCCAGGCTTCGGGCTCGATCAGCCCCTTGCTGTCCATGAACGCATCCAGTATCCCCACGAGTGCGGTGCCCTGGCCGGGGAAGTCCTGCAAGTCGAGGAGCTGATAGCCGCCAAACTCCGGCGTGCGGATGGCCGCCTCGATGTCGGCGCGGTACAGCTCCACGGCGAAAGCGCCCGACGCGCGGAAGAAATCATCCGCCTGGTCGAGCATGCCGGCGCGCTCGAGGTCCCGCCGGAATAACGCGAGGTTCCACGGGCGCAGCACGCCGGTGTACTTCTGCATCTCGTCGTAATTCGGGTAGATGCTGAACTGGCCGTTCTCGTGGCTGATGACCGGCACGGGCGAGCGGGAGTTCGCCTCCGCAAAGTTCCAGTCGGTCGACGGGTAGCGGCTGTTGATGATGCCGGCTTCGTCGGAGTCGAGGTAGGAGATGGCACCGCGGACATCGGTCGAGAAGTCGGACTGCTCGGTGCCCGTGCGGAACGTAACCCAGAAGTCGTCGCCCTCGGCATAAGATGGATCCCACAATCGGTTGTTGGCTCCCTGCGCGTAGAGCGGTCGCGGATCGTGCGCGCGAAACTCGTCGATCATCTGCCGCAGCAGATCGCGATCCTCGCTGATCTCATTCCCGAGCGCGAACATGACGAACGACGGATGATTGCCGTATGCGTCGAGAATCCGCTTCCCTTCCGCCATCATAAAACTCATCTGCTCGGGATCTTCGGCTCGGAACGCATACCAGATCGGTAGCTCGGTTTGCAGATAGACGCCCGCTCTGTTCGCGGCCCTAAAAGCGGCCTCGGGCGGTGTGTATGAATGGAAGCGGAAGTGATTGATGCCGTAGCTCCTCGCGATGCGGAAGACGCGGCCCCAGGCGGCGGTGTCGGCGGGCGGGTAGCCTGTGAGCGGGAAGACGGCGGCGTCGTGCTTGCCGCGGAGGAAGGTGACGACGTCGT
>CAZKDQ010000247.1:0-3705 GCA_964551345.1 uncultured Rhodothermales bacterium
GATAAGCCTGTTGCAATCATCAAGTCTGATGATACCGGCAGGATATTCGATGTTGACAACATGCTTCGTGTCTTTGAGTATGACTCCAATTTGTGGAAATCCACTATAGAAGAGGACCTGCCGAAGCTTACAGATCACATCAAGGCTACCTGGGCGAATCGAGATACAGATGTATCGTATATGAGGATTCTTAAGAGAGAAATGTCGTAGATACGCGGCATAACCAATCGCTCATGCGGTTGCACCGCTGGAGGTCCGTATAATGTCCCGAGCATAGCTGACACTCGGGTTGGCGCGTGAGGCAAGTCTGTATATCTTGACTGAGCGAGCGCGTCGACAAACCTAAAATACCTCGGTTGCTGAAATGCAGTACAATCTTACACCATCTCAAAAGAAAGCAATCCAGTGGCTCGTCGAAAGAACCGAATCAGGTGACCTTGCCGAGGACGAAGTCCTGATGGCGTATTCGAATGACGGGGGCGTGGCTGTACAGAATGATCGTCCGAATCTCGAGCTTCCGCCCTGCCTTACGAAATCAACATTCGAGATTCTGCACAGCCAGCAACTCATTCATCTGCGAATTACTCGAAACGGCGACTTTTTCGTAACCCTCACTGGTCGTGCATATGACGCAATCGCGAGTGGTTTCAAAGCAGCGAATACTCCGTCGGCCGGCGATCATGTTATCTTCAACCTCCACGGGGATCTCCTTGGCGATAACGCACGCATTAACATCCAGTCTCAAGATCAATCGATAAACGTTATTGACAAGTCGGCAACCGAGCTCTTCGATGACCTCCGACGATGCATTGAAACTAAATTTGCGGCGGGGTCGATGCAGACGGACTTACTCGAATCGGTGGATTCGATGGAGCAAGCCGACTCCAAGAGTAGTTTTATGACTGCTTACTCTGACTTCGTAGGATTAGCCGCCGATCACATGACAGTTCTGGAGCCGTTTCTTGTAGCGCTGTTGCAGTTCGCCCAGAGTCTGTAACACATGCGGGGCTGCATTACAAAGCAACGACGTCGCGCGGGCATGCCCCCGACCTCGCGCTAATCAGCACCGCCCTGTTCCATCGCTTCATAGACCTCCTCTTCCTCCTTCGCTACCACCGTGTCGTAGAGCCCGTACTGGGTTAGCCCCTTGTGGCTCTCAATGCCCGTATAACGTAGTGACGCGTCTTCGTAGCGGCGAAAGGCGAACACGGCAGCATTCATCTGCTCGGTGTTGAACACTCGCAGGCGCACGAGAAGGTGGAAATCCTGAACGGTAAGGCCGGTCACGGTCAAGAAGAGCTCCGGCTCGAGCTTTGTGATGACGTCCTGGAGCGTGTTTTCACGGAAATCTGTCAGGTACATGAATGCCGGGATGCGTGTGGCAAACTTGATCAGCTTCTCCTGAATGAGCTTTCTCTTGCTCCTGTATTCCCTCTCTTCCTCCGTGAGTTCTTTCTTCTCCTTCTTCGAAAGCTCCCCGTCCTTGCCCTTCTTCTTCAGTCCCTTGACCTTCTCGCTCTTGTTGATGACGGTCTCGATGATGTTCTCGCCCAGCGAGCGCCAGCCTTCGATGCGCTCCACGGCCGCCAGCGCCTCCGGCTTGTCGAGTATGCGCCGGAGCGTGTCATTGTCGACGTTCACGAGGATCGCAGATTCCCACTTGCGGGCCAGCAGCGTAGCCGACGTGCCCGACATCGCGATGTCGAGGATGCCCCCGGCGTCGATCTGCGTCATGTTGGCGCCGTCGTAGGCAAGGACGGGCAGGAATGAGACGAGGTCGCGGACGGCGTTCTCGGGGTACCTGAGACGCCGCTTTTTTTTCGCTCGCTTACGGTGGCCCATGTAGCGGTTTCATAACCGGTGGAATATCCGAGTACCAAACGGTAACATCCGGGTACAATTGCTTTGGCTGGATCCGGCCATCGGCCACATCGGACAACTATTACAAATGTTGGATGCTCTCAAGAATGTCCTCTCTCGCGCAGCAGAAGACTCAGACAGTCTCACTTATAACGAAGACGCCACAAAGCTATCGATCGTCCTCCCCGCACTCCAGAGTTTAGGCTGGACGATCTTTGATCCTGCAGAGGTGACACCGGAGTATTCGGTCGGGACGAAACGCGTCGATTTCGCTCTTCGAATTCAGGGCCAGAACAAGGTCTTTCTTGAGATCAAGCGATGCAGTGCCGACCTCGAGCGGCACCAGGAGCAGCTCCTCAATTACTCCTTCCAGCAGGGGGTACGCCTTGCCATTCTCACGAATGGAATTGTGTGGTGGTTCTATTTGCCGCTCCGTGAAGGCGCATGGGAGCAACGAAAATTCTACTCGATTGATCTGAAGCAGCGCGCCGTCCAGGATATTGCCTCGCGGCTTGTCGATTTCCTCTCCAAGGCAAACGTCGAATCTGGCAAGGCCATCGAGAACGCCGAGACCGTGCTCACCAGCCGGAAGCGTAAGTACGAGGTTGATCAGACGCTTCCCAAAGCTTGGCGAGATTTAACAACCGCGCCCGATCAGACACTCCTCGAACTTCTGAAGGACAAAGTTGAGCAGCTCTGCGGATTTAGCCCTACCGACGATGAGGTTTCTCATTTTTTAACCGAAACTGCTGTTCGCAATCCAAGGCCTTTGTCTCCTCGGCCGCAGCCTACTCCATCGCCACGACCAAAGCTTCAGCCGGAAGACCCCGTCCTGCGGAATCAGGTCCTTTCGCTTCAGCAACTCATGAACCAGGACCTGCGGCGGACGAAACCGTCGGCGCTCTTACTCGACGGCCAAGAAATTCACGTCAAGAACTGGGCTGGTGTCTCTACTTCGTTCGTCCGATGGCTCATTGAACACGGTCAGCTTGAAAGAAGGCATCTTCCGATCAGGACGTTCGCACTCGGGGATCGCTATTACATCAACACTCACCCGGTGCACCAGAATCCGAAACTGGGCGGCGTGTGGAATGAGGTGAAGGGGGGATTCCATGTAGATGTCAACTTCTCCGCAAAGGACCACGTCCGCAACGTTAAGAGTACGCTGGAGCAGCTTGGACTGGTCGATCTCAACGTGCGAGTGTCACTGCGTTGACATATTAGATTTACTCATTCCTATTGTGAGTATCAGAATTCCCCACCACATGTTCGAACGAACATTCCACAACATCGACGACGTCCCCTCGAAAAAGGCGGGCTGCTCGTCTGAGCTCGACTACATCGAGCAGACGTCGTGGATGCTGTTTCTGAAATACCTCGACGATCTCGAAGAGAGCGCGCGCTGGCATACGAGCTTGCGGGCCGCTCCTATCAGCGCACAGCCGTGATCCCGGTCTCGTCTACCGGACAATTCCGCGGAGGGGCCGAGAAATCTGCACTCGCACCGGTGCCGTTCGCTTGCCGAAGCACCGCCACCGGCAGCGTCCTACCCCAATTACCAGATGGCCAGACACGGTAAAGCTGACACTGGATATAACACATCTGCTGCATCCACGTGCAGAGAATCCCGTCATCCGACTTATAATCAATTAAGTGGCAGTAAGCAGTATTGTCGCCTATATTCAAGTGACAACCTGGCGAAAGTATTATTGTTGGGCGCCGGGATAGGTAAAGATGGATAAGGCCCTGATGGCTCATGGTTGATCGCTTTGATTGGAATCCCCTCGAGAAGTATCTAGAAGATCTTCCCGATAGTCTCTACAAGTACCGGACGTTCGATGAAGA
>CAZKDQ010000248.1:0-3685 GCA_964551345.1 uncultured Rhodothermales bacterium
AGCAAGTGCGAGGAAGTGCGGGAAAAGCTGGTCGCCGAGCAGCGTCGCATCGCAAGTGGTGCGGTGGCCGCCGGGGGCGGTGTCGTGCTTGACGGACGAGATATCGGAACGGTTGTCTTTCCCGATGCCGACGTCAAGATCTTCATCGTAGCAGACCCGGAGGTGCGAGCCCGCCGCCGATATAAAGAATTGAAGGAGGCAGGAGCAGAAGTCGATCTCGATCAGGTCATCGACGAGATCAACCGCCGCGATCATCAGGACAAAACGCGCGCCGTATCGCCGCTACGCAAAGCGGACGATGCCATCATGCTCGATACCTCCAACATCGGCATCGATGAGCAGGTAGCTTTCGTTCTCACAAAAGTCGGGGAACGCGGCGATAGCGCAGTCGGTACACCCACGTCAATTTAGCCCGATCAGCGGTTTCTCTCGCCGGTGGTCGCAATCCGTTCAACTACAATCAATACGCGCATGACGATGGAGAGAGCGTCGTGCGATCGTGTCAGGGAATCCGCGATCCCGCTGATTCCGGAGAAAACATGGCTGAAGAACAGCAGAAACCCGCTACCGAGGAGGTAGAAGCGCAGCAAACCAATTCAGGAGGTGACGGCGACGCCGGCCGCATGCTCGAGCAGGTTGTCGAGGAGGCCGTTGAAGGAGCCGAACTTCCATCGGCGTCGGAAGCCGGTGTGACGACCCAGGAGCCCGCCCCGCAGACGTCTGTGGCGTCGGCCGACGCGCTTCCGGAAGCAGTCGGCTTCACCGGCGAAATCGTTGGACGCGTCCTGCGTCTCGACGAACTCGAAGATGCCGATGACGACGCGCAGCGTCGCCAGAGCTATGACCAGTTGATGAAGCTGGTCGAGGAGACGTTCACGGATGTCACCGAGAATGAGATCGTCCGCGGCCGCGTAGTCAGTGTCGGCGAGAAGGATGCCGTCATCGACATCGGCTTCAAGAGCGACGGCATCGTCTCGCTCGGTGAGTTCGATCGCGAGCTCGTTGCCGGTGATGAGGTAGAGGTATTCCTTGAAAGGCTCGAAGATTACCACGGCCAGCTCGTCCTCTCGAAAACGAAAGCGGATCAGGTTCGCCGCTGGCAGCGCATCGAAGAGGCTTACGAGAACGAAGAGGTACTCGAGGGCCAGATTGTCCGTCGTATCAAAGGCGGCATGATCGTCGAACTCTTCGGCGATATGGAGGCCTTCCTGCCGGGATCCCAGATCGACGTTCGGCCGGTGCGCGATTTCGACGCGTATCTCGAGCGGCGGATGGAGTTCAAGATCGTCAAGCTCAACCCCGCCAACGAGAACATCGTTGTTTCGCACAAAGCTCTCATCGAGAAGGAGCTTCAGGCGCAGCGCGAGAAAATCCTCTCGACGATGGAAGTCGGGCAGGTGCTCGAAGGAACGGTCAAAAACATCGTCGACTTCGGTGTCTTCATCGACCTCGGTGGTGTCGACGGTCTGCTTCACATCACGGACCTCTCCTGGGGACGCGTCTCGCATCCGTCCGAGCTCGTCGAGCTGGATGAGCAGCTCAACGTCGTCGTTCTCGATTACGACAAGGAGCGGCAGCGTATTTCCCTCGGCCTCAAGCAGCTCATGCCTCACCCGTGGGATAACCTCGGTGAGCGCTACAATGAGGGCGACGTGGTCGAAGGCAAGGTCGTTTCGATCACCGACTACGGCGCATTCGTTGAGCTTGAGAAAGGCATCGAAGGCCTGGTCCATATCTCGGAGATGAGCTGGACCGAACATATCCGCCACCCGAGCCAGACCGTTTCGCTTGGGCAGCTCGTCAATGTCAAGATTCTTAACATTGACAACGAGGGCAAGAAGATATCCCTCGGCATGAAGCAGCTCGAGCCCGATCCATGGACGGGCATCGCGGATCGCTACCCGCCGGGAACGGTCATGCGCGGCAAGGTGCGCAACATCACCAACTTCGGCGTCTTCGTCGAGATCGAGCCGGGCATCGACGGCCTTGTTCACATTTCCGACCTGTCGTGGACGAAGAAGGTTCGCCACCCGGCCGAGATGGTCAAGAAAGGCCAGGAGCTCGATGTCGTGATCCTCAACATCGATGAGGAGAATCGCCGCATTTCGCTCGGACACAAACAGGTTCAGACGAACCCCTGGTCGCAGTTCGAGCAGGTTTACAGCGAAGGTGCGGACACCGAAGCTACCGTTACGGCAATCAACGATGGTGGACTCGTGGTCGAGCTCCCGATGGATGTCGAAGCCTTCGTTCCGGCGAGCGAGCTACGCAACGGTCCGAACCAGTTCGATCAGTTCTACAGCCCCGGCGATAAGCTCGAGTTGCAGGTCATCAAGTTCGATCCGTCGAACAAGGAGATCGTTCTCAGCGAGACGGCCAAGCAGCGTGCCGAGGAGCAGGCTGCTCGCTCCGCCGAGCAGCGCGAACAGCGTGAGACGCGCCAGCGCGAGCGTCGCGAGGTTACGGATTACAGCGGCCGCCAGCAGGCGGCATCGGGACCGACGACACTTGGTGAGCTCAGTGGTCTTGCTGCGCTGAAATCGCAGATTGAAGAGGCTGAGCGCGCCGCCGAAGCGGAGCCGGAGACCGAATCAACGGATCTGCATCCGGCCGAGTCGCCGAAGGTGCCGCATCCTGAGCACGATGATGCAACCGTCGTCGATGAGGGTCCGACGCCTGAAGAGCAGGCTGACGCCGCACGCGAGGAAAGCGATGAGACGCTGACCCCGACGGCTGAAGGCTCCGGTAAGATGGAAGGCACACCAGGTGTTGCCAACCGCGCTGCCGGCAAAGGGAAGGAAGAGGCAGGTGATAACCGCGTCGACGAAGGTGGCGGCGCCGGAAGCAACACCGAGCCGCCTGCATCCCAGGCTCAGCGTAAAGAGGATGCTGGTGATGTGATGCCGTCTGAAATGTCGAAGGCGAGCCACAAAGGCGTCGGAGACCCCGATAAAGAAGGCATCGCTGAAGCTGCCGAAGCCGAGACCGAAGATTCTACGCCGACGGCCGATACGGGCAAGAAGCCTGTGGCCGGCACGGATTCGAATCGGACGACCGGCGAAATCGAGAGCTTCACCAAGCCTGATGGCGATAAACGGGTGATCAATAAGGATGATGTGACGGGTGGGGACGACGAAGACGACGCGTCCTGATCGCGACATGATCATTCAGATGTGACGAAGGGGGCGACGGCTGCGGCTGTCGCCCCCTTTGCATTGGTGCAATCTGTGCTTTTTCCAACATCGATGGTGGCAAGCGGTGGATGGTCTTGATATTTTGGCGGCCGAGTTCACTGTCGTCCCACATCCCAGATTCGCATGAGTGACCAATCTCGGCTCGATGCCGGCGCAAGGCTGGCCGACGACCTTCGGCGCATCCGAGAGGGGCGAAACCTTACGCTCGGCGATCTAAATGCCGAGACGAAGATCCCGCGGTCGCTGCTCGAATCGTTCGAGGAGCAGGCGCTGTTCGATCACCCGCAATTCAACCGCGTCTACCTCCGCTCCTTCGTTCGGACGTATGCGACTACCATCGGCGTTGAACCCGAACGCGCCGCCGATGCTCTCGACAACGCATTCCAGGGGATGTACGACGGCTCCCTTGCGGAAGAATATCTCGGCGAAGCACCGAAACCGCACGCGCCACCCGCCGCGGCCGATGAACGACCGGCCGGGGATGTGGAAAG
>CAZKDQ010000249.1:0-3676 GCA_964551345.1 uncultured Rhodothermales bacterium
TACCGAAGCGACTCCACCGGATCGACGCGCGCAGCTTTCCGTGCAGGAAAGATCCCGGCGAGCAGGCCGATGCCGCCGAGGATTCCGATCGTTAGCGCGGCGATGGGAAGTGAGATTTCGGGGTTGCCGAGCATCTCCATCGCGCCCTCCTTCTCCGGGATACCGGCAACCGAATACACGATCGCAGCGGATATCAGGAAACCAACGAGCCCCCCGGATAGCGACATCACCACCGACTCCGTCACGAACTGGCTGACGATGTGCCGGCGGCGCGCACCCAGCGCCCGCTTCACGCCGATCTCGCGCGTGCGTTCGCGCGCAACGACGTACATGATGTTCGCCACACCGATGCCCGCAACGAGCAGCGTCAGACCCCCAATCACGCCAAGGAAAATCTGTATTCCAAAAAAGACGCGCTCGGTCATCTTCTGGCCTTCGATCATGTCCCAGACCGCCAGTGCGCGTTCATCAGACGCGTTGAACTTATGGCGCTGCCCGAGCACGCGGTAGATCTCGTCCTTCACGAACTCCGAGCGCCGGTGATCGACCGGCCGGATCAACAGGTGATTCACGTATCGATGGCCATAGACCGCCTGGAAACTCGATGCCGGGATGATCGCGCGCTCGGAGTCCGGGCCGTTGTTCATCGAGGTCTGCATCTTCTTCTGCATCACCCCGACGACGGTAAACGGCAGCCCGTCGATCCTCACCTGGCCGCCAACGGCATCCCTATCCGGGAAAAGTCGCTGTGCAATGGCGTCTCCAAGAAAAACGACCCGACGCTTCTCCTCCATATCCATCCCATTCAAGAACCGTCCGCCCGCCGTCGGATACATGCGGCGCATCTCCTCGAAGGTCGGATACACGCCTTCCATAAACGTCGTCGTCCGGCCGGCATCGCTCTCGACACTCACGCCCCAGCGGCCGTAAGACGGCGAAACGAGCTCGATCTCCCGCGAAAGCGACTGGTCGATCAACCTCATGTCATCCTCAGACAACCGAATCGGCCGACCTTTTGGAAGTCCTTCGTGCGCGATCGACGTTTGACCGCCGTAAAGAATCAGGATGCGGTCACCGGCATTGAGCATGCCGCGGACGAGGCTGTTCTTCATGCCTTCCCCAAAAGCGAGCAGCAGCACGACCGTCATCGTGCCCCACATGATGGCGAACATCGTGAGGAACGCGCGGGTCTTCTGCGAGCGCAGGTCGGCGAAAAACTCGGAAAGGAGGATCTTCCACATGTGATTTCGGGCATCAGACGCCGTACCTGAGGGCGTCGACAGGATTGAGCGCGGCGGCCTTTCGAGCCGGGAAGTAGCCTGCCAGAAGCGAGACAAAGCCGAGAAGCAGGATCGTGCCCATTGCCACGCGCATAGAGATCTCGGGCACACCTACCGCGTCCTGGATCGGCAGCATCGCGGCGAGGCTGACGATGCTCGCCGAGAGCACGAACCCGAACAGCGCTCCCAGACCGACGATGAAGGCGGCCTCCATCAAGAACTGAAACAGGACCATGCGCCGACGCGCACCCAGCGATCGCTTGATGCCGATCTCACGCGTACGCTCCTTCACGACGACGTACATGATGTTCGCCACCCCGACGCCGCCAACAACCAGCGTAAACGCGCCGACGATCGCCAGAAAGAGCGAGACGCCGATGAAGATGCTGTCGAGCATCTTGTTGAACTCATTCGTGTCCCACACGCTGAGCGCATCTTCATCGGTCGGATCGAACCGGTACCGGCCGCCGAGTACTTCATACACTTGCCGCTCCACGGATTTCGAGAGCGCCGCGGACGCCGGCTTGTAGACGATGTTGTTGAGATACTTGTCGCCGTAGACGGATTGATAAGTAGAGGCAGGAATGAATATTCGATCGGCATCGCGTGAGTTGTACGACGAGTTCTGCGTCTTCTCGGCCATCACGCCGACCACCGTGAAGGGGATGCCGCCCAACATGATTTGCTCGTGCAATGCATCGCGCGGCCCGAACAGGAGCTCCTTGATCTGGTTGCCGAGCACGACCACCCGCCGCCGCCCCGCGACATCCAGATCGTTCAGGAAACGGCCTCCGGGTTCGGGGATGATGTTGCGCATGTCGCCATACTCGGGCAACACGCCCGTCGTGGCAGGTACCGTTGAGGATGTGTCGACGCGCGCAGTGGCATTGCGCGTCGTGTATTCGGGGCTGATCCGGGTGATACCGGGGATGCGCCGCGTCAGAAGATGCACGTCGGATTCCTGAAGTCGGATTCTGCGGCCATCGTTGAAGCCTTCGAACGGCTTGGTCGTCTGCCCGCCGAAGACCACGACGACGCCGTCGCCCATCCCGCGCATGTTCTTCATCGTCTGCTTCTTGAAGCCGACGCCGAAGGCCATCAGCACCACCACGGCCACCGTTCCCCACGTGATTCCGAGGATGGTGAGGAAGGTGCGAAGCTTCTGGGCAGAGAGATCGCCGATGAGCTGTCTGATATTGTCGAGCATCGAATCGACCGGCTACGTTGTGGAGGATCGGGCCGAGAATTACTCGATGACCTTCAGCTTCTTCTCCGCCACACGTTCTCCCTCCCTCAGCCCCGAGACGACTTCGATCTGGATGGCATCCGAAAGACCGGTCTGAATATCCCGCCGCTCGACGGTGTTGTCGGGAAGAAGTACGTCGACGTAAGCGAGGCCGTCTTCGAAGGTGATGACGCGCTCTGGGATCAGCAGGACGCTGTCCCTCCTCGAGACGATGACCTCTGCATTGGCCGAGTATCCAGCACGAAGCACCGCGGATGCCGGCTCGAGCACAGCACCGTCGAGCACCTCGACCGAGTCGCTGTCATCGATTTGCCTCACGCCGCCAAGCACGATCTCGATCGGAAATACGGTCGAGTTCTCCTCCTTGCGCGCCTTCAGCCAGATCTTGCTCAGCGTGCCGTCGACGCGTGTGCTGGGCAATGCGCCGACTTTGATCTGAACCGGCATTCCTTCTATGAGCCGGCCAACGTCAATCTCATCTACGGTTCCGCGGAAGATGAGGTCGTCCATGTTTGCCATCGTCATCAGCACGGTACCCTCCTGGTACGACGTCAGTGGAACCACGGGATCGCCGATCTCGACATTCTTATCGAGGATGAATCCGGTGATGGGCGCTGTGATGACGGTTGCGATGCCTGTCTCACTCGTGATTCGGCCGCTTTCGAGCAGCTCGCGACGCTCCGACGCCATCTGAAGCTGGAGCTGCGCCTCGTCATACTTCCGCTGGATGACCTCGAAGTCCTGTGCGGACACGAGCCCCTTGTCGACCAGCGTCTTTTGCCGATCGTAATCGCGCTTCGTGCTCTCAAGATCAATCGATCGCAGCTCGACCTGCCTGCGCGCGTCGACGACCTCCTGCGGCGTCGGCGTGGGTCGAACTTCCATGAGCGGCCGGCCGGCCTCGACATAGTCACCCGGCTCAGCGAACTGGCGGCTGACGACGCCGGAGAGCTGTGACTTCACGCTGATCTGCACGCGCGGCTCGATCGTGCCGACTGCCAGCGCCTTATCGACCAGGTTGCCGCGTTCAACCTCTACCGACGGAACTGCGCCGGAGCCGTCATCACCCCGACCAAAAAAAGCGGCGCCACCGCCGACCACGACGGCGAGAACTCCGAGGGTGAAAGCAATCTTGGCAGTGCGTTTCATG
>CAZKDQ010000250.1:0-3634 GCA_964551345.1 uncultured Rhodothermales bacterium
GAGCCGGCACGCATGAGCATTGCGTAGCCATCAACATACCCCCTACGCCGATGCAAGTACTTTAGTGCGTATCTCGATCGCCTCAGCCTCCCTCCCCTGTCGATTGTCTCCTTGATAATGATGCGTTGAGGCGACATTGCCACCTCGTTTCTTGGGCAGTAGATAGCATTATTGAGTACGGCCGTATAGTCCTCCCGTAATGTAATGTGGGGTTTACGCATGGCTGCGTAATGTCCCCAGAACGGAGGGAGGTCAGCGATCCCCGGGAAGTTGATGGTCTGTGCCGGCGAGTAGTTCGACTTCTCGACACCGGGAAAAAGATCGTCGAATGGCGCCGTTCGTGCCGGAGGTTTCAGCCGGTGGTATGCCGGGCGCAATGCATTCTTAATCATTCTCAATGCGGGCATCAATGGATAGTAAATCTATTCGATCTCAATAGATAAGGACTCGTAGACGATCTTGGGACGATTCGAACACGTGGCGCCGTAGCACGTTACAGCGCAACAGCGGACGTCGAAATTCGGTCACGGGACTCCGTCTGCTCCCTCCATAACCGATCCGCAAGGCGCTCTTCGGGCATATCGACATCATCGAACATAATTGCCTGATCTTTAGATATTGGACGAAGAACGCGGCAACCCTTGGCGAGGCCCATCGGCAGGAGGTTTTCATTCCGGCAAATATGAGCATTATCAATCGTGCCGTAGCACGTGAATCCGCCGATGCCGTCGATGACGTCTCCCGCGGCCAGGTCGCGCTTTGCTACGGCCACGACCTCGCATACCGGCTGATCGCGCGGCGTAATAGCGGCGTCATCGAAAAGTGCCGCGCGGGCCACGGTAAGCGGTGCTTCAAGGTGTGGCAGATGGTAGGGCGTGTAGAAAACGTAGAACGGCCCCTCCCCCATCTTGAACACGGGCATGTACTGCCGGAGGATCGGGTGCTCGTTGTAGCCGATGACAAAAACGCCCGGCCCTGGCTGTGCACCGAGCACGTAATCCGAAAGCCCGCCGTTCAACATTTCATCGTGCGGGAAGAGGTCGAGTGCCTGCTCCACATGGTCACACGCCGGGCCATACATACCACGCCGGCCGACGCCAAAGCCGGTGGCGTTGGCGATGACCGCCTGCTCGAACGCGAGCTTCGTGCCGTCGGCGAATGAGGTGATGTGCTTTACGTCCTGCTTATGGAGCTCTGCAAAAGCACGCTGCGTCTCGGGCGTGCGATAATGGTCGAGCATCCCCTTGATGTTGCCCGCGAGTACCGGTCGATATCCGATCGTCTTAACGAACCGGAAGAGGTTCATGACGACGCCCGGCTGGTCGCCGTCGGCGTTCGTGTACACGACCCCGGCAGAGCGGGCGTAGCGGTTGAGAACCGGGCCCACCGTTGCATCCGTCTCCGCGTTCATCATAACGATATGTTTGCCGTTGCGGATGGCCGTTAGTGCCACGCCTGCACCGTACTCGACGTCGCCGGTCGCCTCGATCACCACATCGATACCTGCGGCCTCGCACGCGATGGAAGCGTCGTCGGTTACTGCGTAACGCCTCCGCGTTATAGCGTCCTCGAGCTGTGCGTGTGATTCGACACGGTGGAAATCATCCACGCCGGCATCGGTGAAGGCTCGCTTGGCCTTTACGATTGTTCGATTTGCCACGACGGCCACGCGCATGCCCGGTATCGCCCGGATGATCTGCAGCGCCATGCCCCGGCCGATATAGCCGGCGCCGATGATCGCCACCTGAATGGGCCGGCCTTCGCTCTGACGCTGCTCAAGTGCCCGGTCAACAATAATCATTGTACAAACGTCCTGATAAGCGCATGAAAGAATCAGATGGTGGCCGAGACGAGCGCCCAGCCACGGTCCTTCGCAGAAATATTCGATGGCGTTAGCGGCCAGTCAATGTCAATTGCAGGATCATCATGCCGGAGTCCTCGCTCGGCTTCCGGCTGGTATGAATGAGACGTCAGGTAGAAGAGCTCTGAATCCGGCGTCAGTGTCTGAAATCCGTGCGCAAAGCCTTCTCCGATGTAGAGTGATCGACGGTTGTCGGCAGAAAGCTCGTAACCGACCCACTGCAGGTAAGTCGGCGAGTCGGGACGGACGTCGACAGCCACATCGAAGACGGTTCCGCGGATGCACCGCACTATTTTCGTTTCCGCGTGTGGCGCTACCTGATAGTGCATCCCTCTGATGGTACCCTGTTGCGTATTCGAGCTCAGGTTGCCCTGCACGAGCTGATCTTCGAGGCCGTGGGCGGCAAACGTGTTGGAACACCACGCGCGGGCAAAAAAGCCTCGCTCGTCGATGATCGGGTCGATCTCGATCAGATGCACGCCGTCGAGCGGTGTCGGGAGGATACGCATCATTCGGTGAGAACGGTCCTCGGGACAGTGTGACATGCATTTTCATAACGCCCGATCTGTTCGAGCGATAGCGCGCGAACGTCGTCGCCGCGGACAAAGGCCTCGTACCACTCGACGGTCCACTGCAAGGTGGATGCAAGGTTAAGACGGGGTTGCCAGTTCAGAAGCCGGCGCGCCTGCGACGTATCGAGACTGAGAAAGGTGGCCTCGTGCGGTTGCGGGTTGCCGTCAACGCGGATCTCGCCGCTCCCCCGGAGTTCGATGATCCGCTCCGTCAATTCGCGCACCGTGACCGCCCCCTCTTCCTTGGGGCCAAAATTCCATCCCTGGCCGAACGAGGACGGATCTTCACACAGGCGCTCAGCGAGGAGCAAATAACCACTGAGGGGTTCCAGCACGTGTTGCCAGGGGCGGACTGCATTCGGTGAACGAAGCACGACCGGAACGGTCGTCTGTAGCGCACGGATAATGTCCGGCACGAGCCGGTCTTCGGCCCAGTCGCCGCCACCGATCACATTACCCGCACGAGCGGAGGCGATACCCGCCGATGGTGATCCGTTCTCGAAGTACGAGCGGCGGAAGGCCGACGTAACGAGCTCGGCGCATCCCTTGCTGCTCGAGTAAGGGTCGAACCCACCCATGGAATCCGACTCACGGTATCCCCACGCCCATTCACGGTTTTCGTAGCACTTATCGCTGGTCACTACCACGACGGCGCGTACCGATTCGCACATCCGCGCCGCCTGCAACAGATTGACTGTGCCCATCACGTTGACAGCGTATGTATCGACGGGTTCATCATAGCTGTGTCGAACGAGCGGCTGGGCGGCCAGGTGAAAGACGATTTCCGGCTTTGTCGCTGCAAACGTTCGGCGGAGACGGTCGAGGTCGCGAACGTCTCCTTTTTCTGATGTCATCAGTTCGCCCAGCGAAACAGCGTCATGCAGATTCGGCTGCGTCGGTGGATTCATGGAATAACCGGATACCGTCGCGCCGAGGCGATGCAGCCATAGAGACAGCCATCCGCCCTTAAAGCCCGTATGGCCGGTCACAAGTACACGTTTACCCGCCCAGAAAGCAGCGTTGGTCATGGTCAGATTCAGATCGCGGCAGCCGACCGCATCGCGGCAAGGGGAATACCGACAGGTATATTGCTTGTACGTACGGGCTTCTTCTCCCATACACGCCACGGCGCATCGCCTTTCGCCCAGTGCTGTTCCAGCACATGCTTGTCGCGTAGCGTATCCATGGGCTGCCAGAACCC
>CAZKDQ010000251.1:0-3628 GCA_964551345.1 uncultured Rhodothermales bacterium
CTGATCGACGAGCATGGAAACGCCGCGCTGATCGATCCCGCAACGTACTACGGCGACCGCGAAACGGATCTGGCGATGGCCGAGCTTTTCGGTGGCTTCGATCCACGCTTTTTCGAGGCCTATCGCGAGGCATGGCCGCTCGAACCGGGATATGATGAACGCCGCGACATTTATCAGCTCTACCACCTCATCAACCACCTGAATCACTTCGGTGGATCCTACGCCGGCAGCGTCGAGACAATCCTTACTCGATACTGAGGACAAACGAGCCGGTAATCAGTCAAAGCGATCGCACGAACGGCGCGAGCGTCTGAACAAATCGATCCGGCTGATCCTTCATCGGCGCGTGGCCGGCATCCGCGATGAAACGTAGGTGCGCGTGGGGAATGTGGCGCTGCACGCGGTAGGGTGTCGATCGCGGGAGCACGTCGTCGCGCTCGCCCCATAAGACGAGCGTCGGGAGCTTTAGATCACGGAGCTTCTCGCGATAACCACTGCGCTTTAAATCCAGAGCTGCGTGTGACCGATGGAGCATCGCGAGCTGCGCACGATTTTCTTCGGTTTGAAGGATCGGTCCGAATGGCGTGCGGGGCAGGAGGCGATAGTAGAACCAGTCCTGTGCGAGCAGCTTGCGCGCCCACCACGAACGCGCAACGAAGGGAAGCATTCGCTCACCGCGCGCGAAGCCTCCGCTATTGACGAGCACCATCCCGGTGAATGAGTCGCGATAAGAGGTCGCCGTCGCTACAGCGATCTTACCGCCCATCGAATGACCCATGATGACGGGCCGTTCGAGCTCGAGAACATCAGCAAATACGCGAACGAGCCGCGCGTAGAGCTCGAGTGAGTAGGGCGTATCGACGATCTCGGACTCGCCGAAGCCGAGCAAGTCCAGGGCGTAGAGTGGGATGCCGGTCCGCTGAAATTGCCGTGCCACATGCCGGTATGTTCTGAAACCCGACGTCCCGAACCCATGAATTGCGATGACCGGCGGCGAGGTCGGTGCATCGGGAACGACGGAGCGGTAAACGTGGCGATATCCCTCAAGCCGTACTTCCGCCTTCTCAAAGCCTTCCAGTTCAGACGGCGAGTACGGCATCGACGAAGGCGTCGTAATCCTCGAGGTGGTCGAAGAGGATGTCCGCATCAAAGGCGCTGAGGCACGCCCGATCGAAGCGTCCGGTGCAGACGGCAACTGCAAAGGCGCCGATCCCGCGTCCGCAGCCGATGTCGTGCTCAGTGTCGCCGATGATGACGACTTCCGTTCCTTCGAAGCGTCGCCCTGTGTGCTCGAACGCGCGCTCGACGGCAATGGGAGGCAATCGGTACCGATCCGAGTTGTCGCTTCCGAAGGCGCCGAAGGAAAAGTAGGATGCCAGATTCCCCGCTTCGAGTTTGCGATAGGCAAGCGGTTCGAGATTACCCGTAAGAAGGCCGAGCTGGACGTCCTCGCGTTCACTTAGATTGCTGATGAGCTTCGGTATCCCCGGCAGCACCTCAACTCCTTCCGGACGAATGACGTCTTCCATGATCTCCCGATAACGCTCGCTCGCCGTCTCAACAAGGCCATTCATCGACGCCTCGTCAAAGCCGTTGGCAACCAGCACTTCCCGGATGATCTGTGGATCGGTCTTGCCGGAGAAATGGATCGGCGATGAGTCGATCGGTCGATCGCATACTTCCGAAAGGGCGCGTTCGACCGAGCGTCTGCCGATCCCATGCGTGCGCAGGAGCGTGCCGTCGATATCGAAAAGTAGAAGCTTCATTCTCCCATGATGAACGGACCGCCGGGTCGATCCTCGTGCCGGATCTCATCCACCGGCCCCGTCTTCCCTTCGCCCGCATAGAGTTTGTTCGGACAGTTGATGATCAACGCATCACGCTGCCCGACGTTGCGATAGCCATGCACGATGCCGGGCGGGACGATAACCGTGCAGGGGTTCGATTCCCCAACCGCCAGAATCTGGCGAACGTTTCGGGTGGGCGATTCATGCCGGGCATCCCACAAATACAGTCGGAACGTGCCGTGGAAGAAGACGAACAGATCCGTCTGATGGCGATGTTCGTGCGGTCCCCGCGCGATTCCCGGAGCCGTCGAGGAGACGTAGCCCATCACCGGATGCAGGCCCGCATCGAGTTCATCGTGACGGAAGAACTCCATCAACCATCCACGCCCGTCATCAAAGGAGCGGAGCGGTTTCAGAACGACGTCATCGATCACGCCGTCGATCCATTGCGTATCCAATCGATCACTCATCGTGCGCCGCATCGATTTCCGGATAGACAAGATCGCGGGCAAGTTCGTTGGCTTCGTGCCAGCCTTCGAGGGTCCCGGCATCGCCCCACCATCCATTCAAGACACCGTAGGAGAGTGCGTCGCGGCGGATATACTCGTTGCTCACGTCGCTGATCTCGTACTCGCCGCGAGCGCTGGGCTTCAAGCCTGCGATGACATCGTAGACGCCGCTATCATAAAAATAAATCCCCGTGACGGAGAAGCGGCTCGGCGGGTCATCCGGTTTTTCGATGATCTCCGTGATGCGATCGCCGTCGAGGCGCGGTACACCGTATCGCTCCGGATCCGGGACCTCCTTGAGCAGAACGCGCGCACCTGAACCCGCCGATTCGAGGAGTTCGAGATAGGCGCGCGCATCTTCGTCGATGTCTTCGGAAAGGACGTTGTCTCCGAGAATGACGAGGAAGGGATCGTCGGCCGTGAAGGTCCGGCAGAGGCCGATTGCCTGCGCGATGCCGCCTGGTTCATCCTGCACGCGGAACGTCAGGTCGAGGCCGAAGCGCCGGCCGCTTCCGAGCAGGTTCACGACGTCGCCCATGTGTTCGGGGCTCGTGACGACCGCCACTTCCTCTACGCCTGCGCGCTTCATGCGCACGAGCGGGTGGTAGATCATCGGATAACGCCCGACGGGAAGCAGGTGCTTGTTCGTGACGCGGGAGAGCGGATAAAGCCGGCTGCCGGTGCCGCCGGCGAGGATAATGCCTTTGAGTCGCACGAGAAAAGGAGCTGTTTATCGGTCGCGGTATTGCTGCGCGTAGTAGGAGCGGTAGGAATCATCCATCACGGATGAGAGCCACTGCGCGTTGTCGAGGTACCAGGAGACGGTCTTCCGCAGGCCGTCAGCGAGCGAATGCTGCGGTTGCCAGCCGAGTTCGTTGCGGATGAGGGAGAAGTCCATCGCATAGCGGAAGTCATGGCCGGGCCGGTCCGTGACATAGGTGATCAGTTCGCGCGACATTCCTACCTCCCGACCAAGCGCCTCATCCACCAGATCCAGGATCTCCTGCACCAGGTCGATATTGCGCCGCTCGGCGTCTCCGCCAATGACGTACGTTCCGAGAGATTTGCCGCGCCGCAAAACGACATCGATCGCATCGCAATGATCCTCAACGTAGAGCCAGTCGCGCACGTTATCGCCACGGCCATACACGGGAATCGACTCGCCGGCGCGCGCTCGTGAGATGACGAGCGGAATCAGCTTTTCCGGAAATTGATACGGCCCGTAGTTGTTGGAGCAGTTCGTGATGACGATGGGCAGCCCGAAGGTGTGTCCGTAGGCGCGCACGAGATGATCGCTCGCCGCCTTCGATGCGGAGTAAGGTGAGCGGGGAT
>CAZKDQ010000252.1:0-3620 GCA_964551345.1 uncultured Rhodothermales bacterium
CCGGTGTTGCCCGACGTCGGCTCGACGATGATGCCGCCGGACTTGAGGTCGCCGCGCTCTTCAGCATCCTCGATCATCGCCAGGGCGATCCGGTCCTTGATCGATCCGCCGGGGTTGGCCCGCTCGAGCTTCATCCACACCTCGCGGGCGCCGAAGAGGCGGTTGATACGGACGTGCGGCGTGTTGCCGATGGCTTCGAGAATATTGTTGACGCGCATGGAGATTGAGCCTCAGATGTGGTATTCGATGAAGTCGGGTGTGTCTGATTTGAGTCGTACGTCGCTGCGGTGCGTGGCCACGGAGTCGGGCGGGACGCTCCGCGTAAGCCAGACGTTGCCTCCGATAATACTGCGTGCGCCGATCACGGTCTCGCCGCCGAGTATTGTGGCGTTGGCGTAGATCACCACGTCGTCTTCGATGGTCGGGTGGCGCTTCTTCCGCGCGAGATCCTTTGCCACGCACAGCGCGCCCAGGGTGACGCCCTGGAACAGCCGTACGCGCTCGCCGATGATGGTGGTCTCTCCGATGACGACGCCGGTGCCGTGGTCAATAGCGAACGCGCGCCCGATTTGTGCGCCCGGGTGGATGTCGATGCCGGTCAGGCTGTGGGCATACTCGGTGAGGAGCCGAGGCACGATCGGCACGTCGGCACGGTAGAGTACATGAGCCACGCGGTAAACGGCCACGGCCAGAAAGCCGGGATACGCGAGGATCACCTCGTCATCGCTTACCGCCGCCGGGTCGCCCGCGCTAATCGCCTGCGCGTCGTCGAGCAGCATGTCGTGGATGTCCGGCAAAGCCGCCATCATTTCGGCGGCAACGGCCTCGGCACGCTCAGATACCAGCGGATGCAGCGCCCCGAGCAGGCAGTTGCTTACCTCTTCGAGTTCATGATGAATCTCCCGCCCCGCCTCTGCAACCGAGTCGGCAAAATGCGGAAACATGAGCGAGAGCACGCGCTGCGCAAAATCCTCGGCACGAGGTTTCAAATCGAACGGCAGGTGATAATCGCGCCGCGCATCATCAAGACGCTCGGCCCAGCGCCCGAGGTCGGGCTCGGCAGTCAGCAAATCGTTCGAGGTAGCCATGAACATCTTCGGAAAAACGCCACCCGCTATAGGCCGGCATCCGTCAAAAGTTTCGACGGATCGCTCGACGCCTTCGGGGGAGTGGGAGTATGGAGTGTGTGGAGTGCTTGGGGAGTGTGATCACCAGTCTCGCTGAATACAAATTATGTATGCATGCTGTTAGGCGTATCGGGTTGGGGGAAACCGGGTACGGCCCCGCCTCGCAGTTCAGTTGGTGCGCCGGGACGGCTTGCGGCCGGCGTCGCGTCCATTACGCCCTTTCGTCGCACGCTTCGGACGCACGTTCTGCGGCCTCGCCTGAACCCGCACTTCGCACTTTGCTTCACGACCGCCATCACCCGACGCGGTCACATTCCACCGGCCCCTTCCGCTTTCTGTTTCGAGACTGCTTCAGTATCATTCCTTCCTTGAAAACTACTTGAAGCGTTTCAGCCCCCTCCTGATCCTCCGTCGTCTTGAAATCGATCCAGCTACTACTAATTGTGGCCGCGCTCCTGTTCATTACGTCGTTCCCGGCAGCGGCGCAGCCATACGGCATTTCAGAGGAGGGCCAGGAGTTCGTGACCAACCCCGTCACGCCTCAGCGAGCCGACCCGTGGGTCTACAAACACACCGACGGCTACTATTACTTCACGGGCAGCGTGCCGGCCTACGACCGCATCGAGCTTCGACGTGCCGAGACATTGCAGGGCCTGGCCTTTGCCGAGCCGGTCACCGTCTGGCGCAAGTACGAATCCGGCCCGATGAGCCGCCACATCTGGGCGCCCGAGCTCCATTTCGTCGACGGCAAGTGGTACATCCATTATGCCGCCGGACAGGAAGAAGACCCGTTCCGGATTCGCATGTACGTGCTCGAGAACGAGTCGGCTAATCCGCTCGAGGGCGAATGGGTTGAGAAAGGCGAGGTCAAGACGGCGTGGGATTCCTTCAGCCTCGATGCCACTATGTTTGAGCACCGCGGCATCCATTATCTCGTGTGGGCACAGGCCGACCCTGACATGGAGAACAACTCGAACCTGTATATCGCCGAGCTCGAGAACCCGTGGACCCTCCGCGGAGAACAGGTCATGATCACGCAACCCGAGTACGAGTGGGAGACGCGCGGCTACCGCGTCAACGAGGGCGCGGCGGTACTCAAGAAGCACGGCCGGATTTTCATCACCTACTCCGCGAGCGCAACCGACATCAACTACGCCATGGGCCTGCTCGTGGCCGACGAGGATGCCGACCTGCTCGATGCAAGCTCATGGTGGAAGTCGCCTGAGCCGGTCTTCACCTCAAGCCCGGAAAATGGTGTATACGGGCCGGGCCACAACAGCTTTACGGTCTCAAAAGATGGGTCGCAAGACATCATGGTGTACCACGGCCGCTCGTATCCTGAAACGCTCGGGCATTCGCTCTACGACCCCAACCGCCAGGGACGGATGCAGGTGCTGAAGTGGTCCGACGACGGCATGCCCATTTTCGGTACGCCCGTTCCGGACGGCCCGCACGTCATCAGCGGCGATTGACGGGCGCATTTCTCGGTCACATCCTTTGGGCCCGTCAACCCTTGCCTCTCCCCGTCCGCCTGAAGACCATCCATAAAGCTGCTGCCAGAAGGGCGTAACCCGCCACCTGGATCAGCAGAACGGCTTCCGTCGACATCTCCAGCCTCCATCGCAATACGTACGGCACCGCCGCCAGAATCACGCTGTGCACAATTAGCAGGATTACCACAGCGTGTTTCTTCGTCAGCGGCCGTCGAGACCCCGTCCTTTCCTGCGCTGCCCGCTCCTCATCCATGGGGGGGGGGTGTAGTTTAATAGTGTCTATTACGCTCAGATCATTGGGCCCCGCCAAGGTCTGATACACGTCGGCGTTTCGCAAGGTGTTCAGCATATGGGGAGAACCGGGTTCGGCCTCGCCGCGGTTCACCGCGGTGCGCCGGGACGCCGACGGCCACCGGCTCGGCCCACGGCTCTTGCGTCCCCCGCCGGACGCACAACCCCACCGTACTTAATCCGACCCTCGTGTCTCCCGCTCACGTATTCAACCAGACGGTTGACACCTTCATGGTGTGTGCATACTTTGGAGTTATGGACGCCCCGTTTGATCAGCTCGACATCATCTTCCGCGCTGTCGCCGATCCTACTCGGCGCGCGATGATCCAACGCCTCACCTCCGGCGATCATTCCGTGACGGAGCTTGCCGAGCCGTTTGATATTTCGCTCGCGGCTGTATCCAAACATATCAAGGTGCTTGAGTCGGCCGGTATCGTAATACGGACGATGCGAGGCCGGAGAAACGTCTGCCGGCTCAATCCGGAGCCGCTGTCCGAAGCCCGCCGGTGGTTCGATCATTACGAGAAGTTCTGGACCAGTCGCCTCGATGCGCTCGAGCAGGCGCTGCTCGAGGAAAAACGAGCACCTGAATCCCGATCCACAACAAACCCTGAAGGATGATTATGGATGATTACGGACAGGTACCTGAGCAAGGTGTGATTCAATTTGAACGACTGCTTCCCGGCCCCATTGATCGGGTGTGGACATT
>CAZKDQ010000253.1:0-3583 GCA_964551345.1 uncultured Rhodothermales bacterium
AGTGTTCCGCCGTGGACTCGCATGATCTGGCGCGAGAGGCTCAGGCCGATCCCTGAACCGTCCGGCTTCGTCGTGAAGAACGGCACGAAGATCTGCTCTTGCACATCCGGTGCGATTCCTGATCCGTCGTCTTCGACCTCGATGAACGGGATGCCCCGGCGATCCGCGCGCGCACGCAGGACAACGGTTCCCCGTCCGCCGTCCAGCGCCTGAAGTGCGTTCAGCACGAGGTTGATCAGAACCTGCTCGATGAGGTCGGGGTCGGCGGCGAGCTGAAGGGTGTCGGGTTCCACATCGGCAGAGACGGTGATGTGCTGCCGCTCGGCCTGCGTCCGCATGAGCCGGAGGACGCGATTGAAGATGTCCTGGATCGGCGTGAGTCGATAGTCGGGTGCGGGAATCCGCGTGAAGCTCCGATATGCATCCACGAAACCAACCAGCGCCTCGCTTCGGCGCTTGATGACAGATACGGCCTCCCGCACGTCATCGCCGGCGCCGTGTACGTCTTCATTCAAAAGGATTCTCTCCGCCGTCCCCGCAAGCGAGGAAATCGGCGCCACCGAGTTCATGATCTCATGCGTGAGCACGCGCGTAAGTTGTTGCCACGCCTGCATCTCCCGCTCCTCAAGTTCGCTTCCGATGTCGTACATGGCAGCGACCACCTGCGGCACGCCGCCCACCACGATCCGTGATGAGTGCACGAGCAGGTGCCGCATCCCCATCGCCTGATCCGGAACGCGTACGAGCACCTGTCCGCCCGCTTCAAGGGAACGCATCGCTTCCAGAAGCTCCGGCGTTCGCTCGCGCAGCGCATCGAGATGCCGCGTGCGATGGATGTCGAGAAGGCGCCGCGCCGCTGCATTCAGCAGTGTCACATTGCCGTCGAGGGTGTAGGCAATTACCGCCGTGCCTACGTGCTCAGCGACGTTCTCGAGGAAGCGAATCCGCTCTTCCTGAACGCTGCGCTCCGAGCGGAAATCCTCCATCACTCGCTCCATCGAAAGCGTCATCGCCTCATGCAGCCTGCCGGAACGCGTTTCGATGGGCCGCGACGCATAGTCGCGTTGTCGAAGCGCCTCGAAGAAATACTGCACCTCGCGGATGAACTGCTCCGAGCGCTGAACGGAGCTGATCGCGCTCCACAGCAGGAGAACACTTAGCGGGACGATCCAGGCATTCGAAATGCCGGTGAGAGCGACTGCCATGATGGCGGCTGATGATGCCACAACCACCGTCATCCGGACGGCCATCCGAAACCGAAACGAACGCTTGATGCCGTTCAACGAGGGCATGCGTCAGAGCCCGTATTTTTCGATCCGCCGGTACAACGACTTACGCGAGATGCCGAGCTCCTCGGCGGCGCGGCTGATGTTGCCCCCGTGTTTGCTCAACGCTCGTCGTACGGCCGCACGCTCGATTTCCTCGAGATCCAGCGTATCCACCTGATCCGCGTGGTGATCCTCGTTGGTGGAAGCCGAAAATGAGATGTCCCGCGCGTGCAGAATCTCGCCGTCGCTCATCACGACCGCCCGCTCGATGGTGTGACGCAGCTCACGCACATTGCCCGGCCACGCGTAGCGCTCCATCCGCTCGAGCACCTGCGCATCCAGGTCTCGGACCTCCCGGCCGTACGCTTCGGAGTACTGGCGGAGAAAGTGCCGCGCCAGCAGTGGGATGTCGCCCGCGCGATCGCGAAGTGGCGGGAGTGTGATCTCGACTGTGTTGATCCGAAACAGCAGGTCCTGCCGGAACCGCCCGCTGCGCGTCAGCTCATACAGCGGCTGGTTCGCGGCGCTTAGAAGGCGGATGTCGATGCTGATGGGCGAATTGGAACCCACGCGCGTGATTTCCCGACGCTGCAGGGCCGTAAGCAACTTCGCCTGCAGCGCTACCGGGATGTTGCCGATTTCGTCGAGGAAGAGCGTTCCGCCGCCTGCCCCTTCGAATCGGCCGGCGCGATCCTCTTTCGCGTCCGTAAAGGCGCCGCGAACGTGGCCAAACAACTCGCTTTCGAACAGTGAGTCCGGAACGGCGCCCAGATCGACGGCAATGAACGGGTTTCCGGATCGTCGGGATGCGTCATGAATGGCCCGTGCCACCAGTTCCTTTCCCGTACCGTTCTCACCCAGGATCAGCACGCTCGCATCCGTGCCCGCGACCTTGCTGATCGTATCGAACACCCGCTGCATCGCTGGGCTTCGACCGAGGATGGGCGAGTCTGATGATGCACTTACTACGGTATGATCCTTATCGCGGAGCCGCTGCGAACGAGAGCGGCGAAGCCGGACCCCGTGGCGTACCGCCTCCCGGAGACGATCGTTGTCCCACGGTTTAACGATGAAGTCCGACGCGCCATCCTTCATCGCACGCACGGCTTTATCTACATCGCCGTACGCTGTGATCAGGATAACGACAACGGAGGGGTCGATCTCGCGAACGCGACGGAGCCACTCGAACCCCTCGCGCCCGCTCGAGGAATCCTGGCTGAAGTTCATGTCCAGCAATACGACGTCATACCCGTTTTCCTGGAAGAGAGTGGGTATGGTCCCGGGGTTGCGCGTCATGTGCAGCGTCTGGACGTCGTCTTTCAGGAGCAGGCGAATCGCCGTGAGAACATCCTCCTTATCATCGACGACCAGAATGTGGCCTTCGTTATCCATTAATTTGAAAATACGTGATGAGATGCGCCGGCGCGATCGAAGATCGTACCCATCAACCGGCTGGCACTTTGGAATCCGTAATCCCTGATCAACTGTGCGCAATCGCACATTCACTGTGCGCTTCTGCACATCTTCAGGATGATGAAGGGCGGGAATCCATCAACGTACGGTGCGGCATGCCCATTGTGTCGCATCCTTCGGCTCCACCGCAGTTAAAGGTCACGGCGCGACCATCGGACGATCGGCCTTCCCGCTCGAAATGACCAGAGACAGCGAGCTAGATGATCGCCCATCAATATGTTTGAGGTGCTTCATGATGTTACTCCCTTACACATACCCATGATCACAACCCACAATCTGCAAAAGACTTATGCCACCGATGAGGTTGAGACACTCGCGCTCGGTGGCATAACCATGGAAATCGAGGAGGGAGATTTCATGGCAGTCATGGGGCCGTCGGGATGCGGTAAATCCACCCTGCTGAACATCCTCGGGATGCTGGACACGCCGTCGTCCGGCCGCTATACGTTTATGGGTCAGGACGTCTCGAGACGCTCGGAACGGCAGCGTGCCGGGCTTCGCAAAGGCACCATCGGGTTTGTCTTCCAGAGCTTCAATCTAATCGACGATCTCACGGTGTACGAAAACGTCGAGCTTCCGCTACTCTACCTGAACGTCGGCACATCAGCGCGGCGGGCGCGGGTGGAGGCGGCGCTCGACCGCGTCCGGATGACGCACCGGAGGGCCCATTTCCCTCAGCAGCTCTCAGGCGGTCAGCAGCAACGCGTGGCCATCGCGCGGGCCGTCGTCGCCGAACCGAAGCTTATCCTCGCGGACGAGCCGACGGGCAACCTCGACTCCACGAACGGCCGGCAGGTGATGAACCTCCTTCGCGAGCTCAATGAGTCCGGCACGACGATCAT
>CAZKDQ010000254.1:0-3581 GCA_964551345.1 uncultured Rhodothermales bacterium
AAAGAGCCGCGCCTCCTGGGAGACGCGGCTCTTTTTCATCTAGCGCTTTCGCGACGGCTCAGGCCTGGACCGAGGACGTGTTCAGGAAGTCCCGCAAGACGTAGTGCAGGATACCGCCGTTGCGGTAGTACTCGACCTCGATGGGCGTGTCGAGCCGTACCACAGCGTTGAACTTGATCTCTGTTCCATTCTCCTTGACGGCGGTAACCTCGAGCGTCTGCTGCGGCTTAACATCTTCGGTAACGGGGATGTTGAACCTCTCCGTCCCGTCGAGGCCGAGTGATTCGGCGGTCTCACCGGCCCCGTACTGCAGCGGCAATACGCCCATCCCGATCAGGTTCGAACGGTGAATGCGCTCATAGCTCTCGACGATCACGGCTTTGACACCGAGCAAGGTCGTGCCTTTGGCAGCCCAGTCGCGGCTCGATCCCATCCCGTAATCCTTGCCTGCGAGAACAACCAGCGGCTGCTCCTCCTCCTGATAACGCATCGACGCATCGTATATGGAGGCCTGTTCACCCGACGGCAGATGTCTGGTAACACCGCCTTCCGTTCCGGGTGCGAGCTGGTTCTTGATGCGGATATTGCCGAACGTGCCGCGCATCATCACCTCGTGGTTGCCGCGTCGCGAGCCGAACGAGTTGAAGTCGAGCGGGCGAACGCCTTTCTCGATGAGATAGCGTCCCGCCGGGCCATCGGGCGGGATTGCGCCGGCTGGTGAGATGTGGTCCGTAGTCGTGGAGTCTCCGACTTTCACGAGGACGCGAGCGTTCTCGATCGATTGAATAGCCGGCACCTCAGGAGTCAGATCCGTAAAGAACGGCGGCTCCTGCACGTACGTCGATTCGGCATCCCACTCGTAGATCGCTCCCTCAGGGATCTTGATCTTGTTCCACGTTTCGTTGGAGGTCTCGATTCCATCGTACTCCTCCTTGAACATCTCCGGAGTGATGACCTCGTCAATGGCATCCATTACCTCTTTCGAGGTCGGCCAGATGTCTTTGAGGAAGATGTCCTTACCCTGCTCATCCGTGCCGAGTGGCTCCTTCATCAGATCGATGTCGACCGTTCCGGCAAGTGCATATGCAACTACCAGCGGCGGCGAGGCCAGGAAGTTAGCCTGCACGAGCGGGTGAATCCGGCCCTCAAAGTTGCGGTTGCCGGACAGCACACCGGCGACGAGGAGGTTTTTCTCATGAATCGCTTTCGCGACCGGCTCAGGCAGCGGCCCGGAGTTTCCTATGCACGTCGTGCAACCATATCCGACGACACCGAAGCCAAGCTGATCGAGATAAGGCAGAAGGCCGGATGCATGGAGATACTGCGTCACGACACGCGAGCCGGGTGCGAGGCTCGTCTTCACGTACGGGTGCACCTTCAGCCCGCGCTCCACCGCCTTTTTAGCGAGTAGGCCGGCGCCGATCATCACACTCGGATTCGAGGTGTTGGTGCAGGAAGTAATTGCTGCGATGGCGACATCACCGTGGCGCAGATCCAGCTCGGTGCCGTCGGCACCTACGTAGCGGCCGGTGTCCTGGAGATCTTCCGCCCTGCGTCCGAAGCCACGCGGACCGGCGGGGCTGACAAACGAACGCGCAAAGGCTTCCTTGAGGCCCGGCACCTTGATGCGGTCCTGCGGACGCTTCGGCCCGGCAACACTCGGTACGACATCTCCGAGGTCCAGCTCGAGTACGTCGAGAAAGTCTGCCTCCTTCGAGTCACTCGTTCGGAAGAGGCCCTGCTCGCGGCAGTAACGCTCGACCATCTGAACGAGCTCCTCATCACGTCCGGTGCGCCGCATGTAAGACAGCGTCTCGTCATCGACCGGGAAGAAGCCCATCGTGGCGCCATACTCCGGGGACATATTGGCGATTGTGGCGCGGTCCGGCACCGACATATGGTCGAGGCCCGATCCGAAGAACTCGACGAACCGGCCCACGACGCCGTACTCACGAAGGGTCTCCGTGACGGTCAGCACGAGGTCGGTAGCGGTGGCGCCTTCGGGAAGTTTTCCTGTAAGACGGAAACCGATCACCTCCGGCGTCAGCATGTAGATCGGCTGGCCGAGCATGACGGCCTCCGCCTCGATGCCACCGACGCCCCATCCCAGGACGCCGAGACCGTTGATCATCGTGGTGTGGCTGTCCGTTCCGACGAGCGAGTCGGGGTAGGCTACCGTCATGCCGTCTTCTGCCTGTCCCGTCCACACGGCACGTGCCACGTACTCGAGGTTTACCTGATGGCAGATTCCGCTTGCCGGCGGCACGACCGAGAAGTTCTCAAAGGCCTGTTGGCCCCAGCGGAGGAATTCGTAGCGTTCGCGGTTGCGGTCGAATTCGATGTCCGCATTGAGCTGCAATGCCTGCGGCGTGCCAAAGTGGTCGACCTGTACCGAGTGGTCGATAATCAGGTGAACGGGCACGCGCGGGTTGATCTCTTCCGGATCGCCGCCGAGGCGCGCCATGGCGGAACGCATCGCAGCGAGGTCTACGACGGCAGGCACGCCCGTGAAGTCCTGCAAAAGTACACGGGCAGGCGTGAAGGGCACTTCCTCCTTCACGGGCGCCGTGGGATCATATGAGGCGAGGCGGCGGACGTCATCTTCCGTGATCGCCGTGCCGTCGAGGTTTCGCAGAAGCCCCTCGAGCAGAATCTTGATAGAGTAGGGGAGCCGATCGATATCATAGCCTTGATCGGCGAGGCTGCTAAGCCGATAGAGATAAGCTTGTCCGGAGCCGGTGTCGAAAGTATCACGCGCCCGGAACGGGTCGGGGTTGGAAATGGAGCTCATACCAGAGGAGAGTCGATTGTCGTTCAGCAAGCGGTTGCCGAACATACCTCACGGCTGCGGTATTGTTCATGCCGCGCGCCGTGGGCCCGATGCAGATGGAATTGCATGTGGTGAAAAGACAATGAACGCGTGCCATGTCGGCCATTTTCGGCAGGTCAGAGCGCCTTCGCCCGTTTCTTTGCTGGAACACGCCATAATGCAACACGGTTGTGACCGAATTCTATCCGGGGCTATAGCTCAGTTGGTAGAGCGCCTGGATCGCACCCAGGAGGTCAGCGGTTCGAATCCGCTTAGCTCCACAGCCGGTTGTATAGAACGCCCTCTTCCGATGGAAGAAGGGCGTTTTTTTATGGGATTCGTGCTCGATCGGCTTGAGGAACTACCCTCTGCCGACAAGCCCGAACCAGGCGGACGCTACAACGCACAACTGCGTGCTTATCAGGAGATTCCGCTCTTTCTCGCCCTCCGCGCGGTCAAGCGGTAGCCCCGGTTGCTGCGCCGCGCGGGTTCGGCACAGTGCACCCAGGCCGGCCGCGAACTCGGCGGAGCCGCGCCCTCACTCGTCCGCGCTCGCCTCCTCTTCCAGGCGAATGAACGCCCTCTGGTGCTCGCCTTCGCCGAGGGTGATCACACGCCGCTCATCATCGACCGTTGCCGAGATCATCTGGTCCGGGCCGATGATGTGCAGCTCGAGGTGCGGGTGAGCATAGGTCCCGGTGAGCGGCTCCGCTTCGATTTCCACATATGCGCTGTCACGTAGAATCAGACCGATCATGGTGCCGTCTACCTC
>CAZKDQ010000255.1:0-3579 GCA_964551345.1 uncultured Rhodothermales bacterium
GTTACGGGATTCAACAAGCAAGCCGTGTGCCGGTTCTGTACAGCTGTCAGGGGTCGGTTTTCAGTTGTCAGTTATCGGTGCTCACCCTCCAAACTCACAGCTGTCTCCACAGCCTAACAACGGATAGCCGGCCCAGTTGAATAAAGAAGGCGCCAGGGATCTCAAAGAGTATAGAAGGTTGAGGATAGAGGATTGCGGGAGATACACATGCCCTCAGTGCGATTTACGGCGCGCTCGTAGCGCGATTGCGATCCTCTATCTTCTACTCTCTATCCTCCCTCCCAGGGCGCAATGGCTTCCTTCAGCAGAGCCATGGTTAAAAACTAAGCGTCGACGCTGAGCACCGCGTTCTTGTATCAATCGACCCAAGAGCTTCATGTCTCCTTCGTCCCGGTCAACGTCTTTCGGTTATAGGTTGGTAGCCGCGCCGTTATGCAGTTTTTCCAGATGAGGAAGAAAGAGATGTTCATTCGATTGGTCGGGGTCTTCGTTCCACTTTTTCTGGTTCTGTCCTGTCTGAACGCCACCACGGTGGCGGCACAAGGCCTGTTCATCAATGAAATTGCAGCATCCAACGGCGGCAGTCATGCCGACGAGTACGGCGAGCACGACGATTGGGTGGAGATCTACAATGCCGGTGATACGGCCGTAGACATTGGCGGTTACTTTCTGACTGACCGGCTCAATCAGCCCACGAAATGCCGGATACCGACCGGGCGTCCGGAAATGACGACCATCGAGGCGGGCGGATACCTGGTGGTCTGGTTCGACGGCGAGCCGGAGCAGGGGCCGCTGCACGTTTGCACGAGCCTGTCGCGTGACGGCGAACAGGTCGGCCTGTTCGCCACGAACGGCGCCACCGTGATCGACAGTGTGACGTTCGGCCCGCAGCGCACGGACTTCACCTTCGGCCGTGCCACGGACGGCGCTCAGGAATGGCACTTCTTCTCGGATCCCACGCCCGGCGCCCCTAACCACGGCGGCCGGCCGGGCTTTACCGCCGCACCGTCGGTAACACCGGCATCCGGCTTTTACTCCGGCGGCGTAAATGTGCAGTTCGAGACGGATTCGGACCACGCCGAGATTCGTTATGCGACAGGAGGGGATTCGCCCACCGATGATGCTGCGAACCAATATGCCATGCCGATCTCCCTCGACGCCACCACGGTCGTACGGGTGATAGCGGAAGAACCCGGATTTTATCCGAGCGAGGTCGTGACGACCACGTATTTCATCGACGAAGACATCTCAGTACCCGTGGTCTCGGTTACGACGGATTCCGAGAATTTATGGGATCCTATGCAGGGCATTTACGCGAATCCGTTTATGGGTCTGGAGCATCCCGCTTTCGTGGAGTTCTTCAAGAACGACGGCCACCTGGCATTCGCGCAGCCAATCGGGATCCGCATTTTTGGAGGCCATAGCCGTACCTACGACAAGAAATCGTTCACGCTACGGGCGCGCGCCCGGTACGGTGCGTCTGAAATTCCCTATCCGCTTTTTGACGATAGGTCGGCCGAGCACTATGACGGATTCATCCTACGCGGTTATCCGCATCAGCACATGCGCAATCCGTTCATTTACGAGATGTACCGGCAGGCCGACGCCCATGTCGATATTCAAGCCTATCGGCACACCGTCTTGTTTCTGAACGGCGAGTATTGGGGGATGTACGTTGCGATGGAGCGAAAAGACGACGGGTATGTGCTTCGCAATCATGGCACAGACGATATCGACATGCTCGACTTTGAGGAGATAGTCGAGGGAGATGCCACCGCTTACAACAGGTTGTTGTCGCTTATTAATTCCTCCGACCTGGCAGATACCGAAGCGTTTGAGGTCATCCGGCGGAAGATTGACGTCGATAACCTGATCGATTATTGGATCGCAGAAATCCATACCTCCAAGCTTGACAACGAGAAAAACAGCCGCTACTGGCGTCCCCGAACGGAGGAAGGCCGATGGAGGTGGTTGAGCTTCGACATGGACTACATGGAGGGCGTCGACGACAACACCCTCGCACGCATCGCCGGCGTGGTGCCGGCACGCGGGACGATGCTGTTAGGGTCTCTCCTGAGGAATGAGGACTTTCGAAATCAGTTCGTCAATCGCTATGCCGATTACATGAACTCAGTCCTGCTTCCCGAGGAGACGTCGGCCACGATCGACCGGCTGGCGTCGATCATTGGTCCGGAGATCGGGCGGGAGTACGACCGATGGGATCTCCAAACTAGTCCACCCTTCGACGGCTGGGTTGATGGGTACTTCAGGCCGTTCTACGCCGAGCGATCTGATATCGTGCGTGGCCACATCGTCGATCAATTCAACCTTCCAGGGAAGGCCACGATCACCGTAAAGCTCGCGTCCGAGGGCGGCACAGTCCGCGTGAATACCCTATCCAACCGCGAAGACAACTGGAGTGGCGTCTATTTCGAAGGCATCCCGGTGCCGATCGAGGCCGAGGCGGCACCCGGCTATCAATTTGCAGGTTGGTCGGGTGATGCCACCGGCACCGATCCGCGAATCAGCATCTCGCTGGATGATGGAGACGTCGAAGTGGTGGCACGATTCGAACGTCGAACCGCATCCGAATATGATATCATCATCAACGAGATCGCATACAACCCGCCGGACGAGGCGGACCCCGGTGACTGGATTGAGTTGCATAACCGCGGGGAGGTGGCGATCGACATATCCGGATGGATCTATCAGGACGAACGAGACGATCACGTATTCGTAATACCCCACGGCACGGTATTGCAAGCGGGTGGTTTTCTGGTTATTGCGCAGGACCTTCAGGCGTTCTCATTGCTTCACCCCGACGTCCACAACGTCGTGGGAAGCGCAGGATTCGGACTATCGGGAAGCGGCGAACTGGTGCGAATCTCCAATGCCGACGGCGAGCTTATCAACGCCCTTACGTATGACGACGAGGCGCCCTGGCCGACCGAGCCCGACGGTAACGGTCCGACCCTCGAACTCAAGGATCCTACACTGGATAATACGCTCGGTGAGAACTGGGTGGCCTCGCGAGAGCATGGTGGCACACCCGGCGCCGTCAACAGCGCGCTGAAAACCGGCATCGGTCCGGATGACCGTCTTCCCGCGGATGTGTCTCTCATCAGTTTCCCAAACCCATTCAGCTCGACCACAACTATCGCGTATGACCTGCCCGCTCCGATGGACGTTCGGCTGCGGGTCTTTGATGTGATGGGGCGGGAGGTCGCGGCGATCGACGAAGGGATGAGAACGGCGGGCCGGCACGAGGTGCCGTTCGACGGCAACGGTCACGCCAGCGGCATCTATTTCGTCCGCCTCGATGCTCAGGGTGTCTCCGCCACGCGATCGATGATGATTGTGCGGTAGAGGAGCTGTGGGCGGTGAGCTATGAGCTCTGGGCGAGGCTGGGCGTCGGACTATGCGCTCACGACTATGGGCTAAGAGCTAAGAGCTCTGGCAGAGCTCGGCATCGCAGTTACGTGCTCAGAGCTCAGAGTTCAGAGCTCACCGCTCATCGCTCTTATCTCACCCAAACAACCCGGTCACCACCATCACATCGTAGAGCGCATGCGTCCAGGC
>CAZKDQ010000256.1:0-1847 GCA_964551345.1 uncultured Rhodothermales bacterium
TAACCGATTGCGTCACCCGAGAGGTCGTTGATCATCACACGCGGATCGATGGCCTTGCCCGGCGCGCGCATATCGTCGGCATCATTGCCGAAGGCGAGTGCCGGCTCCGTCGAGCGCGCGAGCAGTTGCCGGCGCTCGGCATCCGACATATCCATATAGCCAAACTGGATCGCCCACAGATCATACGGCCCCGGACGCGTGGTGAAGTACAGCCCGCGCGGCTCCCCGAGCGCCGAAAGGTTGGCCGCCGGGTAATCCATCACAGATCCAAGGAGCCCCTGCTCCGACGCCAGCCTGCGATCCGTCAACTCCTTCGGAAGCAGCATCTGGCTGGCCTTCATGTTGTGGTTAAGGCCGAGCGTGTGCCCGACTTCATGCAGCAACAGGTAGTAAATCGACTGCTCGAGGTACTCGTTCACCTCCTCGATTCCCGCACCGGTTGCCTGCAGCGCATGCTTTCCGAACATTGCGCTCTGGTGCAGATGGTGACCGATCGAACAGTAGGTGCCGGTCGTCGGCTCGTCGGGCAGTTCATGACCAAGATTCAACGCTGCCGCCTCAAACACGCGCTCCTGGCTGAGTCGGTTGGTGAGGAAGACATACTCGAGCATGATATCCGCACCGAGGATCTGGCCCGTGCGCGGGTTGACGAAGCTCGGGCCGTAGCCACCGAACGGAGGCGTCGGCGAGGACGTCCAGCGAAGCACATTGTAGCGGATGTCGCCTGCATCCCAGTCCGCATCGTCCGGCTGCACCTTCACCTCGACCGCGTTCGAAAATCCGGCTTCTTCAAAAGCGATGTTCCAGGCGAGAACGGCATCGCGCACCACATCACGGATCTCATGCGGCGTCGTGTTCTCGATCCACCAGACGATCGGCTCGACCGGATCCGACACCTTGGCCGATGGATCCTGCTTCACCAGGTGCCACCGGTGGACGAGGTCGCGGTACGGCGTCGCACTTGCAGACGTGAGGTCGGTTACCTGCGTCGTGAAGTAGCCTACGCGCGGATCATCGAAACGCGGCTCGTAGTCGTTGTCCGGCATCTCGATGAGCGTATGCTGCACGCGAACGCTGACGTTGCGCGCGTCGGTGACTTCGGCGCCGCCGCGGTTGCTCGGAGCATCGTCCTGATAAACATACTCGACGATGATGTCCGTGTTGAGCGGGTAGTTGCGGACATCCACATACCGCGTCTTCTCCTTGCTGAGGCGCCCGAGCGAGAACATCCGCGCGGCAGCGGCACCCTGCGGAGTCGTCGGCTTGACCTGGTGCAGCGCCTCCGTCAGAAAAAGATCGTCGGCTTTGATGAGGTAAAGGCTGTCGTCTTTCGCCACGACCTTCTGCACGCCCAGAACGGCGCGACTGACGTTGGCATCAGAAGCGCGGCTCAGCGGGTTGTCTTCGTCGAAATGGAACGACGTGTTCTCGGCCAGAAACTCAATCCGGTCGAAGTTTTTCTCGATGGAGAAAATGCGGTTGTCGCGATAATTGCCTCGGAAGTGCCCGACGCGAGGCAGGCCATCGACCGTGTGCGAGAAATAGATGTACTCCTTGCCGATCTGATCTTCGTGGATAGCCAGTTGAAGCGAGCCGTCCGTGGTGTCCTGGTAAATAGTGAACAGGCCGTCGATCGTGCGGCTGGCCTTCACGGCGTCGGCAAACTTAGCGTCCGCCGTCTTGGTCTCTGTGTCTGATGCCGCTTCGGCCGCAGGTCGCGCCGACGAACATCCGAGAAACAGTACCGCCGGCAGAAAGCACATTATCAGCAGCTTTGCAGGTCGATGCATACGATTATGGAATGGGAAGTGACGAGGAACGAGCGCCATCTGAAGCGGTCCACCAAT
>CAZKDQ010000256.1:1947-3578 GCA_964551345.1 uncultured Rhodothermales bacterium
GAATTGTTTGGAAGCGAAGACGAAGTGACGGCGGAGGCGCTCGGCTCGTTTTCCGACGATGAATTACGGGGAGCCGGTCTTTCGCGGGCGAAGTTGCTGGCCGTCCGCGACATCGCTCAGCGGCAGATCGCAGGCGAGCTTCCGGATGCATCGGAGCTTCGGCGAATGGATATCGAATCACTCTACCGGCAACTGACGGTCATCCGTGGTGTTGGGCCGTGGTCGGTAGAGATGTTCGCAATGTTCTGGCTCGGCCATCCGGATGTTCTTCCGACATCCGACCTCGGGATTCGCAAAGGATACCGGCTCGTCTACGGGCTCGACGAACTTCCCGCGCCCGATGTCCTGATTTCCGGCGCGGAGCCGTGGCGCCCATATCGCAGCGTCGCGTCGTGGTACCTTTGGCGCGCCGTGGATACGGAGACGGTGTAGGTCGCTGTTGTAATTGTCCTGATGACATGTCGGCCCGCACCTTGCGAGCGGAAACCGCCGGGCCGGCTTTCGATACGGTTTCTCAACCTCCAAGCCGTCATCTCTAACCGCCGCATGTTCAAGCAGCTCGGGTATAAAGTCGAACGCCTCGCCGCCGAAAGGCCGGTCCTGCTTGCGTTCCTGGTCTTCGTCGTGATGTCCTTCATCGTCGTGCCGGCGTCGATTCCGTACTGGCTCGACGACCCGCGCGATTTCCTCAAGGAGATCATGGCGGAATCCTACGGCACGCTGTTCGACCTGCTCATCATCGGCTGGTTTTTGATGTGGTTGAGCAAGCGTGCCGAGCGGTACATGATCAACACGCGGTATCGCGAGGAGATCGAGGACTTTCTGGGATGGAAATCTCAGGAGGCCACGCACCGCATCGCCGGCAACATCCGGCGGCTAAACCGCGGTGGTGTGCGTGATCGGATCCGGCTCACGGAAGCGCACCTCAGCGGCGCCAACCTGTCGGGCGCCAAGCTCCGCCACTCAGACATGTGGGGCACCAACTTGAGCTCGGCTCACCTCGCAGCGTCGGATCTGCGGCACGCCAACCTCGCCGGCTCGAACCTCGAAAACACCAACCTCGAGCAGGCGGACCTCACCGAAGCAGATCTTCGCGGCGCACTGATGAAAGACAGCGATCTCGAGCACGCCATCCTCGAGCATACCGATATGCGCGGCGTGAACCTCATCGGAGCCGACCTTCAGTACGCTTCGCTGCGAAAGGCTGATCTCGAACGCTCGACGCTCATCGGCGCGAACCTGCGCGGTGCGAACCTGGCCGAAGCTAACCTTCAACGATGCGTTCTGGAGGGAGCCAATATGGAAGGCGCCGATCTCACGGGTTCGAAACTCGACGGCGCCGATCTGGCGCGCGCCTACCTCGGCGGCGCCACGCTATCGACCAACGGCGAACTGCTGGAGCATTTCCAGGGCGTCAAGTCGCTGCACCGAGTGCGGATGGACCCGGGGCCGGAGAAAAAGCTGCGCGAGGCGTTCCCTCATCTATTCCTGGAACAACGACGCACAAATCCCGATGACGTCCTCCAGGATGAAGCCGCCATCAACGCGCAGAAGGGGAGTGATGTGATCAGTTCGGCGTGAGTTTGGCAAACTTCAGACTTCGACTTCGCACTTCAGACTTCGCATTTCCC
>CAZKDQ010000257.1:0-3520 GCA_964551345.1 uncultured Rhodothermales bacterium
ATCGAAGGTGATCCACCAATCATCATCGATGTCGCGCATAACGCCGCCGGAATTACGGCCGCGGTGGCATATGCCCGCCGGAAATTGGAAGGCAGGAAGCTCGGCGTAGTGCTTGCGTTGATGAAGGACAAGGACATCAACACAGTCGCGGCGGTGCTGGCGGAGCAGGACGTTCTCGTTCGCACGATTACTATCGAATCCGATCGGGCGCGGCTGCCTGACGAGGTAGTTGATGGTCTGCGACGCTTCGGTATCTCGGCTTCCACGTCGCCCGATCTGGGTGCGGCGCTAGCAGATCTGTCCGATGCCGGCGCGATCTTGATCGTCGGTTCGCACCTTCTTGCCGCAGACGCGCTGGAGATGCTCGCATCCGATTAACACATTTTTCCCAGAGACCCGGGGACGTTCATGGAATTGGTGCGTGGAATCGGTATCTTAATGCGCCGCGCCATCATGAATGGTGCGCGTATCGTTGCCGCACCGCCATCTTTGTCTTTGGAGCGGCTTCCCGTTAATCGGGCTTCCTTCCTGTACCTGCAACCGTAAGCTATCCAGCGCGGTCCGCTGTCAATCCCCACCTCCAACTGCGAGCTCCTCCAGAGGACGGCCGAATCGCCACCTGCGAGCATCGTGCATTGCGGATCGTTGCAGCATCATCCTGTCAATTCCTGATCCATGAAAATTTCCGACCTGCAAGAGAAGAAGCTTCCCGACTTGAAGGATATCGCCCGTGGGATGGGCCTGTCCGGCATCTCGAACCTGCGGAAGCAGGATCTCATTTATCAGATTCTTGAAGCACAGGCCGAGGCGGCTGCCGGGCGTGCCGAAGCGCGGCCCCGCCCTTCCCGCCGCACCAACGGCAACGGCGGTGACGCACCCGACGGCAAGGCCGAGCGCGAATCCCGTCCGAAGCAGCGACCAGCCCGGAAGCCGGAGGACAAACCGGCTGAAAGCACCCCGGCAACGGCGGCTGCAAACGGTAACGGCGCGTCTTCTGAGCAGAAGCCGCAGCAGAAGCCGCAGCGGAGTGCACCTAGAAAAAATGAGGAGCCGCGCGCCGAGGCCCGCAAAGATGACAATGAGCGGCGTCAGGAGAATAAGCAGCGCGACGGCGGTAACGGCCGCGACGACCAGCAACAGCAGCAGCAGCGCCGCAGCCGTGATAAAGGCGGCCGCGATGATCGGCGCTCGGGCAACAATCGCAACCAGCGCCAGGATGACCGTGAGGGCGGAGGTGGACGGAACCGCAACCGCAATCGCGACAACGAGCGGCGCGGACGTCGCCGCGGTCGCCGTAATCGCGGTGGAGACGACCGGCGCAAACAGCAGCAGCAACAGGATCCGCAGAACCAGCCGCAGCACGTCGAGGTCCAGCAGCAACAGCACCAGCAGGCCCGGATGTACGAGGGCAAGCCCGATTACATCGCCGAGCACGACCCCAGCTCGACTGAGCTCGAGGGCATGATCACGAAGGTCGGCGTGCTGGAAATCCTGCCGGATGGCTATGGCTTCTTGCGCTCGCCCGAGTACAATTACCTGCCCAGCCCGGACGACATCTACGTCTCTCCGTCGCAGATCAAGCGCTTCGGTCTGAAGCTCGGAGACACGGTGAACGGCGAAGTTCGTCCACCCAAAGAAGGTGAGCGGTTCTTTGCGCTCATCCAGGTCAACACGGTAAACGGGCGCGCGCCCTCAGAAATCGAAGAGCGGCCGAGCTTCGATTACCTCACGCCGCTCTATCCCGATGAGCATCTGAATCTCGAGACCACACCGTCCGAGTACAGTTCGCGCGTCCTCGACCTGTTCTGTCCCATTGGAAAGGGCCAGCGCGGTCTGATCGTTGCGCAGCCCAAGACGGGCAAGACGATCCTCCTGCAGAAAATCGCCAACGCCATTACGGCCAACCATCCGGAGGTTCATCTCCTGGTGCTGCTGGTCGATGAGCGTCCCGAGGAAGTCACGGACATGGAGCGTAACGTCAAGGGTGAGGTCATCTCCTCAACCTTCGACCAGGATCCCGAGCGCCACGTGCAGGTGGCGGACATCGTTCTCGAGAAGGCCAAGCGTCTCGTTGAAGCCGGTCAGGATGTTGTCATCCTGCTCGACTCGATCACGCGACTTGCGCGTGCGCACAACGCCGTGGCGCCCAGCAGCGGTAAAACGCTCTCCGGCGGTATCGAAGCCGGCGCGCTGCGCGGCCCGAAGCGGTTCTTCGGTGCGGCACGTAACGTGGAGGAAGGCGGATCGCTCACCATTATCGGCACGGCGCTGATCGACACCGGCAGCCGAATGGATGACGTGATCTTCGAGGAGTTTAAAGGCACCGGCAATATGGAGCTCCAGCTCGACCGGCAGCTTGCTGACCGTCGCATCTGGCCGGCCATCAACGTCATCAAATCCGGCACGCGCCGCGAAGAACTGCTCATCCCCGAGGCACGTCTGGGCCGCATCTGGATCCTGAGGAAATTCCTTGCGGACATGGAGCCCATCCAGGCCATGCAGTTCCTGCAGGACAAGATGCGCGGCACGCGAGACAACGACGAGTTCCTCGTCACCATGAACAGCTGACCTTCGCACAGGAACCGGCCCCGCGGCACCGTGTCGAACCGAGCCCGTCCACATCCCCCACACGCACGTCAATGACTGAGAAGATCAGCCTGCGCGCCTTGCTATTTGATATGGACGGCGTGCTGGTCGACGTCTCTCGTTCGTATCGCCGCGCCATCGAAGAAACCGTTGAACACTTCACGGGCCGGCAGATTCTCCCCGACACCATCCAGCGATATAAAAACGCCGGTGGCTTCAACGATGACTGGAAGCTTACGCACGCCATCGTGACCGATACGGGCATGGGAGTGCCCTTCAGCCGCGTCGTGAGCGAGTTCCAGCGACGCTATCGAGGCGACGAATGGGACGGCTTCATCGCGGAGGAGCCACCGCTCGTCTCGCGCGATGCGCTCCGGAAGCTTTGTGAGAACCGCGTGATGGGAATCGTAACGACCCGGCCGCAGGACGAAGCGCAGTGGACGCTCTCCAAATTCGGTTGGAAGGAATACTTCCCGCTGGTCGTGGCCCGAGAGAAGCACGAAGGTCGGTTCAAACCGGATCCGTTTGCGCTCCAGCACGCGCTGGCAATCCTCGATGCCGCCGGAAGGCCGGTTTCGACGACCGAATGCGCTTATGTCGGCGTCACGGTCGACGATATGCGCGCGGCACGCAAGGCCGATATGTGGGCCATCGGCATCGTCCCGAATTATGTAGATGATCGCGACGCGCAGGCGGAGATACTACGCTCAAGCGGCGCTCACCACATCATCTTCGATTCAAATGAACTATTGGATGTGGTAGACCGGTTGCATGAAATAGTAGCGCCGGAAGAGCCGCTGGAAAGTGTTTAGTACGTTGAGAAGTGCCGGGCGTTAACTACGGCCTCATGCTCGATCACATCTGAAGATGTCTGGGCGCGACCATGGCGACACTGCTTAATTCGCGCGAGCATTTCGGGGCCGGCACAACTAAC
>CAZKDQ010000258.1:0-3506 GCA_964551345.1 uncultured Rhodothermales bacterium
TTCGAGGAGTCAGACATATCAACAGAAAATCGTGATGATCAGACGGCTGCTACGGCAACGGGCAGAAGGCGCTCGATCTCATTCTCGATCTCACTTGCACGGAAGGGCACACCCTTGATCTTGTTGAGCGGCTTGAAGTCGCGCAGGAAACGCTCGCGAAGCACCCGCACGAGCTGCCCGTTGTTGAGCTCCGGCACGAGCCAGTTGTCGAAGCGGGCGAAGATTGCCTCCAGATCGGTTGGCAGCGGATTCAAATGGCGGAGATGGATCGCGCCGACGCGTCTTCCCTGGGTGCGCATTCGCTCCACGGCCGCCTCGATTGCGCCGCGCGTCGAGCCCCATCCGATCACGAGCATCTCACCGGATTCGTCGCCGAAGATCTCGGTCCGCGGGATGTCTTGTGCCACGCGCTCAACCTTCCGCGCGCGCAGCTTCACCATGTATTCGTGGTTTTCGGGATCGTACGAAACGTTTCCGCTTCCTTCCTCTTTCTCCAGACCGCCGATGCGGTGTTCGAGCCCCGCCGTACCGGGACGCGCCCACGGCCGCGCGAGTGAATCCTCCTCGCGGAGGTACGGCTGAAAAAACTCTTCGCCGTCTGCGGACGCGTTAGGCTTCGTAGCAAAGCTTACGTCGATCGAAGGTAGCTCGTCGAGATTCGGGATTGGCCATGGCTCGGCACCGTTGGCGAGGTAGCCGTCGGAGAGGAGCATCACGGGCGTCATGTAGCGCAAGGCGATCCGGGCTGCTTCGTAGGCTGTGTAGAAGCAATCACCGGGCGTGCTCGCCGCGACGACCGGCATGGGCGCCTCACCATTTCGTCCATAAATGGCCTGCAGTAGGTCGCTCTGCTCGGTTTTGGTGGGAAGCCCCGTCGACGGCCCGCCGCGCTGAACGTTTACCACAACGAGCGGCAGCTCCGTCATGATGGCGAGCGAGATGGATTCCGTCTTGAGCGCGACGCCGGGACCGCTCGTCCCTGTCACACCCAGCGAGCCGCCGAAGCTCGCGCCAATCGCCGCACCGATGGCCGCGATTTCGTCTTCCGCCTGGAACGTCATGATGCCGAAGTTCTTCAGGCGACTCAGTTCGTGCAGCAGATCGGACGCAGGCGTGATCGGATACGAGCCGTAAAAAATGTCGAGGCCGCTGCGCTTGCCCGCCGCGGCAATACCAAGTGCGAGCGCCTGCGCGCCGCGAATTGCACGATAGCGGCCGGGCTTGAGCTTCGCCGGCTGCACTTCGTAGCGCATCGCGAAGACTTCGGCCGTCTCGCCGTAGTGATATCCTTTCTTGAGCAGCAGCAGGTTGGCGTCGCGGATCTCCGGGTTTTTCTCAAACCGCCTCGCAACCCACTCCTCTGCAGGCGCCATCGGCCGCGAATACATCCAGAGCGCGAGGCCAAGCGCGAACATGTTTTTGCTGCGGTCGACCTCCTTCTTGTCGAGCGGCGAGTCCTTCAGAGTCTCGCGCGTGAGGCGCGTGATCTCGGCTCGAACGACGTGGTAACCTTCGAGCGAGCCATCTTCAAGCGGATTTGAATCGTACTTGGCCAGCTCGAGGCCTCGCTTATCGAAAGCATCCACATTGACGAGGACCGTCCCGCCGGGCCTCACGCGGCTGATGTTCACCTTGAGCGCCGCCGGGTTCATCGCGACCAGCAGATCGACTTCATCTCCCGGCGTGCGGATATCAACCGATCCAAAATGAAGCTGGAAGCCACTGACGCCATAGGTCGTGCCGGCGGGCGCGCGGATTTCTGCGGGGAAGTCCGGCAGCGTCGCGAGGTCATTGCGTGCCAGGGCGGTCGCAAGCGTAAACTGCGAGCCTGCCAGTTGCATGCCGTCTCCCGAATCTCCGGCGAAAAGGACTGTCGCCTCGGGCAGCTGCTGAACAGACTTTTTGGAGGTGCTCATACCACGTATTGATTTCGCCGAACCGCGTACCGGTTGCGGCTCTAAAGAACGCGGGTCCAACGCCGGATATGCCGTGGTGTTCGACTCTCTTGAGGCCATTACGGTAATCACGGCAACAGAGCCCGAACTGCACCCAATATTCGTCCTCCATCCATCGGAGCATCAACAAACGGCCCAACGCTCCCGGCTTTTGCGGCCGGGAGGCGGGCGTCCTACTTTCGTCAGATGACGAGGAAGACAACTGCAGCCGCCAGTGCGGCCAACACTGCAAACATGATGATGTAAAGCGATACGGTGAACCAGTCGATCTGACGGGGCTCCTTCTTGTCGTTATCGCGGGAAGGTGCGGATGCGGCACGACGCGCGCCGCCACGGTCTATCGTCGCAGACATACAATGTCCTCCGGCTGCAGGTGCAGCCTGGCTACGGTCAATGGTTTAAATGAGAAGCGGGTAGATCAGCCGCTCTCATAGCCGTAGCTGGAGGAAATCGAGAAACAGCAGGCGGACCTGCGGTGCCTCTTCGGATGCCGCCGGCAGCGCGGCCTCCGATGTGGTGGATTTGCTGGATGCAACGACGGCATCGAACACATCCGAAGAAGGGCCGGTGCGCGACCAGTCGCGTTGATTTTCCGCCGCCTGAGCAACCGGAAGTCCACTGGCAATCAGCGCCTCCTGCACCACAGGAACATCATCCGCCATCGACGCGACGGGCGACGAGGTCATTCCCCCTGCTCCTAACAGGATCGCGAGAACGACGGCGAAAATGCCACGGGTGATATGTGGAAATGCTGCAGTCACGAATCCGCTTATGCGTGATCCTTGATCGGGTTGCCGTGCTTGAAGCGGGAGCGGCTAAAGGACTCGACATGGACCTGATGCGCCCGCCTGGCCCGCCTGCGCCGGATCATCTTCTCGATCGTGATGACCGGCAGCACAGCGAGGGCGACGATGGTGGCACGAAGCCAGGCATCCCAGCCGAGCGGTGCAGAGCCAAAGAGGGAGTTCATGAACGGCAGATAGACGAAGCCCGCCTGCAGTATCAGAAGCACGATGATGCCGGCGTAAACATAAGGATTACTCCATAAACCTATATAAAACACGGAGTCGTGAAGAGAGCGGCACTGAATCAGATAGAAAATCTGGAAGAGGATGACCGTCGTGACGGCCGCTGTCTGCGCGCGTGCGAGGGCAAGCTGCGGCGAGGCTCCTGATTCGAGCAACGCATTGTGCTCCAACAGGAAGAGCAGGATTCCGCCGGCCGTCATCAGGATCGCGACGACCAGCGTTCTGAAGAGCACGAATCGGTTGAGGATCGACTCTTCCGGACGGCGCGGCGGACGCTGCATCAATCCGGGCTCCATCGCCTCAAAAGCCAGTGGAAGCGCAAGCGCGACCGTTGCCACCAGATTGATCCAGAGAATCTGGACGGGAAGCATCGGCATCAAAATCGACCCCCCGACGACGGGAAAGAACGCCACCGCGATTAGAATGATGAGCGCTTCGCCAATGTTGGTGGGAAGGACGAAGGCGAGCGACTTGACGAGGTTGTCGTACACGCGCCGCCCTTCCTCGACGGCTGCCGCGATGC
>CAZKDQ010000259.1:0-3505 GCA_964551345.1 uncultured Rhodothermales bacterium
GAGATCCATCGCCCTTGCGCGAACAAAACAATCTGTCATCTCGACGAAGCATCGGCGCTCAGTTCAGATCATGGCACCTCGCCTCTCCGATGCAAGGAGACACGAGGGCGCAGCCCGACTGACGCAGTAAATCCCCGTCTGTCAGGTCTTGCGCAGGCGTTGCCGACGAGACTGGTTGGTCAGCCGTCGCCGCGATGAGCTAACGCTTAGCTCCGGTACTTCGGGAGAGGTGCGGCGGGCTACCGGCTGTCATTTCAAGCGGGGTCCATTATCCCCGCTCCCACTTTACGCTTAACACTTTACAACTCACACTTTACGCTAATTTCTGTGGGCCCTACTGGATTTGAACCAGTGACCTCTCGCGTGTGAGGCGAGCGCTCTAAACCACTGAGCTAAGGGCCCGAAGAGGATCGCAAGGATACGCCGCACGCTACGCGCGTGTCAAGGCAGAACTTGCAGCGTCAGGCCGGTCGAATCCTTGAGGAGCGAGTGCTCGACGTGCGACTCTGCCTGAACTACTGAGGCATGGATGGGCGATGACGGCCAGGCGAAGGAAAATCCACCAAAACCGGATTGCGAGGGCGAATACACCGGAAGCCGATCCATTGCGCGCGACGGCGCTGCATTGAGGATCGAACCGGACTGCTGCAAAGCACGATCAGGAGCCGCGGCCTTATCGTCCACAAGAAGGGAGCCGGAGACGAGGCCGACGACCATCATCGCGACAACAACAGACGTGAGCGACGTTGCCTGCCGGAGGCGATGCGATGTGTTGCCGAGGATGGGTGCCTGTGCTCGCATCATATCCTCTGTCACTTCCCGGTGCAGGCGGCTTCCGAATCCGAACGGAGCATTTATCCGGCAGCGATAGCGGCAGAGAAGCTCGCGCGTCTCCCGAAGGTCATCCACATGTTCTGCCAGTTCGGGATTGGCGCACATGTACTCCTCGAAGACGCGCCGGACGGCCGGGTCCATCGTGCCGTCGACGTACTCGCAGAGGAGTTCGTCCATGCCGTGAAAGGCATTCTTATCGGAATCAGGGCTTTCGTAACCGTCGTGCATAAGGCGGTCCGGGAAAAAGACCGTTACCGTTACTGAACGGCTACAGAAACAAGAAGGCCGGCCCGAGGATCCCGGCCGGCCTTCGAAATCTGCACGCGTTGGTGTGCCAATCAGTCTTGCGCAGGCGTGTAAACGTCTTTGAGCAAGGTCTGGAGTTTGGTCCGACCGCGGTTGATGCGGCTCTTGACCGTACCCATCGGCAGCCCCGTGATCTCGGCGATCTCCTCGTAGGCGAGCTGCTGCACATCCCTCAGCACGACGACCTCCCGAAACTCCTCGGGGATCTGCTTGAGCGCTTCCTGGATGAAGAAATCCTGAATGGTGCTGTCCGTGTGCCGATCCGGCGAGAAGGTCTCATCCGGAATTTCCACCTCATACTCCTCATCATCCCGGTTTACGGACTGCAGCGAGTAGAGGCGGCGGCGCTTACGCTTACGATACTCGCTTCGCGCGAGGTTGCCGGCGATCGTGTAGAGCCACGTTGAGAACTTGGCAATCCGACGGTATGAGTGGCGGTTGCGATAGACGCGCAGGAAGGTTTCCTGCAGCAGATCCTCGCACTCTTTCATGTCTCCGAGGAAGCGGTAGATATAGTTCGTGAGCGGATCCTTGTACCGGCTCACGAGAATATCGAACGCCTCGACGGTGCCCGCCTGAAAGTGCGACATCAGATCCTCGTCACTCATCTGGCTCAGTGCCTCGTGGTGACGGTTGTTCGGGTTCGCCTTCCGCGTCCGAACCTCTTTATTGACAACTGGTTTGGCCATCGACATTTAAATTGGGACCACTCAGGATCCAGGTGATCAAACCGGTAACGTGCGGCCGCCTCATCGCCGTGCCGTTACCAGCCGGGTCAAAAGCAGCAGCAAGACGGCACGCGCATCTCGCACGGCGCCGCCTTTCAGTTCGTAATCGGCCGCAAGCAGGGCGCCGAAGGAGCGTTCCACGCCGGCGCCACCGAGGCGCCGAATGGCTCCGACGTACTCACCGATGTAGTACGGCGGCACTCCGATTTGCCCGGCCATTGCTCTCTCCGGCATGCGCTCGGCCATCAACGGCAGGAGCCGCCAGAGTTTGGTGTAGAATGACGTAAGGATAGCGACGATCATGATTGCCTCGCCCGATGGATTGGCGGCCATCGAGAGCAGGCGCTCAGAAATCCGGACCGCATCGGCAAAGCGTTGTTCGCCGACGGCTTTCTGAAGCTCAAACACGCTGAACTCGCGCGTCTGGCCTGCGGCTCTCACGACATCATCAGCAGTTATCTCTTTTCGATCTCCGATGAAGGTGATCAGTTTGTCTAGCTCACTCGCCGCAGCACGCAGATCCGTATTCAGGAAATCGCCGAGCATGTGAAGCGCGGCCGGTTCAATCCCATAACCCACGGACGCAAGGCGTGACTTTATCCATCTCGGCAGGTCTTGCGGCCGAAGCGCCTTGAACTCGGCCCATGCCGCGTGCTGCTTCAGCGCCCGGTATGGATGCGCGGACAAGTTCGGCCGCGCGTTGCAAACCAGCAGCACGACGGTGGTCGGATTCGGCCGCTCCGCGTATGACTTGAAGGCCTGATTCTCCTCCAGCTTCTCGAATTCCCTCACGATGACAACGCGACGCTGAGCCATCACCGGATACTGCGAGCAGAGACCTAATACCTGATTCGCATCCGTTTCCGAGCCATAGACGATGTCCAGGTTAAAGTCCTTCTCATGCGGCTCGAGCGCGTGTTTGAGGACAGCCGCCTGGACCTCATCCATCAGAAACGTCTCGTCTCCGAACAAAAAATAGAGCGGCGCGAGGTCGTTCCTCTGCACCGCTGCAATCAATTGCTCGTATGTGAGCGCCTTCGAGGCCATGGGCGGGGTATCCCCTCCTTCATCGAGAAAGAATCCTTGGGTTGAAATTACAAAACCGGTGAGCCATTACCGCGTCTCTGCTCCGGCGCCGGCATCCTATTCGATGTTTTTTCAACCCTTACGGCTGAACAAGTCCTGTTCCGGCCCATATTACGGCTTCTGTACGTGTCAGACAGCCGATGTTACAAAGATTCCTTTCCGTCGGGTCTCGGCGGCGGCTGTGCGTCGAAGAGCCGCTCTGCTACGAGTCGTTGTGCCAGGAGGTCGAAGTGCACGAGCCGCTGGACGACAGTCGGCGTCGCATCCTGATCACTGTCTGAGACGGCCTCAAGGAACTGTTCACGGCTTTGCCGGAGCTCGTCGAGGAGTTCGTCGATCGAGATCAGATTCCAGTCCTGATCGAGATCGAGTGAAGCTGGATGCGGCCAGTCTTCGTCGGCCGGCGTGCTTGAGAGCTCCGGAATCGCGCGCCGACGTGTGATTTCTACGACCGCGCCGTAATACTCCTTGACTGAACGCTCGGTCGGAGGAAGCTGCGCCCCCAGCACGTCATCCGACAACGTGCCGATCACGGGCCGCAGTGCGTCGAT
>CAZKDQ010000260.1:0-3464 GCA_964551345.1 uncultured Rhodothermales bacterium
ATCGGATCGATCATTCCAGCGCTGCTCTATCACCGAGGATGTAGGCGCGATAGTATTTCGACGCTACTAGGATCACCGCTGCGAGCGGGGTTGCGAGGATGAAGCCCAGCAGGCCCAGCAACGTTCCGAGGAGGATCTGCGTCATGATCGTAAAGACGGGAGGGAGGTAAACCGTCTCCCGCTGAATCAGGGGCGTGGCGATGTAGCCCTCGAGGATCTGCACGATGGTGTATGCGACCATCACATAGATCAGGATGTCCGTTCCTTCTGTGGCGGCGATCAGCGCCACGGGCACCGCGCCGATAATGGGGCCGAGGTATGGAATAAATCCGAGCAGCCCGACGATCAGGCCGAGCACGATGGCCATCGGAATCCCAAAAATCAGGAGGACGATCGTCGTCGAGACGCCAATCACAAGCATGGCCAAAGCCTGGCCAATGAGCCACCATCGAAGCGTGTGGCCGATGTCATTGAACAGGTCGCCGGCGCGTGAACGATGCCGAATCGGGAGGAGGTTGAGCAGGCCCGTGCGATAAAGTCCGGGTTGTGCTGCGGCGAAGAGGCCGACAAAAACGGACGTCAGCAGGTACGTCGACCAGTCGGAGAGACCGCTGAGGAAGCTCGTCACGCCCCCGGATGCGTCCTGCCGGCCGTTGCGGATCTGCTCCATCACCCACTGGCCCCATGCATACCGCTGGACGCCTTCCTCCAGTTGTTGCGCGATCGATGGCAGTTGCTGCCCGATCTCATCCGCCTGATCCGCCACGTACGGAGACAGGGCCCAGATTCCGCCGGCTATCAGTAGAAGTATGCCCAGGAGCCCGACCGCCAGCGCCCATCCGTCGGACAAGGGTGCGACGCGTTTGACGAGGTCGCGGACGGCGACGAGCAGTACGCTTATCAGGAGGCCGCCAAAGCCGGCAAGCAGGATGTCTACGCCCAGCACGACGATCGCACCGAGGAGCGCCGCAACGCCGATCATGGCAATGACACCGGCTGCGCGCCGCACAAACGGGTCGCTGGCCGGGACGTCCTCCACATCGCCATGCTCGGCAGACGGATCTATCATATTCGGGTCGGGGGGCGGGAAAGCATCGTGTTGTTATACTCCAGCATCAGCACAACCGCAACCAGCGCAACGATGGCGGACAAAGAGCAAACCGGAATTGGACGAAGCCGGCAGGCGGAGATCTTCGTTCGCGGGCTGGCCGGCCGCCGGCCGCAGGTGCCTGTGGATGCGCAGCGGCTCGAGGAGGCTGCACGGAGGAAGTTGTCTGCGGAAGCCTACGCGTATCTCGCGGGTGGCGCCGGTAGTGAGTCAACGATCGATGCGAACCGTGCGGCCCTGGAGCGATGGCGGATTCGCCCTCGCGTATTGCGCGATGCCTCGTCACGAGATCTGTCCGTCGAGCTCTTTGGCAGAACGCTCCCCTCGCCGTTCCTGCTGGCGCCCATCGGCGTACTTGAGCTTGCGCATCGGGAAGCCGATCGGGCCGTCGCCCGTGCGGCGGCGAGGGAAGGCGTGCCGATGATTTTTTCGAGCCAGGCCTCGGTCCCGATGGAGAATTGTGCGAGGGAGATGGGCGGTGCCCCGAGGTGGTTCCAGCTCTACTGGAGCCGCGATCCGGATGTTGTGCGAAGCTTCATTGCTCGTGCGGAAGCCACCGGTTGCGAGGCAATCGTGCTGACACTGGATACAACGCTGCTTGGATGGCGGCCGCGCGATCTCGATCTGGGTTACCTGCCGTTCCTGCACGGTCGGGGTATTGCGCAGTACACGAGTGATGACGCGTTTCGGAGCCGCCTTGCTGAGATGGCGAACGAACCACCGGCGGTCCAACCTGGACGTCCGAACCTGAAGCTGCTGCGGGCGGCGCTCAATCAGATTCAGCGCTATCCCGGTACTTTCCTCGGAAATTTGCGATCGGGGCGTGCGCGAGCGGCTGTGCAGCGTTTCATCGCAACCTATTCGCGTCCGTCGCTTCAATGGGCGGACCTGCCGACGCTGCGCGCGATGACGTCTCTCCCCATCATCCTCAAAGGCATTCTCCACCACGATGACGCGCGGCTCGCAATCGAGAGCGGCGCCGACGGCATCATCGTTTCGAATCATGGCGGGCGGCAGATCGACGGAGCTGTAGGGGCACTCAACGCATTGCCGGACGTCGTGCACGCCGTCGACGGGCGCATTCCCATCCTCTTCGACAGCGGCATCCGCGGCGGTGCGGACGCGTTCAAGGCAATCGCTCTTGGCGCCAGCGCCGTGTGTATCGGCCGGCCGTATGCGTACGGACTTGCCGTCGGCGGGGAGCAGGGCGTGCGGGAGGTCATCCGCAACATGCAAGCCGAACTGGATCTGACGATGGGACTGGCCGGATGCCGCTCCATCTCGGAGATCACCAATGAGATGGTTGTTCGGATTTCCTGATCGCTAACGCCGCTGCAGATCACCGACCCGGTCATCCGGCGCATCCGATTCACGCACGGCGCGCGTTTCGCGGACGACCCGAACGGCGTGCTTCCCCGGCGCGATTTTGCGGCCACTGCGCCGGGCCCAGACCTGCGTGAACTCCGCGCCCAGCAGTAGAATCATCGAGGAGTAGTAGACGAAGATCATGATGGCGGCGAGTGAACCCGCAGCGCCGAATGCCTCGCCGGGATTGCTCTGGCCGATGTACCAGCCGACCACCAGCTTGCCGATCACGAACAGAATTGCCGTAACGAAGGCACCGAAGATCACGTCCTTCCAGCGGATCCTGACGTCCGGAAGGAATCTGAACATGGCCGCGAAGAGGAGGGTCACGATCGCGAGCGAGACGACGGCATCCGCCACCCACGACAGCACGCCCGCCGCGCCGGCCGATATGCCGACGGGCGCGAGGAACTCGGCAATCTGTTCGCTGAAAGCCGAGATGAGGCCGCTAAGCGAGAGCGCGACAACGAGCAGGAACGCCGCAACGATGATCATGCCCAGCGACAGGAGCCGCTTCGTGATGAGGTGAACCACCTTGTCTTTGCCCTTCTCATCGGGATCCGGCTTGACATCCCACGCCGTGTTCAGCGCCTTCTGTAGCTGCGCGAAGGCGCCGCTGGCACTGAAGATCAGCCCGGCGATGCCGAGGAAGATGGCCAGTGATCCGCCGCTGAGCCGCTCTTCCGCACTCTCGATCATCGTACTTATCTGTTCAGCCTGATCGGCTGACATCTGCCCCTCGATGTAGCCCTGCACCTCTTCTGAACTCATGAATACGCCTGAAATCATCAGGATGAGCACGAGCAGAGGAGGCAGCGCGAAGATGACGTAATAGGCGAGAGCGGCTGCCATGCGCGGGCAATCATCTCCCGAGAATTCGGAGAAGGTGCGTTTGACGACGGTCAGGCCGCTGCTATCGCTCGCCATTATCGTGCGGGTATGGTACGGGGAAGTGTTCGTCAACGTCTGAGGTAGCCGCAGGTCCGCGAGG
>CAZKDQ010000261.1:0-3437 GCA_964551345.1 uncultured Rhodothermales bacterium
GGCGACGATGACGAAAGCGCCTCTACATGGGTCCGCGCTCACGTAACACGTTTGTTGCCGATAATCTCTTCGAGTCGTACCCTCTATTAGGGAGGCAGCCGGCAGCAAGGCGTGTGAGGGAGATATTGATCAGCCGCGGGCTCACATGATTCACTCCTGAAAGGCAAGCGACCGGTATCACACCGAGAGTTTATGCAAGACCGTTTTTTTGAGCAGCCCATCCTTAATTCGCCCTACGAGTATCCTGCTCGGCACTGGGAGCTCGATGACAATGGACAGCCGACGCAGCACGTAATCGAGAAGCGCCGGCGGGCGGATTTTATCACGCCCATTCCGAAGCCGAGGAAGCGTAAGGACACGGCCTTACAGAAGCAGCTCCTCTTCGATGAAGGACTTGGGCTATCAACCGACGAGCAGCTATACGATCCGACGTCGGTCATCAACGAGCTCCGGAGCCACGTCGACCAGTGGCGGAAGTTGCCTAATTCGAGAGACTGGCGCGTCACACCGGAAACGGCACGCCTGCTCCAGCACTGGCGTCACCACCGATTCCAGGGCATCCGCCCCTTCTTCTGCCAGGTTGAGGCGGTAGAGACGGCGATATGGCTGACGGAAGTCGCCCCTACGGTAGGCGCGACGGGCAAGCGATTTCTCGAGCACCTTGCCGATGCCAATGCGGCCGCCAACCCTGAACTCTTGCGCCTCGCGCTCAAGCTGGCGACGGGAGCCGGCAAGACGACTGTCATGGCGATGCTCATCGCATGGCAGACGATCAACGCCGTTCGCCGTCCGAACAGCAAGAAGTTCACGCGCGGCTTCCTGGTCGTCGCACCCGGCATCACAATCAAGGACCGGCTGCGTGTTCTGCAGCCGAACGACCCGGACAGTTATTATCAGAGCCGCGAGCTCGTCCCAACGGACATGCTCGCCGACCTCGACCGGGCCAAGATCGTCATCACGAACTACCACGCGTTCAAGCTGCGAGAGCGGGTTGACCTCTCAAGAGGCGGCCGGGCCCTCCTCAAAGGTCGTGGCGACGACCTGAATACGCTGGAGACGGAAGGCCAGATGATCCAGCGCGTCATGCCCGACCTCATGGGCATGAAGAGCGTCATAGTGCTCAACGATGAGGCGCACCACTGCTATCGCGAAAAGCCGGGCGAGGCTCTCGAAGGCGACCTGAAGGGCGACGATCGAAAGGAAGCCCAGAAGAACACCGAAGCCGCACGTCTCTGGATATCCGGGCTCGAGGCCGTCAACCGGAAGATTGGAATCACCCGTGTGATTGATCTCTCGGCCACGCCGTTCTTCCTGCGTGGCTCCGGCTATGCGGAGGGTACGCTCTTCCCATGGACGATGAGCGACTTCTCCCTCATGGATGCCATCGAGTGCGGAATCGTCAAGCTCCCGCGCGTGCCGGTCGCCGACAACATCCCGGGCGGCGATATGCCCAAGTTCCGCAACCTCTGGGAGCACATCCGAAAGCGGATGCCGAAGAAGGGCCGTGGGAAGTCGAAGACGCTTGATCCGCTTAGCATCCCGACCGAGTTGCAGACCGCGCTCGATGCGCTCTATGGCCATTACGAGAAGACCTTCAACCTCTGGAAGACTGCAGGCATCAAAGTTCCGCCGTGCTTCATCGTAGTCTGCAATAACACAGCGACCTCGAAGCTCGTCTATGACTACATCTCGGGGTTTCTCCGCGAGAACCAAGACGGCACGTCGCAGCTCGAAAACGGCCGCCTGCCTCTCTTCCGAAACTACGACGAGTACGGCAATCCCCTCGCCCGCCCGAACACGCTCCTGATCGATAGCGAGCAGCTTGAGTCCGGCGACGCACTGGACAGGAAGTTCAGGGAAATGGCGTCGGACGAGATCGACCGCTTCCGACGAGAGATCATCGAGCGAACCGGCGACCGCCATGCAGCGGATAGCATTTCCGACCAGGACCTTCTTCGGGAAGTCATGAACACGGTCGGTAAGGAAGGACGGCTTGGTGAGTCCATTCGCTGCGTCGTCTCCGTCTCGATGCTGACGGAGGGCTGGGATGCCAACACCGTTACGCACGTCCTTGGCGTTCGCGCCTTCGGCACGCAGCTCCTATGTGAGCAGGTCGTCGGCCGAGCGCTTCGCCGCCAGTCGTACGATCTCAACGAGAACGGTCTTTTCAATACTGAATATGCAGATGTCCTCGGCATCCCGTTCGATTTCACGGCGAAGCCGGTCATCGCACCACCACAGCCGCCGCGCGAGACCATCCAGGTGAAGGCCATCCGGCCGGAGCGCGATCATCTTGAAATCCGCTTTCCTCGCGTAGAAGGCTTCCGTGTTGAGCTGCCCGAAGAGCGGTTGACCGCTGAGTTCAATGCCGACTCCGTCCTCGAACTCACGCCGGACATCGTCGGGCCGTCAATCACGAGAAACGCCGGTATCATCGGCGAGCAGGTTGATTTGAGCCTCGAGCACCTGGGCGACATGCGGAAGTCGACGCTGCTCTTTCACCTCACGCATCGCCTCCTGTACACGAAGTGGCGCGATCCTGATGAGGAGCCGAAGCTCCATCTCTTCGGCCAGCTCAAGCGCATCACGAAGCAGTGGCTCGACACGTGTCTGGTTTGCAAGGGTGATACGCATCCGGCACAGCTCATGTACCAGGAGCTGGCCGACATGGCGTGCAATAGAATCACTGCCGGCATTACGCGGGCCATGGTCGGCGAGCGGCCGATCAAGGCGGTGCTCGATCCCTATAATCCTACCGGCTCAACCGCCCACGTCAGCTTCAACACGTCAAAGGCCGATCGCTGGGAGACGGACAGCCGGCGCTGCCACATCAACTGGGTGATTCTCGATAGCGACTGGGAGGCGGAGTTCTGCCGCGTCGCGGAGTCGCACCCGAGGGTCAAGGCCTACGTCAAGAATCACAGCCTCGGATTCGAGGTGCCCTACCGATACGGCTCCGAAATGCGGCGCTACCTCCCCGACTTCATTGTGCTCGTCGATGACGGCCATGGCGAGGACGACCTCCTCCATCTCGTGGTGGAGATCAAGGGCTATCGCCGCGAGGATGCCAAGGAGAAGAAGGCGACGATGGAGACGCGCTGGGTGCCGGGGGTGAATAACCTCGGTACGTATGGCAGGTGGGCGTTCGCCGAGTTCACCGAGGTCTATCGCATGGAAGCCGACTTTGAGGCGAAGGTCGAGGACGAGTTCAACAAGATGATTGAGTCGGTCACTTCTACAGCGAATATGACAGGATGAACATGATTGACAGGATTAACCTGGAAGGTGAGTCTGCGAGCTTGATGCCGCTCATGCTGCTTGAAACACCTCGTTCACGAAGCGTCACTGGCGCAGATCCTGTTAATCCTGCAAATCCTGTCCAACAAAATGCGGGATGCAGCACTCCTTCAGGAATGAGCTTGTTGACAGGATGAACA
>CAZKDQ010000262.1:0-3432 GCA_964551345.1 uncultured Rhodothermales bacterium
GGCGATGAGATAGAGAAGGCATGAGATCAAGATGGTGCGCATAAAGCCTGTAGAAATCATGAGCTTGCGGGCGGATTAGCGGCAGAGCCGCGTACGGAGGTCCTGCGGACAGCTCGGAGAGCTGTCCCTACCGGGCGCATGGTACGTCGAAGGCCGGTACCGATTGCGTTGAGATGAGCCGGTACTTGTGCCAAACCCTTCGGAATGGCATGGGTTCGATGCTTAATCATCAGTCGTTATCCTGTACCACTATAAGCTACTCTGCCATGACCGAGCACACAGCGACAATCGACGATGGATTAGGGAGAACAGTAAGGATTCCTCTTGTGCATGAGGGGGAGTTCTTGTCCGCTCAGATCTTGATCGACGGCGTTCCTTATCATCTTGAGCGGATTCCGAAGAGTCTTCTTGGAGCGCCATACATTGTCGATACCGACCCAGATTATGCTCCGAAATCCGATAGTGACGGATTCTGCTACATTATCGCTCCCTTCTCGGAGTGAAACGTTAATTCATGCCCCTCCTCCCTCACGGCCTTTACGAATCACTTGTTACTGAGGCGCTGGCGGAGCGGCTCGATCGTCTGCCGGAAGACCGGCGGAAACACACGGACGAGCTTCGCACGGCCGAAGCGGCGGACAGGATCGCATGGCATGTGGCGGCCGTGGTGGAACGCGCTATCGACATGCTGCCGGAGGCGGAGCGGGCAGATGCGGGTGTGGCACTGGCACGCACGCTGGTTGACACGATCGTGGGTGCGACGGACGTCACGGATCTGCTCGACGAGCGGCCGAACGAACCCGGCCGTATGCTCCGCGCCGTGCACCGCCTCCATCCCGACGGACAGCCCGCGCCGATTGATGAACCGCTTATCCCACTTCTCGACTCCGCGCTCCTCACAAACTCACCAGGCGAGCCTGCGGTCGGGCATCAGATTGCGGCGGAAATCGCATCGGCGAATCGGATCGATCTCATCATGGCGTTTATTCGTCGATCGGGCATTCGACCGCTGCGGGAGAAGCTGCAGAAACATGTGGCGAATGGCGGGCGCCTCAGAGTACTCACCACGATCTACACGGGATCGACTGAAATCGCGGCTCTTGAATGGTTGGAAGAGCTCGGGGCGGAAGTGCGGGTCTCCTACGACACCACGAGTACGCGCCTGCACGCCAAAGCCTGGATCTTCCACCGTGAATCGGGCTTCTCTACTGCCTATGTAGGTTCCTCCAATCTCACGTACTCGGCACAGGCACCGGGCCTTGAATGGAACCTGAGGGTATCGGGCGCGCGAAACCGTTCGGTCATTGAGAAGATGGAGGCGGTTTTCGAGAGCTACTGGGAGGAAGCGGATTTTGAGCCGTTCGATCGATCTCGTTTCGCAGCCGCATTGGACCAGGACAGGCCGGCATCCGCCAGAATCGTCCTCAGCCCTACAGAGATTCGCCCTTATCCATTCCAGGAGCGTTTACTCGAACAGATCGAGCTATCGCGGGAGCGCGGTTGGCATCGGAACTTACTGGTTGCGGCCACGGGAACGGGGAAGACCGTTATGGCCGCCGTCGACTACCAGCGAGTCCGCGACCGATTGATCAAAAAGCACGGCCGCGCACGGTTACTGTTCGTTGCGCATCGAGAAGAAATCCTGACTCAAAGCAGGGCGACGTTTGCTCACACGCTTCGTGACGCAAATTTCGGCGAGGAGTGGGTGGGGGGAAAGCGTCCTATCGAGTTCGAACATGTTTTCGCGTCGATTCAGTCTCTCAATGCCAGCGGCGTCGACGCTATTGATCCGGATTATTTCGATGTCGTCATCGTCGACGAATTCCACCACGCTGCGGCCGCGTCCTATAAACGGTTACTGGAGCATCTGAAGCCACGCGAACTGCTTGGTCTTACGGCAACACCTGAGCGCAGCGACGGCCTTTCGATATTGCAATGGTTCGATGGAAGGATAGCCGCTGAGCTCCGCCTCTGGGATGCCATCGATCAACACCGCCTGACGCCGTTCGCGTACTTCGGGATTGCCGACGATCTGGACCTTCGGGAGATTCCGTTTACCCGAGGGCGCGGTTACGATGTGGATGCGATCACGAACCTCATCACTGCAAACGACATTTGGGCCCGGCGGGTGCTGCAGCATTTCCTCGAGCACTTCGGAAATCCACCTGAAGTACGAGCTCTGGGCTTCTGCGTAGGCGTGGACCACGCGCGATACATGGCGCGCGTCTTCAACGAGCACGGCGTTTCGGCCGTGGCGGTCACGGGGGAGACACCTGACGCCGACCGCAAGCAGGCGCTTAGGGATCTCGCGCGTGGCGAAGTCCAAATCGTCTTCTCTGTCGACCTTTTCAACGAGGGCGTCGACGTCCCGACTGTGGATGCGCTTTTAATGCTGCGTCCAACCGAAAGTCCGCTTCTCTTCTTGCAGCAGCTCGGCCGCGGGCTGCGCAAGTCAAAGGGCAAGGCGATCTGCACCATCCTCGACTTTGTCGGACATCACCGAAAGGAGTTTCGCTACGACCGCCGCTTCCGCGCGCTGCTTGGTGGTACCCGCAAGGATGTTGAGCGCCAGATTACCCAGGGATTCCCGTTCCTTCCGGCGGGCTGTCACATGGAACTCGACCGACTCGCTTCAGATCGTGTGCTGTCGAGTATCCGCAATGCGCTCCCCTCGAACATTGCGCAGCGGGCGGAAGAGCTAAGAGAATTGGCAGCGAGTCGGGGCGAAGTCTCGCTGAAGCAGTACCTCGACGCCACGGGCCTCGATTTGGATGACGTGTACAACGGCAACTACTCGTGGTCCGATCTTCGAGAACGCGCCGGGCTTACTTCTTCTGCATCCGGAGATCACGATCAAGCGCTGCGTCGCGCCTGTGGCAGATTACTTCACGTAGATGACCCTGAGCGTCTGTCGACTTGGCTCCGATGGTTGCAAGCCGAGAGCCCTCCAAATGTCAACGCGGAGCGCGAAAGGCGTCTGCTCCGCATGCTGCTCGGCCAGATGCTTGACCAGGTGAAGGGTGCATCCACAATGTCTCTTGCCGATGGCGCTGAAATGCTGTGGACGCATCATGATATTCGTCGTGAGCTTATCGAACTATTTGAGGTGCTGGATGATAGGGTGACTCATCTCACACCGGAGCTCGCCATTCTTCCAGACGTTCCCCTCGACATCCACGCGCGATATACGCGCATCGAGATTCTGGCGGCGTGTGGCGTAGGCGAAGGCGTTAAGGCCGAGTCCTGGCGCGAGGGCGTGAGGTATGTGGAAGCCATGCCGGGCGACTTGCTGGCGTTCACGCTCGATAAAACCAGTGGCGGATTTTCGCCTACGACGCGGTATCGAGACTATGCCATCAGCCGCGAACTCATCCACTGGGAAAGCCAGTCGGTGACGCGCGCCGACAGCGAGACGGGCCTCCGCTATCAGGA
>CAZKDQ010000263.1:0-1414 GCA_964551345.1 uncultured Rhodothermales bacterium
GGAGGCGAATAACATCATGCTCCACACACGTGTGATTCGGGACATCAAGGTCGTGCCTGCCGTGCTGACTTACGCGTTGCAGATCGATGCGGATTTGATCGTGATGGGGACGCGCGGGCGTCGGGCGAAAGACCGCGCGGGATGGCAGAGCCATGCCGAAGAGATCGCGCGCGCGGCCACATGCGCAGTGCTGACGGTCGGCCGGGACGCCTGGTCGATGCCAGGCATGATCCGGCGCGTGCTGGTTCCCGTTTCTCTGGTTCACGAAAGTGAGCCCGGTATCGCGCTGGCGCGCAGGCTTGCGCGTCATCAGAAGGCGGAAGTCGACATTCTTCACGTCGTCAAGCCCAGCCTGCTGGGTCCGGATGCGCCGTCGCAGGGTGAGGTTGCTCGCCGCCGCTACGAGCAGGAGATGCTGGACAGACTGAGCCGCGTCTACCGCTCAGAACGCGGCCCGGACGTGCGCCATCAGGTGCACCTGCGCTATGGCGATCCGGTCTCCGCGGTTACGGAGTTCGCGAGCGCACGGCGCAGCAGCCTCATCATCACGACGTCGCGCGGCGCCACCGGTGTCCGATATGCCCTCGAAGGCAGTTCGGCCGCAGCCATCGTCGGTACGGCGCCGTGCCCTGTACTCACTCTTAAAACCAACCATGCCACCGCGCTCTCGGCCCACGACGCAGTCGCTGCGGCGGCATCTTTCGATAGATGATCTAAATATCGGGGGAGAGATCATGCAAGAAGCTAAAAATACGCCCACCAGCCGCCCGCCAATCACTGAACGCTCGGGGCTTCCGCAGAAAGCCAGAGGTGCCGATCTGCGCAATGACTACCGGCTCACGCTGCAGTCCGGCCTGGTCGCATCACTGTTGATGCTCATCGGGATGTTCCACGTGTCGTTCCAGTCCGGCGGCGATTTTAACATCGTTGTGGCCGAGCAGGAGATCGTTGCGATGGAGGAGATCCGTCAGACGCAGCAGATCGAGCAGCCACCTCCGCCGCCGCGGCCGCCCATTCCGATCGAGGTGCCCAACGATATGATCCTGGATGATGACATCCTGGACCTCGACGCATCGCTCGATCTAGATGAGCCGGCGTCCTACATACCGGCCCCTCCACCACCACCGATGGTTGAGGAAGAGGAGGAAGAGACCGAGGCCGAGATCTTCGTCGTCGTGGAAGAGATGCCGGAGATGATTGGTGGTACGGCGCGGCTTCATGAACTCGTGCGGTATCCTGAGCTGGCGCGAAAAGCGGGGATGGAAGGCCTCGTCGTCATCAAGGTCATTGTCGAACCCGACGGCAGCGTCACCCAGCCGCAGGTGATTCGCTCGGCCGGTGACCTGCTCGACGTCGCGGCCGTTAATGCCGTCACGCAGCTCAGGTTCAAGCCGGGTAAACAACGCGGCCAGCC
>CAZKDQ010000263.1:1514-3425 GCA_964551345.1 uncultured Rhodothermales bacterium
GGGCTTGAGGCATTTTTGCATGCAATCCAGATAACGACTGCTACGAGCCGCCCTGATGAACGTACACCGCATCCTTCATCCAACGGATTTTACTGAATCGGCAGCGCCTGCATTCGCGCGCGCCCTCGCCATGGCCGAGCACTACGGCGCCGAGTTGCACCTGCTGAACGTCACCGAAACGCTGGGTGAAGACCCGATTCGTGGCGCATTCGATGTTCGGATGGATGCGGAGGCTTTTTATCGGGCGCAGTGGTCGGCTGCGGATGCGAAAATGCAGGAGGTCGCGGCTACGGTTGAGGAGCGTAATATTGCGCTACGCAGTGTGCACCTGCGTGGGACGAAGCCGGCGCCCGTGATCCTGGATTATGCATCTGACCAGCGCGTTGACATGATCGTGATGGGATCTCACGGTCGCAGGGGATTTCAGCGAATGGTGGCGGGCAGCGTGGCTATGGAGGTCGTGCGGAAGGCTGAGATGCCGGTGATGACGGTCGGTGCGAAGGTGAAGTCGTTCGATGGAGGTTACTTCGACCGAGTCCTTGTGCCCGTCGATTTTTCCGAACATGCGCGCACTGCTCTCAACCTCGCGCAGCGTTTTGCCCGCTCATTCGATAGCGAGCTCACGGCATTGCATGTGATCGAGCAACCAAACGTGCCGTCATTCTATGCGACGAGCCTCGAGCTCTATTATGGAAGCATCGGCGACATCAAGAAGGAGGCACAGCGCGAACTCATCCAGTTGAGCGAGGCGTCCTCCGCCGTCCCGGACGCGATGAACTACGAGGTGCGGATTGGCCATGTCGTCGATGAAGTCATGAAAACGGCTCATCAGATCGATGCAGGACTCATCGTTCTTTCAACCCACGGCGCGACCGGGATGCCGAGGTTCTTCCTCGGCAGTGTGAGCGAGCGGATCATTCGTTCCGCTGAGGTGCCTGTTTTGCGACTTCGAACCATCACGACGGGGGGGGACGCTGCGGAGGCCTCGGCCGCAAGTGCGAATTAACATTGATCTCGGCATCTGAGGCTGATGGCAGCGGTGGATCCCATACTCCTGACGACCGACTTTTCGGAAGGCTCTGTTCATGCAATGGCCTTCGCTTCGCTACTTGGCCGGGAGCTCGGCGCACGAGTTGTCGTCGTCTATGTTGATGTTCTGCACGGTTTGCACAGCGAGGGCGAAGACGAGCCGGAAGGCGTGGAGCCGACGCTTACGCGCCGTTTCATCAAGGAGCAGCTTGCGGATATCGAGGCCCGACTCCGCGATGAGGGTGTCGACGTAGAAACCCGGTGGTGCCATTCGCTCGCTATTGCACCACAGATTCTGGATACCGCCGCAGACATTGGTGCAGGCTTGATTGTGGCGGGAACGCACGGGATACGTGGAATGCGACGGTTTCTGCTCGGAAGCGTCACCGATGAACTGCTGCGAACCTCGCCTTTTCCACTCGTTCTCGTTCCGCAGAATATGCGAGAAGACGTGGAGCAGGTACGGCGGATGCTTGTGCCGATCGACTTCTCTCCATCGACAGGCCATCAACTCGATGTATCGGGTGATCTCGCGCTTGCTCTTGATTCAGAGGTGCAACTGCTTCATGTCAGGGAAACACTGCTGTTGCCGTTCGCGCTGCCGGGCATCGGCACGCTGTCTGATCTCGTCCCTTCCTTATCAATAGAGATCGAGACGGAGATAGAAAAGCGTGCGGAAGCGCTGCGCGCAAGGGGTCTCGCAGCGCGCACGAGCATCGTCGACGGCCGCCCGGGAACGCGTATCGTGGAAGTCGCGGAGAGCGACGACTGCGATTTGATTCTCATCGCTCGCCACGGCCTGTCGAATGTCGAGCGCGTTCTCCTCGGGAGCATCACCGAACGCGTCACCCGAACCGCCTCAGTGCCGGTCGTGATCTATCC
>CAZKDQ010000264.1:0-3422 GCA_964551345.1 uncultured Rhodothermales bacterium
CGATCAGTTCCTGGATCTGATCGATGCCGTAGAGACGTTCGGCATCGTTCTGATGATCGAGGTGGATGGCGAAGACGGTGAGCACGCGGCCTTTCGCCTCGAGGCGCGCCAGGAGCACGCCGCGCTGCTCATGCGGCTCGTGTTGATCGAGGTGGAAGTTCTCGTGCTCCATGATCGGGAAGCGCGAGAGGACGGCGTTCCCGTAGTCGCCTCCCTGGAAGTCGAGATTCTTGCCGAAGGCGCTGTGCGAGAGCCCGGTCAGTTCTGCGAGCTCCGCGACCAGATCCCGCCGCTCCGACCGCTCCACGCCGCGATCAACTTCCTGCAGCGCCACAATATCGGCGCCGCTGTCGCGGATGACTCGCGCGGTCCGCTCGACATCCAACACGCCATCCGCATCCGCAGCATGATGGATGTTGAATGCCATCATGCGAAACGTCGAGACATCAGACGGGCGCCCGCCGTCCCACGCGGGGGCACACCCGGCGGACAGGATGCCGAGCGCAACCGCCAGCACGACGGCGGCCCACAGCACCCTATCCCCAGAAAACATCAACCTCGCGGCTTGAGCCGAATAGTGAACGCGAGCAAGATCACGCCGATCAGCGACGAGATGATGATGCTGTAGATCGCGGCATCCCATGAGTAGTTGTCGGCCAGCCAGCCGAGGCCTTTGCCCTGGATCGTGCGGCCAATATAGCCGAAGAGGCCGATGAATCCGGCTGCTGTGCCGACGGCTTTCTTGGATGAGAAGTCGAGCCCGGTCACGCCGAGGAGCATCACCGGCGGGTAGATGAAGAAGCCGATCATCGCGAAGAGCGTCAGGTCGAGCCAGAGGAAGCCCGGCGGCACGGCGACGATGCCGACGAAGGCGCCGAAGACGGGAATCATGCAGAGGAAGCTTACGAGGCCGCGCCTGCCACCAAGCCGGTCGGAGAGCCAGCCCATCAACAGCGTGCTGATGATGCCGGCGAACTCGTAGATGAAGATGCTGAAGCCGCCGCTTTCGAGCGTCGCGCCCTTGTGGTCCTTGAGATACGTCGGCCCCCAGTCGAGCATGCTGTAGCGCGCGATGTAAACGAACATGTTGGCGATCGCGAACAGCCAGATGTACTTGTTCTTGAGGACGTAGTCGAAGAGGAGCTCCTTCGTACCAAGCTCCCGCTCGTGGTCCTCTGTTTCGGCAGGCGGCCAGTCGTCTTTGTACTCTTCGATCGGGGGGAGACCTTCAGACTGCGGCGTATCGCGCAGGCGCCACAGGAGATAGAACGAGCCGATCAGCGCGATGACGCCGGGCACGAAGAAGGCATATTGCCACCCGCCGAATGTGATCACGCTGTAGGCGGCGATCACGCCGATGAGACCACCGCCCACGTTGTGTGCTATGTTCCACACCGCAAAGACGGTCCCTCGCTCTCGCACGCTGTACCAGTGCCCGAGCGATCGGCCGCAGGGCGCCCATCCCATTCCCTGGACAAACCCGTTGAGCGTCCAGAGAATCAGGTGAAGCGAATAACTGTTGGCCCAGCCGAAGGCGAAGTTACAGATCGCCGTCAGCAGCAGACCCAGCGCCATGAAGTAGCGCGGGTTGCTGCGGTCGGAGATCGCGCCCATCAGAAACTTGCCGATGCCGTAGCTGATGGCGGTCGCGGCGAGGATGTTGCCGAGCTCGCTGTTGCCGTAGCCCATCGCGTCGCCCATCTCGCGCGCGACAACCGGCAGGTTGTTGCGCACCAGGTAGAACGTAGCGTATCCGAGGAACGTCGACTCGAGGATCTGCCAGCGAAACTTGGGGTAGAGCCGCTTGATCTCGTCGTCCGGCAACCGCGGCTTGTGCGGCTCCGGCGCCATGAACTTAAACAGGCGCCGGTTTTTCGTCGAGGCGGTGGTCTCCTGTGACACGGATCTTAGGTGATGTGATGAGCGGTGACTCGCCTCAGCGGCCGAGTGCGGTGTTTCCGCGGTCGGGGTAGTCGGTGATGATGCCGTCGACGCCGAGCTCCACGAGCCGCTGCATCGCGTCGATCTCGTTGACCGTCCACGGCACGACCTGCATGCCGCGCATGTGGGCCGACTCGACAAGCTCGCGATCGACAAGCCGGTGGTGCGGACTGTAGATGTCCGGAGTGAACGTGAGGCGCGCGAGGTTGCCCTCGAACCCGCGATCGTTATCCACGAGGAGCGAGAGGATCGTGGATGAATCGATCTGGTGCATGGCTTCGAGCGCGTTAGGATCGAACGACTGGATCGTGGCGTGATCGATCAGCCCGTGCCGCTTCACGACGTCATACACAAGCTTCGCGAATGCCTCCGGCGATGGGTGGATCGTGTCGTAGTGCTGCTCCTTCGACTTGATCTCGATGTTGTAGCGCATCGGCGGCAGGTCATGGTCGATCACATACTGCTCCGCCATTGCGAAGACGTCGTCGAGCAGCGGCTTGTGCACGGCCATCGGCTGCTGTTCGGGGAAGGATGCATGGCCGCGCGAGCCGCAGTCGTACCGCTGGATCTCGCTGTAGGGCATGTGGAAGAGGATGTGGTCGCGCTCCGTCTCCTTCGTGATCGGCTCGCCGTGGGGCGTGCTGCATATCGTCGACGCAAACCACGGATCGTGCGAGACGACGACCAGGCTGTCCTGTGAGATGACGAGGTCGAGCTCGAGCGTGTTGACGCCCAGTTCGAGCGCTTTGCGGAAAGCCGGCACCGAGTTTTCCGGAAGTAAGCCGCGCGCGCCGCGGTGCCCTTGCAGATCGATCTTCCAGAGCTGCGGCCCCTCCTGCAGGAGCGTGTCCATCGCCTCGGCAAACCGCGCGCCGATGACGTCGTAGCTCGGCGTGTCGTAGTGGACGCGGTCCCGAAGCGAGAGGTCGGTCGTGCTGATCATTGCGACGTTCGGCAGCTCGACCGCTGCCTGCTGCTGCTGCACGACCTCCCAGTTGACGTACCGCTCCTCGCTCTCGTGCGGACCAATTTGCGCGAAGACGATCGGCAGATCCGGCCGGTCGAGATCGCGCCGGAGGTCATTCACATAGGTTGTAAACTTGCGTCCCCATTCATCCGGATAGCGTCGTACGCCCTGGTATATTTCGCCCCGATGCGCGTCGCTCTCGCCCTGAAAGAACAGGACGCCCTCGACGCGGCCCATCTGCTCGGCCGCGCGGATGCGCTTCAGGCACGATCCGTAAAGCGTCTCATCACTCAGGCTGCGCTGCCACTGCTCAATGATCGTCGCGCCCTTTGCGCACGGGATCAATCCGATCACCATATCCGGATTCATCGCGAGCATCTCCCGGGCAAAGGCAGCCGAAGGACCGTAACCGGCGTTGCCGTCGACCGAAACGGCATCAACCTGGCCTTCAGCCGCGTCAACCGGTTCGCGCACCGGCTGCCAGCGATAGTCATTGCCGAAGAGATACGCGCGA
>CAZKDQ010000265.1:0-3420 GCA_964551345.1 uncultured Rhodothermales bacterium
GATCAAGAAGATGGGTTCTCTTCGCGATCTTTTGGGGATGATCCCCGGCATCGGGCGGCAGATCAAAGATCTCGACGTCGATGATGACGCGTTCCGGCACATCGAAGCGATGATCATGTCGATGACGCCGGAGGAACGTCGCAATCCGGATCTGATTAACGGAAGCCGGCGGCGACGCATTGCCGAAGGAAGCGGGCTGGAGGTGCGAGATGTCAACCAGCTCCTCAAGCAGTTCCGTGAGATGAAGAAAATGATGAAGACGATGTCCAAACTGATGGGCAAAGGCAGGTCCCCGGATCTGCAGCAGCTCATGGGCGGGCGCGTTTAACGGTCCCGAGATCGGGATTAGATCACCTGCAATCAATTCAACAAGCAAGAAAACACACGACGTGGCAGTTAAACTCCGATTGCGCCGAATGGGGCGGAAAAAGCTCCCGATCTGGTCGCTCGTCGCGGCTGATACCCGTAGCCCGCGCGATGGCCGGTTCATCGAGGACCTCGGCCGGTACTTCCCATTGGAGGACCCGGCTCGCGTTGAACTTAACGAGGACCGCGTGCTGCACTGGCTCGAAACCGGCGCACAGCCCTCGGACACCGTCCGCAACATCCTGAGCAGGCAGGGCCTGATGCTCGCGCTCCATCTGAAGCGCAAAGGTAAGTCGGATGAGGAAGTTCGCGCGGCCATTGAGAAGTTTCGCGAGGACCGTGCCTCTAAGACTTCGGCCAGCGCGCTAACACCCACCGAACGTCGCCGGCGTGCACTCGACGAAGAGCGCGAGCGCGTCCGGAAGGAGGAGGAAGAGCAGGCGAAACTTCGCGCACAGGCGGAAGAGAAGCAGCGTCAGGAGGCCGAGCGCGCCAAGAAGGAAGCCGCCGAATCCCGCGTTGCCGCTGCAGAGGCTGCTCGCAAAGCGCAGGAAGCTGCGAATGAGGAGACGGCTGGGGAGGAAGCAGGCAGCACAGAAGAACCTGCCGCCGCTCCGCCCAATGAGCCGGACGAAGTGCCGGCAAACGAGCCTGCTCCCGCAAAGGAAACAGGTGAAGACACGGCGACCGAAGAAGCCGTGGCTGACGACGAGAAGGATTCGAAGGACGAGTAATCGTTCTTCACTGTTCTTTGAATACTATGGCGGGTGAAGTGCGCAGCGATCTCGTGTTGATGGGCTTCATCGGTAAACCACACGGCATTCGTGGGGATGTGAAGGTCGTGCCCGAAACTGACGACCCCGCTCGTTTCGAAGATTTCGACCACGTGTACCTGGAGTTCGAGGGTGATTATCGACTCTTTGAAGTGCAACAGGTGCGGATTCAGACGTCGGCCAAGGGTCTTACTCCGGTCTTGACGCTCGAAGGTGTTGATGGCCGGGATGAAGCAGACGCCTTGCGCGGAGCCGGTGTTTTTGTAGAAGAGGACGAGCTCGAGCTCGATGAGGATGAGTTCTTCCTTCACGATCTGATCGGCCTGCGTGCCGTCGATGAGGACGGCAGTTCGATCGGAGAAGTGGAGGATGTGATCTCACTTCCTGCGGGCCCGGTTCTCGTTGTCGCAAGAAGCGAGGGTGAGGATATACTCATTCCGGCGGTCGGCGAGTTTATCGTCGAAATCACGGATGAGGAAGTCGTCATCCGGGTGATTGAAGGCCTTCTCGATGCCTGAGCCCTTGGGTCCGATGCGCATCGACATCATTACGGCACTCCCGAAGATCGTCAGCGGTCCACTCGATCAGAGCATCCTCAAGCGCGCTGCGGCCAAGGGGCTCGTGGACATCCGTGTCCACGATCTTCGAGATCACGCAACGGACAAACATCGACAGATCGATGACTATCCGTTCGGTGGGGGTGCGGGCATGGTACTGAAGCCGGAACCGATCTTTGCCTGCATCGAATCCATTGAGCAGGAAGCCAAACATGCCGGTGGAGCGATCGATGAAGTCATCTTCCTCACACCGGATGGCGAGATGCTTACACAGGACGTGGCGAGCGAGCTTTCCCTCAACGAGCACATCGTGCTGATCGCAGGGCACTATAAGGGCATTGATCAGCGCGTCCGGGAAACGCTCGTCACGCGTGAGATCTCCATCGGAGATTTCGTGCTGAGTGGCGGGGAATTGCCCGCGCTCGTTGTCGTCGATGCCGTTGTAAGGCTGATTCCCGGTGTACTGGGTGATGCGACATCAGCATTATCAGACTCTTTTATGGACGGCCTCCTCGACGCACCCGCTTATACACGACCAGCGGATTTCCGCGGCATGATGGTTCCGGAGGTTTTGCTTTCCGGAGACCACAACCGCGTCGATGCCTGGCGTGATGAAGAAAGACTTCGAAAAACGAAGGAACGCCGCCCGGACCTGCTTGCAGGGGATGGCAGGGGTTCATAGCGCGGTACCTCTGGGCCACGAGCCGAATGTACCGTTTGAATCAGTAATCGGGCACGGCCCGGTGAACTATGACAGAACTAACATTAACCTAAAGAAGGAGGTGCGCCATGGCTACCGATCTTATGCAGCTGGTCGAGGCGACGCAGTTTCGCGATGACATCCCTGAGTTTGCTCCGGGAGACACAGTGAACGTTCACGTTCGCGTTGTCGAGGGCGATAAGGAGCGTATTCAGCAGTTTCAAGGCGTCGTGCTTGGCATCCGGGGATCCGGCGCCAACCGGACGTTTACCGTTCGCAAGGTGTCGAACAACATCGGCGTGGAGCGGATCTTCCCGATCTACTCTCCCAGAATCGCCCGCATCGAGCGCGTGCGTCAGGGCCGCGTTCGCCGTGCCAAACTCTTCTACCTGCGCGCGCGCCGCGGAAAGGCCGCCCGCATCAAAGAGCGTATGTACGATCCGACTCGCAACTGACGCGCTGTCGGATAGTATTCGCAGGCTCCGCATCGAACCGCCTTCGGCTTGCCGGGGCGGTTTTTTGCCATTTCACAAACTCCAACTATGCGCCTCACGATCTGGGATCATTCAGCAGCGGCTTTCCTCGTCTCGGGGCTCGATGCGTCGCCGTACGCGGCAGATACCGAGGTGCACTACGTAGCTGCGAATCAGGCGCTTGACGAGCTTCTATCAGGCGGGACCGATGTCGCCCTCGTCCATACGCTCGAGGCGCTAGTGCATGCCGACGACGTTGACGTGCTTCCTGCGGTTGCTCTCTCGAGCTGGAAGTATCCCTTTGCGCGGTTATTGCTGCGAAACGGACTGGAGGAAGTCCCGTCGCAGGTTGCGCTGGCCACCGGCTTCAAGCAAGAGAACACGATAGCGCGCATCATCCTCAAGGAGCATTACGGGATGACGCCGAAGTTCATCGAGGCCGGCGAATATGAGGCGGGAGATCGAGTTGAGGTTTCGAATGATCTGGCCGGCAAACAAGATGGACTTGTTCTGGATCTCGGCCAAGAATGGTTTGAACTCTCGGGCTACCC
>CAZKDQ010000266.1:0-3414 GCA_964551345.1 uncultured Rhodothermales bacterium
TCGTATCGTCGCGTTCTCGCTGGCGCCCCGCAGCCCGTTCGCAGCAGATAATCCGACATTATACATCCCCAAAAAATCAGGAGGAACGATTGTTTGACTGGTGAGCTGCGCTGTATGCGACCGAGCCCGCGGTAGTGCTGGAGGGAATGGCGCCCGGATCGCCGGCTGGCAGTTTGGTGCCGGCGGCGCAGGCGATCCATGGATGACTTTTTTGGATGTTCGGGCAGCGCCGCATACCTTCTGAGTAAATCCAGTGCGTGGAGGTTTATATATGAATATGAAACCGCGCAAACCCGACTGTCCCTTGTAGCTACTCCTCTGTCGCTTTATGCTTTCGCACCGCGTGCCTTCGCCTTCAATTGCTGAAGCCCGGCTTTTCTCACTGCATGAATCGTGCTTTAATCAGAAAGGGGCTCGTCGTGTCGGTGACGTAAGATCGCCAAATAGTCTTGAACGATGCGCCGGCGATTTATGAGCTGCATACCGCGAACGAGTCGATAAAAGTGTTACGCAATAGTACGTTTGCCTGGATAACGAGAAGCTACCCCGCGGTAGCAAGGCCCTGTCGCCACATCACTCGGCAACTGTTTCGAAATTGCCGTGACGTCGAATGACGCATTGCATGCTCCTACTCCTTCTATTCAACCCGAAGTACGACGATGAGAGGCACGTTTAACAATTTCACGCTCGCATCCAAATGGCACACCATGAATGGATTGTTGCTTGCGCTCTTAGTAGCACCTTTCATAGGCGGATGCGGTCTGTTCGGCGCAGAAGAGGAGGAAGTAGAGCGATGCGAAACGTGTTTCGTTTCTGCTTATATTAATGATCATAGTTGGCAGTCACAAGATGTAAAAGGTGGCCAGTTGCCAGTTCTATCTGGCGATGAACGCACTTTATTCGATTTTTGTGGCGTTGCTCGGGAGGATGTTTATCGTGAACATTTGTGTATTGCATGGCTGGAAGATAATGCGCCCACTGGTAACAAGAATATCGCTTTTATTCAGGAGGACGGATACTCCCACGGAGGCCGTTTCGACGAATTGGATTGGGACGTGATCATATCCAGTTACGATGCCACCGCGGATAGCACCGCCAATATATTAAACGTTGAGTCTTGGGATGAAGAGAGGCGGATCGCGGAAGGCTCATTCGAAATGCTGTTGACGTACAAGGGAACGCAGGACCCGTTGTACGGCCCCTCCATGCGTCGCTATCCTGATACCCTGCGCATTACAGACGGCCGGTTTCGAGTCGAGATGGAAGACCGGCGACCGCCCGAGTCTGAATAAGCCGCACGGCAGTTGTACTTCGTCGCGCTACGCGCCGGGGTGTGTGGCCTGGGGCATCGAACATCGTAACCTGGCGTTGCAGCGTGTTCGTGCATCTTTACATCCCGATCGGTAGCCCTGCGTACCCTCTCCGGCACGAGCACAGAAACCCGAGAGCATGGCCGGCAACTTCATCGTTTACCTGATCGGACATATCATCGCAATCATCGGCGTCGGGTTTTTCCTGGTAGCTGCAGGTATGGACCAGCAATTGATCCTCGCGGCCGTCCTCATACCGATCGGTCTCGGCGTTGTCGTCGCGCTATCGCACTCGCAAAGGGATGCGGCCTCGCGTGAAAACAGGCCGGCCAAACCCGCCGAGCGGCACCAATCAGGATGCGACGTGGTTCTACGTTTCCCGGTGCAACGAGGTAGTCGTAATCATCACAGAAGGGTAGTGTACGATAGTAAATATGGTGTCGCCATCGGGAGAAATCTCAATCGCCACGGCCGGACGGTCTAGGCTGTAAACTGAGATCAACTCACCCTCCCATGAGTAGACATGGACGAACCGCCCAAAGGCGGCATCAGGGACTTCTCCGTCGGCATATCCAGAATACAGCGCAAAGATATAGTCCCTACTAGTGGCGACGTCAACGTACCCATAACGTCTATCTGACTCCGAAAACTGAGACGCACGACCAAGATCCGTATTGAAGGATGGGCCAAACATGTCTTTCCATCTTACGATCCTTGTCGAACCACTATCATGGTCATATATATCTAGACGACTTGCATACCGATACGCGACTGCAACTCGCGATAGGTCTGGCTTGACACGAATACTATTCTGATAACCCTGATGACGAAACTGTAGATTAACGGCCTCAGGACCTCCAAGGTCGTTTCCAAACGACTCGCCTTCGGACCCATCAGTGCGAACATGTAATAAGGTCTGATGACCATTGTGGATTCCCGTACCCGCAAATCCCTCTTGTGGTAGCGCAATCATATTATTAAGTAGGCCATCCGCGCGGATCGTGACGGAAGTACCTTGATCAATTCTCAGTACTCCATTCGCCGGAATTACGCCTCGAGTAAGACGCCGCAACCTGATGTCATGTACATAAAACGTATCAGAAGATGGATACGTTATCACGCTGCCCGGCCGCAACATCTCACCAGGTCCCTCACCATTGCGGCTGAAACCACCGACATATTCACCAGTGTACGCGTTAATAACATGGAGCGGATGGACTGATTGTGTGTCTCCTACGAGCAAGAACCCCTTGACATATCTGATAGTGAGAGGTAAGGCAAGCGAGTCAGATTCTGTCAGCAAAGAGCCCGTCAGGAATACGACATCGCCCTCGCTCGTTCGCTCTCTAACTACTTCACGTTCGCACCCGCCGACAATAATAAACAGTATAATGATCGATATTATAGTGATGGAATGATGTATTGCCTGTACCTTATAAGAAATTGTGACCGAACACATAATATGCAGATTGCTTGATAAACGCCCGGACGGGCTGGAGATAATGACAAGTGATCAGGGTTCAAGAAGCAGAGTAGAGGCTGCTCTAGAACTGGATCTGGAGTTCGACAAAATCTACTTCGGTCGAGTTTATGTCGTCGAGATCGGCATTCATGGGACAGCCACCACTCGATTATGAGTTTATCAAACTAAGAGGTCTTGCCTTTCTCCCTTGGGGCATTATTGCATCGTGCATCGTATACCCAGCCCGCGTCAGGGTAGCAAAACTCATTCTGCGCTCCGACGCACCGAGATCCGAGGCGAGGACGTGTACATCCTCACTGTTGACGACATGCCTCCGACGATCATCAGATACCGGATGGAGCAGGGCATCTAAGAGGAGCCATGCCTTGGTTCGATCTTAAACCACTCAATACCTCGGCACATCCGGATCGATTTCCCGGCTCCAGGCAAGGATGCCCCCATTAAGATTGTAGGCGTCGTATCCCATCGAACGGAGGTAGTGAACAGCCTTCGCAGATCGTCCTCCAGAGCGGCAGTAGACGACGATGCGCTCATCGCGATGCTCTTCCAACTCATCGATTCGAGAGGGAAGTTCATCCATCGGTATCAGCGTTCCGTCGATGCTGGCAATCTCTCGCTCCT
>CAZKDQ010000267.1:0-3382 GCA_964551345.1 uncultured Rhodothermales bacterium
TGTTGGAAAACGCTTCCAAAATATGAAGGTATCGTTGTCGAATATCATACATAAGATGAATGCGCTTCCAGCAATATTAATATCATGCAACGGAAGTGCTTACATATTAAGGTATTGAGATGGAAGCACTTCCAATAAGAAACTACATGATCAGGCGGGTATATCTTCTGTCGCGATCACGAAACGATTGATCACAGAAAAACCCTATCCAACCGAAACCATGTTTCGCAAGTTTATTCTTATTCCGGTATTACTGCTGACGACGACCGCCGCTTACGCACAGTCCGACGCCTGCGATTACCGTCAGGAAGGCCCCGCTACGGTTACCGAGCAGCTAACAAATTTAATCGAGTCCGACACTTTTCGTTCGGGTGCGCTCACACTTGCGCTCCGTATGAATGAGAACGGATGTCTCACCGAGCAGCTGCTGAGCGATGGTCAGGATACTCCCCGTTTCATAAAAACGCTCTACGGAGCCTATGGCGATGCGGACAATCTCAACACGCGGCTGAAGGCAGCGATGCTGATCAACCGACTCCATGAGAGCGACACGATCACCGAGGCGGGGTTCCTGGAAGGCTACGACCGCGACTCGACCGTTCGCTCGATGGCCCAGGCAACTCTGGTGGCGATCAACTAATGATCCCTGGTAGTAGCTAAGCGGAAAAAGGCATCGCACGGCGCGATGCCTTTTTTTGTGCGCGCTCGTTTTACCTGCACGTGATCTGAACGAGCATCCGCGCGGCGTCCTGAAATCCACCCGTGTCATCACAGAAAGAACACTGATCCGCTGATATGGGCATTATTTCATGAAGTGATGATTGATTAAGGCGAAGCGGCTATTTAGAATCAGTCCAGATAAAGCCGAAGCCAATCCAATCCCTCCAACATGGCTCCCCGATGGTTACTGCTGCCGCTCCTGATTGTAGCGGCTTTCGTTCCGGCCTCCGCACAACCATCCGCCTCCATTGAAGGCCGCGTGGTCGATGCCTCGACCCGCGCGCCACTCCCTGGCGTCCACGTGATCGTGCGGCTGGACGCCGGCGCCGACGACGTGCCGAAGGGCACGATTACGGATCGTGACGGGCAGTTCCGCCTCGACGATTTGCAGCTCGGCACTTACATGCTCACAGCGTCGATGGTCGGCTTTGAGTCGTTTGTCACGTCCGTTGACATCCGGTCGAACAGGGAGTCGGTCGTGGTACAACTGACGGAGTCGGCGGTCCATCTGGACGAGGTTGTGGTCACGGCTGCCGGTTTCGAGCAACTCCGCCGCGACGCTCCGGCCAGTATTACCGTCCTGGGTACGGAGTCGCTTCGGCAGCGCCGGAGCTCGAACCTCGCCGAGATGCTGTTCGATGTCGAGGGCATAGACATCGGCGGCACGGCGGGCAAAACGGGCGGGCTGAACATCTCGATGCGTGGCATGCCGAGCGACTATACGCTGGTATTGATCGACGGCCGACGCCAGAACAGCGCCGGCAACATTACGCCCAATGGCTTCGGCGATACCTCAACCAGCTTCCTGCCCCCCACAGCGGCCATTGAACGCGTCGAGATCATCCGCGGACCGATGTCGACCCTCTATGGATCGGATGCAATGGGCGGTGTAATCAATATCATCACGCGAGGTGTGGGGTCGCGCTGGTCGGGCTCGCTGGCAACCGATATGACGGTTCAGGAGCAGGCGGACTACGGCAATATCTATTCGATCGACGCCGCAGTGCTCGGGCCGATTGTGCCGAATGTACTCGGCTTGTCTATGCGAGGGAGTTTGCGTCACCGCGAAGCCGCTTCGCTTTCGCCGACAGGCGTCTATGGTGAGGAGACGGTCATCAGCACCCGAGGTCCGAGTCCGGTGGAAGGAAACGTGCAGACCTTCGGGGCGAAGCTTACGTTCACGCCATCGCAGCGGCACGATGTCTGGCTCGAGTTCGATGACGCCCGCCAGAGTTACGACAATTCGTCGGCTCAGTTAGGCACGCTCGACCGTCCGGACGCCTCGCCTCCCTCGTTCAGCGGGTACGGCCCCGAGCTGCAATTCAACCGGTCTCAGGCAACGCTGGCGCACACCTGGCGCTTTGACTCGGGTATTTTGCAATCCAGCCTGATGCACAATCGGACCGAAACTCTCGGCCGGACCATCCCCCCCGGAACGCCTGGTGGACCTCCCGGAAGCGGCCTGCCGAACAAGGAGCCTGGCTCAGCGCGTACACTTGAATCCGACAATACAATCCTCGATTCGAAACTTATTGTACGCCGGGGTGACCATGCGCTTTCAGTCGGGGGGCAGATCTGGAACGCGCGGATGGTCGACGGCGTGGCGCTCGGGCCATTCGAGCACACGCAATGGTCAGTATTCGCTGAAGACGAATGGCGGTTCATTCCGTCGCTTGCCCTAACCGCCGGCCTTCGACGCGATGATCACAGCGTCTTCGGCGGGCACGTGAGTCCGCGCGCCTACCTTGTCTGGAATGCAACGCCCACGTTGACACTCAAAGGAGGCGTTAGCCAGGGATACAAGACGCCCAGGGTCGAGCAGTTGGTCGACGGCATCATCGGATTTACGGCTCAGGGTCGCACAGCCACGATCGGAACGCCGAGCCTTAAGCCGGAGACAAGCACAACCACTGAGGTCACGGCCTTCTACGGAAACGTCGATCGGTTTACGGCCAGCATCACGCTCTTCAATAACCTGTTCGACAACAAGATCACGACCGGTACGCCCGTGGCCAACTGTACCTTTGCGGGTGCGCCGAACCGAGCCGGATGCCTGAATTACGGCGACTTCCCCGGGCAGGAGTTCTTTGCTCAGAGCGTCAACGTTGATGAGGCCGTCACGCGTGGTATGGAAGCCGGCGTTCGCATTCCGGCGGGTGTGTGGACGCTGAGCTCGAACTATACCTACACCTATAGCGAGCAGCTCAGCGGCGAAAATGAAGGCCTGCCACTGACAAATACGCCGCGGCACATGGTTAACGGCAACCTGAGCGTACAACCTTCGCAGCGGATCACCGGTTGGCTGCGCGGTGAGTACCGGAGCTCGCGCGCACGCCGCACCACCGTCGCCGAAGATCCGGCCTATGCCGCGCTGGGCGACTACCGAGCCTACTCGCTCTTCCATCTCGGAGGTTCGTACGCCGTCAATGAGTCCATCACCATCAGCGCGACCGCGTACAATCTGCTGAACAAAGACTTCCTGCGGTACGGCGCCTACGAGATCGAGCCGACGGACGACAACCCTTCGGGCATCGCCTATACCAACCTGTACAACAACCACCAGGAAGGCCGCCGCATCTGGATGTCGGTAGACGTTCGGTTCTGATACGTCCGTCCACGGCTGGGCACGTTGATAAAGGTCTTCACGGATATCCTGATGCAG
>CAZKDQ010000268.1:0-3382 GCA_964551345.1 uncultured Rhodothermales bacterium
GGTTCGTCGGAAAGGAGGGTTAGTCCAAGCGGCGCGCTTACTCGACGTCGTGGCCGAAGAGGTCACGCTCGAGTTCGTCGGCCGTCCACGCGCTGAGCGCCAGGGTCTGCCGCAGCACAGCCGGATGATCGATGCGGCAGTGTGCTCGGAGGACGACGTACGGGATTGCCTCGACATCCTCCACGGCAATCGAGCCGAGCTGGTTCTCCGCATTGCGTGTCAGAAGCAGGCGCGCGGGTAAGGAAGGACCGTACTTTCCGATTCGGCTGCGGACGAGTGCGGTTGCAGGGTCGAGAACGTCCAGGTATACGACCTGCGTCCGGCCGGGTCTTGTCGCGATCTCGAAAGCATGCCTTCGTGCGGAAATGCGCCGATATGCGGCGCCGATCGTCGCTGCAGCGTCCCGCAGCCGGGGTTCGGCATCCGGCACGGCCGGCGCGCGAAACATATGACGGAGCGGAAGGCGAAGTGCAGCCGATGTGTTCGTCATTCACGGAGCGGGCGGGCCGCCGAGTTGTGGAACGTACATCGGCAAGTTCCGGCGGGGCAGCGGTCCGCAGGTCCGCTGCGCGCGCAAGCTCGCTGGATCTACTGCGCATCGGCGCGGCGCTATCGGCTCCCGATTCGAAGCACGTCGGGAGGATGGAGGGCGCGCCTCTGGCGCATGCGCCTCGGTGCAACTTTGTCACTTTTTCGGATATCGGATGGCAGGCTCACTTACATTCATTCCGACATACACTTACCGATTCTTTGACCATGGTTCTTGCCCTTCGTCGCGTTCTGCCACTTGTTCTGCTGATGGGGATCGTAGGATGCGGATCGCGCATCGCTGACGGCCCGCTGATCCCGCCGGAGATCGAGTACCTCGATCGAGAAGCCTGGGGCGCAAACGATCCCGTGCTGCCGATGCAGGAGCACGAGCCGTCGCGTATCACCATCCATCATACTGCCACGCGGCAGGATACCACCACGTCTCTCACGCAGAAGATGCGAGGGCTTCAGCAGTTCTCGCAGACCGAAAGCGCGCTCGGTGATGGCCGCATCAAGGAGCCGTGGGCAGACATCCCGTACCACTTTTATGTGGATGTGCATGGCGCTGTGGCCGAAGGTCGAAGTCTCGATTATGCGGGTGATTCGAACACGCCCTATGATCCATCGGGGCACATCCTGATCGTGCTCGAGGGGAATTTTGAGGAAGAGACGGTCACGCCGGGTCAGAGGCAGACGCTGGACCTGCTCGTGACGCACTTCGCACGTCGTTACGACGTCACGCCCGACCTGCTTGGCGCGCACAAAGATTTCGCGCCGACGCTCTGCCCGGGCGAGGATCTGTATGACGAGCTTCCACGCCTGCGATCGTTGATCGAGCAGAGCATATAGTCACCGCATCAACCAGAGATAATCACCCAATGGCAGTAATCGGAATTGATCTCGGCGGCACGAAGCTGGCTGCTGCAGTTTTTGCGGAGCACGGCGACCTGCTGGAACGCGTTGTTCGGCCACTGGGCGGCCGCGAAGGCGCTGCCGTCGGCGATCTCATTACAGAGACCGCGATGCAGCTGCTCGAGAATGCAGCAGCGGATGGTCACGACGTTTCGTCTGCGGGCGTCTCCGTGCCGGGCATTTACTACGCGTCATCAGGAAACGTCTGGGCGCCAAATATTTCGGGTTGGGAAGACTATCCGCTGCTGGACGAGTTGACGGAGGCGTTTGGTGAGGAAGTCAGCGTCCGCATCGACAGCGATCGCGCAGCCTACATTCTCGGCGAGACGTGGCGCGGTGCCGCACAGGGATGCCGCGATGCCGTCTTCGTAGCCGTCGGCACGGGGATCGGCGCCGGCATCCTTGTCGACGGACGCATCCTTCGAGGCCGGAATGACATCGGTGGAGCGATCGGATGGATGGCTCTCGATCGTCCGTACCGATCAGAATATGACGCCATGGGGTGTTTCGAATACAACGCTTCGGGTCTGGGCATCGCCATGGTCGCGCGCGAGCGACTGGCTGCGGATCCCGAGTACACGGGTGTTCTCCGTGAGCGCAAACCGGAAGAGCTGACGGCTGCCGACGTATTCGCGGCCCAGGAGGAAGGCGACGCCCTCGCCGGCTCCGTCATCGACAACGCGATCGCTTACTGGGGAATGGCGGCCGCAAACCTCGTGAGCATCTTCAATCCCGAGATGATTGTTTTTGGAGGCGGCGTCTTCGGTGCCGGAGGCCGTTTTCTCGACCGCATCCGTGACGAGGCACTTCGTTGGGCGCAGCCAATCAGCATCCACCAGACTGATTTCGCCGTGTCCGCACTCGGTGGAGATGCCGGACTCTACGGTGCCGGTCGCCTCGCCCTCCTCGTTTGATTTACTCCATCCCTGATCGCCATGTACAACAGGAAACAGGTTTTCGCAGCCGCCTGCATCGGCATGCTGCTGTTCGGCATCGTGATGACGACGCTCGGTGCCATCATGCCGGACGTCATCGAACGCTACGGTGTCGGCGCGGCGAACGCCGGATCGTTGCTGGCGATCATGAGCATCGGGATGCTTGGCGGCTCGATTCTCTTCGGTCCGATCGTCGACCGATATGGCTACAAAGGCATGCTGCTTGGATCCACCGTGCTCATCCTGCTCGGCCTCGAGGGCCTCGCCTTCTCGCCATCGTTCGGATGGCTGCGCGTGGCGGCGTTTTTTGTCGGGCTCGGCGGCGGGGCGATCAATGGCGGCACGAATGCGCTTGTGGCCGACATCAGCGAGGATGAAAAGAGCTCCGGCTTGAGCTACCTCGGCATCTTCTTCGGCGTCGGCGCCTTCGGAATTCCGTTTGCGATGGGCTCGCTGCAGGCGGCGCTTTCGCCCCTTACCATCGTCGCAGTTGTGGGTGGATTGTGCATTATTCCGGTGATCTACTTCGCCGGCATCGCATTTCCGCAGGCGAAGCACGAGCAGGGCCTGCCGATTACCGAGGGTGTCAAGCTAACGCGCGACGGCATACTTCTGCTGATGGGCCTCATGCTCTTCCTGCAGAGCGGGATGGAGATCGCCGTCGGCGGCTGGACGGCCACCTATTTCACCGAGGTCATGGCACTCGATGCGAGCCGGGCCGTCTTCTACCTGTCGCTTTTCTGGGCGGGAATGATGCTGGCGAGGATCGTGCTCGGGAGCGTGCTGAAGAAGGCTGCACCGTCGACCGTTCTTTTCGTCTTCATCTTGATTGCGATGGTTGGCGCACTCTTGCTGCTGGCTTCTACCGGCCTGACGCTCGCGACGCCGGGTATCTTCCTCATCGGCTGGGGGTTGGCGGCGGGCTATCCGATCGTCCTTGGATTTGTTGGGGACCGCTATCCCAATCTCTCCGGCACGGCTTTCAGCATTGTGCTGGTGATCGC
>CAZKDQ010000269.1:0-1746 GCA_964551345.1 uncultured Rhodothermales bacterium
GGCGGAAGAATAGTGATAGTGTCCAATAATGGTGATAGTAATAGTGATAGTATCCGCCTCGGTTGCCGCCCGCCCGACACGAAAACCCCAATTTCAATTGATGATAGTTTTAGTGACACATGCTCCTTCCACACTCGCGTCCGGAGCGTCAGAAACCGTCATCACGGACGTATCAGATGGCGTTTGCCGATCACAAGTAGCGGTTTACGATCGGCAAATTTCTTTGGTCGGCCTGCGGATCACGAATCGTGTTTTATGATCCACAAATCCGGTAGCGTCTCATGAGTGATCCACAAATTCCGTTGAACGCCGAAGCGCATGGCTAAACGAAAAAAGGCACGGCCCGACCTCAGGCTCCGCCACAAGTTGATCCTGAACCAATGGTTGTTCGGCCTCTTCGGATTGCCGTCGACCGACGGCTCGTACGTGGTGAACGGCACCCGCGTGTCGCTGCTGCAGGCGTTCAAGCAGCGCTTCCAGATCTCCGAAGACACGGCGGAGGGGATGGATGAGAACAACATCCACCGCTTCCACCACGCGCTGATCAATCAGGTCGAGGAACTGCCTGAGCTTCCGAACGACCTGCTGCTGGAGTACGATCAGAACATCGTCCGTCACACGCAGCGCCTCAACGAGAAGCGGATCACGCGAGGCGAGGAGCCCATCACCTGGAAGTATTTCCAGTACCTGACGCTGCTGTTCGTGGAGGTCTACCTAGACCGCTACTTCCGCGACCCAGAAGCCCTCCGCGAGGCGCTCAATGAGCACATAGAGCGATTCAATGCGACGGTTGGAAAGGGCGACCAGATCTTACCGTTCGATCCCGACAAGGAAGCCTGGGCGCAGCTCAACCGGCTCGCACTCTGGAGCGCGACCGGCTCCGGCAAGACGCTTCTCATGCACGCCAACGTTCTTCAGTATCAGCACTACCTCGAGAAGCACGGTCGGCGTAGAGATTTGAACCGCATCATCCTCGTCACCCCGAACGAGAACCTCAGCCGGCAGCACCTCGAAGAGTTGAAGGCTGCGGGCATCCAGGCCGAGATCTTCGACAAGGACGGACGCGGCCTCTTCGCGGGGCAGGCCGTCGAGATCATCGACATCCATAAGCTGCGTCAGGACATGGGCGACAAGACCGTCGCCGTCGACGCCTTCGAGAACAACAACCTGGTCCTGATCGACGAAGGACACCGCGGCGCGAGCAGCGGCGAGACCGGCGCGTGGATGCGGTTCCGCAATGCGCTCTCCGAACGTGGCTTCTCGTTCGAGTATTCCGCTACGTTCGAGCAGGCCGTCAAAGGCGACAAATTGCTCACCGAGCAGTACGCCCGCACGGTGCTGTTCGACTATTCGTACCGCTACTTCTACGGCGATGGATACGGCAAGGACTACCACATCCTGAACCTGGACGAGAAAACCGAGCAAGGGCATCTGGATCTGTATCTCACGGCCAGCCTGATGGCCTTCGTGCAGCAACTGCGCCTGTTCGACGATCACCGATCCGCCTTTCTACCCTTCAACATAGAGAAGCCGCTGATGGTGTTCGTCGGCGGAAGCGTCACGAAGGGTTGGTCGAAAAAGGAAGGGTCCGACGTGATCGAGATCCTGCGCTTCCTGGCGCGGTTCGTCGGCGATCGACGGCGGACGGTCGAGCGCATCAAGCAGGTGCTCACCAAAGGCCTCGTCGGCGCCGACGGAAAGAACGTCTTTGCGAACCGGTTCGATTATCTCATCACGTCGGGTCTC
>CAZKDQ010000269.1:1846-3356 GCA_964551345.1 uncultured Rhodothermales bacterium
CGGGGCGTGCGGCTGAAGGGCTACGACCGTACGCTGCGTCGCTCACGGAGTCTGTCGCTCCCCGAAGGCGTCTCGCGTCCAAAATATTTGCCCGCGCTCGAAACGCTCAATGTGTTCGGTATCGCAGCGGACTACATGGCGCAGTTCAAGGATTTCCTGGAGGAAGAAGGGCTCCCGCCGAACGAAGAGCGAGTCGATTTCTTTCTGCCCGTCATCCGGAATCTCGGATCGACGCCGCTCCGAACCATCCGCATCAAGAAACAGATTGACGGCGTGAACACCGAGTTCGGCGATGCATTCCGCAAGCTGGGGCCGGTTCCAACCATCGAGACACCGACCGATTACCTGCGAAAGAATCGGGTCGTGGTGAACTGGTATCCGAAGATTCGGGCGCTGCGCTCGAGAAAGGTGGATCGGCAGATCGAGGACGGCCGACCGCACGAATCGCATCTGTCCGCGCAGCATGTGGCATTCCTCGACATGGAAGCACTCTACATTGAAGTCGAGCGATACAAGGCTGATCGCGGCTGGTACAACCTGAACCTTCCGCGAGAAGCCATCCCGGAGCTTCTCGCAGATCGGAGCTGGTATCTGCTGCAGGTGCCGGAGGATATACTTTCACTGGACGACTTCGAGAAGACACGCGTCTGGCAGGAGATCGCCGTCGCCCTCCTCCGGAAGTACCTGGACCGCTACTACTTTTTCCGTAAACGGGAGTGGGAGCTTCCGCATCTGGAATACCAGGTGCTCGACGAGAAGGATCCGAATTTCCTCGTCCGCGAGCCAGGCGACGAGCCGGGGTATCGGATCTCGGTGGATGCATCGGAGGAGGCCATCATCACGAAGCTGAACGAATTGAAAGCCGCCATTGAAAGTGGCGCATTCAAAGAGTTCGAGTTTTCCGGACTTCGTGCCATCTGGTTCGACAGCCACCTATACCAGCCGTTGTTGCACCTTGACGGGGGCGCCGTCGAAATCAGTCCGGTCCCGCTAAACCGGGGCGAGCGTCGATTCGTCGAGGACCTCAAATCGTACTGTGCAGATTTCCCCCATGAACTGGAGGGCTCGGAGCTCTACCTGCTGCGTAATCTGAGCAAGGGACGAGGCGTCGGCTTCTTCGAAGCCGGCAACTTCCACCCTGATTTCATTCTTTGGCTTGTGAAGGATGATGGCCATCAACACATCATCTTCGTCGATCCGAAGGGTGTGCGGCAGGTGTCGTTCGATGATCCCAAGATCCGCTTCTGCGAAACGGTAAAGGACCTTGAGACCCGTCTCGGCAATCCGGACGTGTCTTTGCATTCATACATTGTTTCGCCTACGTCGAAACATGCGATGATCCTGCACTGGAATGTCTCCGAACAGGACCTCCGCGATCGGAATGTTCTGTTTCAGGATGACGACCCGGAGTACGTGAGGTGGATGCTTTCCGAGGTCATGGAGCCTGCCTGACGCACAAAAAAAGCCCCGAACCGGCTGTCTGCCAATTCGGGGCTTATTAGTGGGCCCG
>CAZKDQ010000270.1:0-3312 GCA_964551345.1 uncultured Rhodothermales bacterium
CCCCCAACCTGCTCATTACAAGTGAGCTGCTCTACCAGTTGAGCTACGCCAGCATATCAAAAAACGGCGCATCATGGATGCGCAAGATTATCAAGATACAAGCCCGAGCCGAGCTTTGTCAATCACCGGGGCTGTTAATGCGCCGTGAATCAAGGGGCGTCCGATGGCGAGCTCTTCCGCCGCGAGTGCCGCCACCACACGTGCCCGAGCTTCAACAGAATGAGCATCAGGATCACGCCGCCTACGATCGTTCCATACGAACGAAGAATCGACGAGACAGCGCTCCAATTCTCCCCTACGACAGCGCCCATGTAAGCGATCAGGGTCGCCCAGAGCAGCGCGCTGATCGTCGCGAAGAGTGCCGTCTTCCACGCGTTCATCTGCGCGGCACCGACGGTCAGCGAAATGACTGACCGCAGGCCGCTCAAAAACCGGTTCGCGCCAACGAGCGCGTATCCCCATTTCAACAGCCACAATCGCGCCCGGTAGATACCGCGCTTGGGCAACCAGCGAAGCCGGTCCGGATCAAGCGCGGCGTCGCCGAAGCGGCGTCCGATCCAGAACATCGTCATAAAGCCAAGCGCGCCGCCGACTGTCGCCAGCCCGACAACCATGAAGAAGTTGAGCTGGCCGGTGCCGGCGAGGTATCCACCGAAAACAATCGCGATGTCACCAGGAACCGGCGGTATGATGTTCTCACCGTAGGCGATCCCGATCAGGATTACGTAGGCCCAGAATGGCGAGAGCAGTTGTATCCACTCCAGAAACTCAACTGTGTGTTCAGCCATTCCGGATCGTTCGATGGTCACGAATGACCGAGCAGGCAGACCGCCTGCGCAGACGCTCCCTCCTCTCGTCCTACAAAACCAATGCGTTCGGACGTAGTGGCTTTAACAGAGACGGCGCCGACGTCGATCCCCGTGGCCTGCGCGATGTTCATCCTCATCTGATCAATGTATGGCCGCAGCTTCGGCGACTCGAGTACGACGGTCGCATCAATATTAATCACATCATAACCACGATCGCGAATGAGATCGCCCACGGCAGCAAGCAATTTGAGACTGTCGGCATCGCGCCATTCCTCATCCGTGTCCGGAAAATGAAGCCCGATATCGCCGAGTGCGGCTGCTCCAAGCAGCGCGTCCGAGACGGCGTGAAGCAGTACGTCGGCATCTGAATGACCGGCGAGACCGACATCGGACGGGACATGCACGCCGCCGATAATCAGCTTCCGATTAGGCACCAGTCGGTGCACGTCATATCCGATTCCGACGCGAGTCATTCCTCATTCGGTGCATCGTTCCACAGAATCTGCGCCATCTTCCAGTCGTCAGTCGAGGTGATCTTCATGTTCATCGTGCTGCCTTCCACGACGGCAACTCTGTGGCCGGAAAGACGAACCAGCTCCACATCATCGGTCGCTTCCCATCCTTCATCTGCCGCACGATCATAAGCCTCAGTCAATATCCGGCGCCGGAAGGCTTGCGGCGTCTGCATCTGAAGCACGCCTTCGCGGGGCACGGTATCACCATAATAGCCGTTACTGCCGATCCGCAGCGTATCCGTCGCGGAGACGGCAGGCGCAGCCGCTCCCGTCTCCGATGCGCGGTCGATAACAGCCGAAATAAGAGCCGCGTCGACAAATGGGCGAACCGCGTCGTGAACCAGTATCAGTTCCACGTCTGACGGAACGGCCTTCAACGCGCGCTCCACGGATGCCTTGCGCGTTTCACCGCCCGGCACCACAGAGATCAGTTTGGTAATGCCTGCGGCCTTGAGCTCCGGTAGCATGGCATCGACGTCTGAGGGAGGCGCTGCCACCAAAATCGCGCTGATGCCTGGATGCCGCTCGAACCGACGCAGCGTCTGAACCAGCAGCGACGCATCGCCCAGCATTCTGAATTGCTTCCGGCGCCCGCCAAGGCGCTTTCCGGCACCCGCTGCAGGTATAATGACAACTGTGCTAACGGCGTGCGTCTCCATGCGCCTTAGACGATCAGCATGGCATCCCCGAAGGAGAAGAGTCGATAATCTTCCTTCATCGCCTCCTGGTATGCTTCCATGATGAAATCATAACCCCCGAATGCCGCCACGAGCATCAGCAGCGTGCTTTTCGGCATGTGAAAGTTTGTGATGAGGCGCTCGGTGATTTTAAACTCGTAGCTGGGATAGATGAACTTATCAGTCCACCCCGCATCCGATTTCAACAAATTCGCTGCCGACAGACTCGATTCAATGGCCCGCACAACGGTTGTGCCGACAGCCGTCACCGTGTTCGTTGATGACTGAAGCGCAACATTGACCGACTCAGCCGTCTCCGGCGGAACAATGAAGTGCTCCGAGTCCATCCGGTGCTTCGTGAGGTCTTCCACCTCAACCGGGCGGAACGTGCCGAGCCCGACGTGCAGCGTTACAGGCGAAACGGTCACGCCCTTCTGCTGCAGTTTCGACAGAAGTTCGTCGGTAAAATGGAGCCCGGCGGTGGGTGCCGCGACTGCGCCGCGCTTCTCGGCGAAGACCGTCTGGTAGCGCGTGCGGTCCTCTTCCTCTACATCTCTTTTGAGATAAGGCGGAATCGGCGTCTGACCGATCTCGTCTATCTTCTCGTAAAGATCGTCATTGGAGCCTTCGAAGACGAATCGGATGGTTCGACCCCGCGAGGTGGTATTGTCGATGACCTCCGCGACGAGATCGTTCTCGAAGTAGAGCTTGTTGCCGATCCGAATCTTGCGGGCGGGATCTACGATGACGTCCCACAGTCGGCTCTCCGGGTTAAGCTCCCGAAGCAGGAAGACCTCGATCCGAGCGCCCGTCTTCTCCTTCTCACCGAACAGCCGCGCAGGATAGACCTTCGTGTCGTTAACCACCAGGACGTCACCGGAGCCGAAATACTCCGGCAGATCAGAAAAATGGCGGTGCTCGATCGTCTTCTTCCGGCGATTCAGCACCATCAGGCGCGACGAATCGCGCGGTTCTGCCGGGTATTTGGCGACGAGCTTCTTAGGATACTCGAATACAAAATCGGACAACTTCATGTGACGAGCACGGAGACGTTCGTTGGCATGGGACTCGGCAGCCGGCGCTGGTAAAGATGCGCGCGGCGGCTATGATCAGCAGCGGCTTGAATCGGTTCCAGAAAAACTGGGGATATTATTACGTCAGGCCGTGCTGAACGCGCTCTTGCAACGCACGAGACCGGGCAGTGCTCTACGTAAATCATCAATTCACCAACAACGCATCACCACCTCCAAGCGCGGCCGCTCAAGCTATCTCTTTCGGAATGTTCGAACGTGGCGAAGCCCGTCAAGCGAG
>CAZKDQ010000271.1:0-3288 GCA_964551345.1 uncultured Rhodothermales bacterium
GAAAGCGGAGCGAGGTTGAAGATATGATCCCTGTCTCATCCCCGCAGATGCGTGGTTTTCGAATGAGGTGCGGCCGGTAGAATCGCCGCTGACTGGAACAGGTAGGCGACCGCCCGTGTCGTAACCATATGTTCGTAACCGATCTGTCATGTATCCTGCGTCGTGTGCGTCGATGAATGAAGCGCGGCAAATTATTTCTCCTCATCATCCCGATCCTCGTTTTCGCGGTGTGGTACGGCGTCTCGCAGCGCGCCGCCGGTGGCCGTGGGTTGCCCCCGCTACAGGTTGAGACCGTCGAGTACGGCGATGTATCGCAGCGGGTTATCGCCCATGGATCCATCTAGCCGCTGCAGACCGTGATCATCGGCAGCCAGGTTTCTGGCATCGTGGACCAGGTGACGGCAGACTTTAACAGCACGGTGCGGCGCGGACAGGTCATCGCCCGGATCGAGCCGTCGACCTTCGAGGCGGCCGTGAGTTCGGCACAGGCCGAGCTGGAAGCCGCCGAGGCATCGCTCGAACTCGCGCAGCACAAGTGGGAACGCATCGAATCGCTACGCGACGGCCGGCACGTGTCGTCGAGCGAAGTTGAAGAAGCCGCTGCCTCGCTGCGCCAGGCCGATGCGGAGGTCCGCGTGCGGCGGCACGCGCTGGAGCGTGCGCAGCGCGAGTTGCAACGCTGCACCATCGTGTCGCCCTCCGACGGCATCGTGATCTCGCGCCGGGTCGAGGTCGGGCAAACGGTGGCGGCGAGTCTGAATGCGCCGGAGCTGTTCGAGATCGCGACCGACCTTCGTCGGATGCAGATCCACGCGAACGTCGCCGAGGCCGACATCGGCATGGTGGAGGAGGGCCAGGATACCCGGTTTGTTGTCGATGCCTACCGCGACCGCGAGTTCAGCGGGACGGTCGTTCAGGTGCGGAATGCGCCCGTCGTCGAGGACAACGTCGTCCATTACGAAACGATCATTGCGGTGGATAACGACGAGCTGCTGCTCAAGCCCGGCATGACGGCGGAGGTCTCCATCATCACGGCTGAGCGCCGGAATGTGCTGCGGGTCCGCAACCCGGCGCTGCGGGCACGGCTTCCGAACGCGATCAGGCCGCCGGATCCGGCGGATGGTGCCGGTGAGGGGCGCGTCTACCTCGTCCGTGACGGGGTGTTGTCGGCATCCGCGGTGACGCCTGGTCTCAGCGACGGCGTGTACACGGAAATCATCGACGGACTGCAAGCGGGCGACTCGCTTGCCGTTGGGCTGTCGCTGCAGACCGATGGCGGCGGCGGGCGGCGGAGCCTGATTTCCGGAAGCCAGGCACAGTACTGATCGGGCACTGATCGGGGCCGTTCCTCATATGTCTTTTTTGATTGGATGCCGGTTGTTCAGCTCAGAGATGTGACGCGGGTGTACGACTCCGGCTCGGTGTCGGTACAGGCGCTGCGCGGGATCGATCTGGATGTCGAGGACGGCGAGTTTGTCGCCATCATGGGCAAAAGCGGATCGGGAAAGTCGACAATGATGAACACCCTCGGGTGCCTCGACCGTCCCACTTCAGGAAGTTATCATCTCAACGGCGAAGACGTGTCTGCTTTGCCGCCCGGCCGCCTCGCGGGCATCAGGAATCGCACGATCGGATTCGTCTTCCAGGCGTTTCATCTGTTGCCGCGGACGTCCGCGCTCGAGAACGTCGAGCTTCCGCTTCTCTACCGCGAGCAGGCGCTGACGTGGAAAGAGATCCACGAACGGGCACGCACCGCGCTCGAGGACGTCGGGCTCGGCGACCGCCTCGATCATACGCCGAGTCAACTATCGGGCGGACAGAAGCAGCGCGTCGCCATCGCGCGGGCACTTGTGACGGAGCCGCGGATCCTGCTGGCCGACGAACCGACCGGCAACCTCGACAGCCGGACGAGCCTCGAGGTGATCGACCTCTTGCAACGCCTCAATCGCAGCGGCCTGACCATTCTGATGGTAACGCACGAGCCGGACATCGCGCGTTTTGCACGGCGGATCGTCACATTGCGCGACGGTCTGATCAGGAGCGACCGAGCGGTCGATCAGCAGGATGCCGCCGCAGCACTCGCCGGCTGGACCGATGAGATGGAGACGGAAATCGAACGCGAGGTCTCGCCATGAAGTGGAGTGCCGTTCCATATGTTGCATTGCGCGCGCTCAGGCGCAATCTGATGCGGGCGCTGCTTACCGCGCTCGGCATCATCATCGGCGTCGGCGCCGTCATCACCATGGTGGGCCTCGGCCAGGGTGCACGTGCGGAGGTCGAGGAGCAGGTCAACCGGCTCGGTCAGAACGTGGTGCTCGTCTTCCCCGGTGCGCGTCAGCTCGGCGGCGTCAGTATCGGAGGAGGCAGCGCCAACACGCTTACGACGCAGGATGCGAGGGCACTTCGCGATGAAATCCCGGAAGTCATCGCCGCCAGCCCGGAGGTCCGCTCTCAACGCGTCGTGGTCCACGGCAACCGCAACTGGTTCACGCGCATCTATGGGCAGTCGCACGATTACCTCCAGATCCGCCAGTGGCCCATCGAAAGCGGTGAGATGTTCACCGAAGAAGACGTGGACCGAGCGGCGCTCGTGGCCGTCGTCGGGCAGACGATCGTAGAGGAACTCTTCGAGGGCGCCGACCCGATCGGTGAAACGATCCGGGTACATGGGCTTCCGCTGACAATCATCGGCGTCCTCGCCGAGAAGGGGATGTCGCTCATGGGATCCGTCCAGGACGATATCATCATCGTACCGTACACGACGGGCTTTCAGCGGATCTCCGGCCGGACGCACGCGATGGTCATCAACGTGCAGGTGTTTGACGACAACTCGATGGACATAGCCCGCGCGAAGATGATCGACCTCTTGCGCGAGCGGCACCGCCTGTCGCCCGATCAGGAGAATGACTTCACGATTCAGACGCAGGCGGAGGTCGCCGAAGCGGCCACCGAGACGTCGCGGGTGATGACGTGGCTGCTCGCCTCGATCGCCGGGATATCACTCTTCGTCGGCGGCATCGGCATCATGAATGTGATGATGGTGAGCGTGACGGAGCGCACGCGTGAGGTCGGCCTTCGCCTCGCCATGGGCGCACGCGGCCCGGATGTGATGCTGCAGTTCCTGATCGAGGCCGTCATCCTGTGCCTCATCGGCGGACTCGGCGGGATCTTCGTCGGCTTCGCCGCCACCGAGATCATTGCCTCGTACGCCGGCTGGCCCGCGCTTTTCTCGACCGGGGCGATGCTCGCCGCCGTAGGCGTGTCGGCGGCCGTCGGACTCTTCTTCGG
>CAZKDQ010000272.1:0-3232 GCA_964551345.1 uncultured Rhodothermales bacterium
CGAGCGGCGCGGTGAGCAGGCTGGACGTCCGGCCCGTAGCCTCGGCGCCGTCAACCCGATAGCGATCGGCCGCGCGCCACCACGCACCGGTCGGCTGGAGATCGGACATGAGGTCTCGCCGTTCGCTGTGGACGTACTCGATGAGGAACGGCACGCCGTTACCATCCCCCCGCACGATGTTGCCGTCGAAATCCGCCGCCACGATCTCATAGCTCAACTGCCACCCCGCCTCGGCCTCGACATCCGTATCAAGAACGCCGCTAAAATAAGCGGCCGATGTATCGGACATCGCAAGGCGCGCTTCCCCTTCCTCTACAAACACGCCGTCACGATCTTGCAGGACGTATGGTAGGCGCACCGACTCCACGCCCACATTGTCCCGTACCTCCACGATGATGTCCGGCGGAGGCGCACCGGCACTGATGGAGACGGCTTGCTGCGGCGTCGTGATGATTTCAGGAGGTTCGTCGTCGGCCGGGCGTTCGGCTACGAAGGTGACGTCGTCGACATACCAGCCTGCGGCTTGGCCCGCTATGTTCTCGCTCGGCGCCGCGTCGAACCGCACCCAGACGGAGTCTGCCACCGGCAGCGGCACGACCTCACGCCGCCAGCCGAAGCTATACCCCGCGAACGTCGGCTCACCGGCAAGCGGATGATCGGAGTTGAATGCGGCCGAGTACGAGTCCTCGGGCTCGGCGATGCTCCATGTATCTCCACCATCCACGGAATACTTCACGTTGCCGCCGGCCGATACGGTGTTCTGGTCCGGGGGGATGGATGCCGCGCCGCCGTCAAAGTCGTGCCAGTGCCAGAAAACGAGGTGCGGGGACTCGGCGGTGCCGATGCGGACGGGCGGAATCAAGAGCGACGACACATCCGCCGCTCTGCCAAACGAGGCATGCCACGCGGCTTCGCCTTCCCATGCGATGTGCGTTCCGAGAGTGGGAATCCCACAATCCCACACACCCGATGCCGTCACGCCGTCATCATCACATTCAAGACGATAACGGCGGATGGTGATATCACTCACGACCTCAATCGCGAACGGACCTGCCGACGCGGTATTCCCGGCCAAGGCACTGTCGCGCGCGTGAATGCGATAGGTGACGATATCACCGGGCGCGAGGTCTATGCTCGGGAAGGTCCCGGTGAAGTCGTCGGCCGCTTGCACGAGTCCGAAGGCGCCCTCGCCGCCGGAAGACGCAAAACTTACCCATGCCGAGTCGATGCCCATCCGATCGGTGATATGTGCCGAGATCGTCGCCGGCCACGCCGGGTGGCTTACCGTCATCGGTGGGTCGTGCGAAATCACCGGCGGATCGAGATCCGGCCCGGTCTCGACGGCAAAGAAGGCGTCCGGTGCGTTCACTGGTAGTCGCGTGACGGTGCCGGCAGGCCCGACGACCTCGATGTAATACCGGACCACCGAATGCCCGGCCGAAAGCGGAATGTCAAGGACGTAGGTGGAATCTGATTGATGGACGAACGCCGTGCGTTCTTCTGTGGCCTCATCATCCAGACGAACAAAGTAGGCGACGTCAGGCGGGGTTTCTCCCGTGATGTAGGCGGTAAAGGCCAGCGTACCGGATGTGCGCTCGGTGGAAGGCGGCGGCTCGTGGCGCACCATCGGCGCGAACTCGGCCGTCTGCACGAATCCGCGCCGGCCGAAGACGTCGAGCAGTGTCGAGAGGTGCGCGCCGTCGTGGTAGTCGAGATCAGCCTGGATGATCGCCTCGGCCGCATCCTGCAGCGTGGCCGGCGGAATCAAATAAAGATGTGAAAGCAGATTCAGCCGGTCGGTCGTGTGCCTCCCCAGCACATCATAGACCTCCATCAGGGTCGTCGCCCAGAGCGTGCCGTCATTATAGATGTTACATGCGCCGCCGCGCGAGCAGGGCGCGTCGTCCGGGTAGATGCCGCTATGCTCGAGGTACCGACCTTCCCACGACTCATTACCGTCCCACGTGAAGACCTTCCGCCAGTCGCGCGGCGGCACGGCGCCCGACTCGATCAGCTCGCGCGTGTACGACACCGCCCAGTAATCGGCCCAGCCTTCGTGCAGCGCCTGTCCCTCCAGCGACCCCACGCGCAGGTTGCGCGCCGAGACCTCGAGCAGCGCGTGGGCATACTCGTGCAGGATGACGTGCGCATCTTCGGCATCGTCGATGCCGCCCGTGCCGAAGCGAATGAAGCCGTCGGTTCGTGGGTCGGCGCCCGGCGTGTAGGTCGAATTGTCCTGCGCCCATGCCCGCGGATTGACACGTACCGGGAAGTTATGGATGGGAATTTCGGGTACGGCGGTCTGCACGTACCGCTGGCTTTGATCGATGTGGAAATAGGAGTTGACGGCTTCGAAATGTTCGTGGCCCCGCGTGAAGTCGAAGCCGTGCGCATCCGCGAGCGCCGGCGGGATGTACTGGAAGTCGCTCGAGGAGGCGCCGACGATATTTACATATGGCCCGGAGAGGCGGTAGAGCCCGTCGCTCCAGTACGATATATCACGCAGCGGTGCCTCGACACGCTCGGCGTTGAGTTCGGGGATGTCGGCGTCGTCGGCATCGATGTACGGCGGGCCGTACTCCACGCCTGCCGTCGTGAGCGGGTCGGGATCGAAGACGGAGCCGCGGCCGTCGACGGAGGCAACCCATTGAACGTCGCTCGCCATTTCAATTGACGATGTTCTTTGCCGGTCATCAGCTGCATCGATAACGGCATGGATTTGCCCGCTCGATTCGTGTGCATGCGTTCGCTGGTCGATCCATGAGAGCACGTCTCCCGTGGCGGCGTCAATCAACACGGACCACTCTGCCGGGCCTGCAGTAGCACGCACCACGAGATGCCACGCGCGCCGCGGCGGATCATCGGCGTAGATCACTTCTTCAGCCTCGCCGAGCAGGAGGATGGCCCGACCGGCCTCGTTCGCAGCGATCTGCGCAGCGGCCTCAGCATCAATCGCAGCAGCCGGAAGCTCGGCGACGGTAACGTGCGGACGGAAACCGTTGAGCACCATCGTGGGCCTGCCGTCGACGCCGATGTTGATTCGCACATACGCGCCGAAGACCGGCGTACCATCGAGCACCTGCCGGAAAGTCAGGTGGCGGCTGTGCGGCAGGTTGAGGTCTTCATCGAGAACGAGTTGGGTCGCGGGGTCCGCAATCCCCAGTTCATCGGCGAGCGGACGGAGGAAGCTGAACGGGTCGTCCCCAATATGGGCGGCCCCTCTGCGGTCGGC
>CAZKDQ010000273.1:0-3203 GCA_964551345.1 uncultured Rhodothermales bacterium
TCTACGCAAAGGATCGCGCCGAATGGCGGGAGTGGCTTGAGGATCATTACACCTCGGCTCCGGATGTCTGGCTCGTGACTTACAGGAAAAGCGCGGGTCAGCCGAGCATTCCGTACAGCCACGCGGTCGAGGAGGCGTTGTGTTTTGAGTGGATCGACAGCGTCCGCAAAGGCCTCGATGATGAGCGGCTGGTGCAGCGGTTCACGCCGCGCCGGGCGGGCAGCCCGTACTCGCAGATCAACATCGAACGGCTTCGCCGGATGGTAGCCGCAGGCAAGGTGATGCCGGCCGTGCTCGAATCTGTCAGCGAGCTACTCGAACAGCCATTCGATTGGCCGGAGGATGTGATGGCGGCACTGCGCGCGAACGCGGAGGCATGGGAGCATTTCCACAGCTTCCCTCCCGCTTACCAGCGGATTCGCGTTGCGTATGTGGATGGCGCACGGAAGCGTCCGGAAGAATTCCAGAAGCGGTTGAGAAACCTCATCGACAAGACGGCGCGCGGAAAGCAGTTCGGATACGGGATCGAGCAGTTTTACGGATCGCCGAAGAGGTAGAAGTCAGGCTGAGGTCGTCGCTGCTTCCTGCTTCGCCTTCTTCTTGATGACGACCAGAGTGATATCGTCATTCTGCGGAAGATCGCCCCTCCAGCTTGCTGCGCGTTCGAGGAGATGACCGAGTATCATCTCTGCCGATCCGTCTCCTGCCTCCTTCAAAGCCGTCATGATGCGCTCGAGGCCGTAGAGCTCGCGATGCTCATTGAACAGCTCCATCATCCCGTCACTCATCAGCAGCAGAACATCACCGGGCTCGATCGCCACTTCCACCTCCTGATAGGGGAAATCGTGGAAGGCGCCGAGCGGCATTCCTTTCAGCGTGTGCGTTTCCACTTCGCCGGTGCCGCCCCGCCGGAGCAGAACGGGCGGCATTCCCGCGGCCGAAATGGTTGCCGTGTCGCGAGACAACCGCAGCAGCATCAGCGCCATGTACAGATTTCCGAGACCCATCGGTTTGATGACGGTCGTGCAGCGGTTGAAAAAGGACGGCATGGGTTCATCGGGCCGCAATCCGTGAAAGAGGCTCTTGGCGACGGCGACCATGAATCCCGCTCGCAGACCATGCCCGGTGGCATCGCCGATAGCAACGGTGAGCGAACCGTCAGCCTCTTCCAGGAAATCGTAGTAGTCGCCACCGACTTCGCTCGCCGTCTCTATGATGGCGGCTGCCTCGAGTTCATCTGTTGATGGAAGCGACGCCGGAAGGAGGCTCAACTGAAGTCGTCGCGCCTGTTCGAGTTCGGCGGATGTCCGGCTCACCTCCGCCTCCAGGAGTCGGCGCTCAACCTCGTGTGTGCGCGCGATGCGTTCCTGCTCGATGAGCCGCGTTGTGGTTTGTGCGATGGAGCGGGCGAGGAACGTGGATGTTGCGATGAAAAGGCCGACGAGCCCAAACTGGTACGCGTTCGTGAGCTCGCCGATGGGCTCGATCAGGTCGAAGTCGAGCAGGAAATCATAGGATGCGAAGGCGGCGAAGACGAGAGCGCCGCCGGCAAGCAGGCGCGCCCCCTCCCGCCGTTCGCGGATCGCGTGGATCATGGCGCGAATCGTCTCGATGAGGCCGGCAATGATAGCGAACTGCAGCGGCCAGAAAAGCGCGACGGGATCGAGAAACGCGAGGAGGCTGCCAACGATGAGCGCGCCGGCGATGTACCGGTAACGGCGCGGCGTGTATCCCAGAAAGGCGTCGTAGAAAAACTTGATGCCGAAGACGAAGCTCGCGCCCAGCCCCACCCGATGAAGCCTCAGAAGGAGCAGCGTCTGCTCGCTCCACGGCTGCAGCTGCTCCTCGAAATCCAGGTAGATCGTGCCGGCAATGAAGATCAGGAAGAGCCCGTAGTACAGATTGCTGCGCAGGCGGGGCAGCGCGGCGTAGAGCAGCAGGTGAAGCGCCCCGAAGGCCAGCGGAAGGGCCGTAAAGAATATCTGGATGCGGAGCATGCGGGAGAGGGAAGGCGAAGGGCAAGGTCCTGAAAGGGCGCGAGGCGAAGGTACGTGGAAAAGTCATTGTGCGAGCCGCCGGACGCTTTTCACTTCTAACTTCGCACTTCGGCCTTGACCTGTTACATATACCACACCTATACTCATACCCCGAAACATCAGGGTATGCGGAGGTATGAAGGACGAGGTGCGAAGGGCGAAGGGTCGTCCTTTCTAGCCTGCGTCTTACGACCAAACTGGACCACTTCCCACTTCGTCTTTCCCACTTCGAACTTGCAACTGACTGTCAAACAGCGCCAGGTACTTGAGTTCGTGTTGAGCTTCCGCGAGCGCAACGGACGCACGCCGTCGGGGCCGGAGATTGCCGAGCATTTCGGTTATCGCGATGCCTCGCCTGCCTACCAGCACCTGGAGCTCATTGCCCGAAAAGGATATGTGGAGATACGCCAATCAGGTAAGCGGCGGCCGCTGGAGATCACACTCACCGAGCGCGGCGAGCAGCTTTTCGAGCAGGCATGGCCGCACTTCGGAACGATCCCCGCCGGCCCCGTCTCGACCGTGCTGGCCGAAGACGCCGACCGGATCCGCGGCGTGGAAGACCTCCTGCCGATGATCCGCCAGGGCGACTACTTCCTGACCGTCGAGGGAGACTCGATGATCGAGGCGGGTTTGGAGGAAGGAATGACGGTGCTCGTCCGGCCGACGGCTGACATCAGGGAAGGCGCCATCTGCGCCGTCTGGGTGGAAGGCGAAGGCGGCACGCTCAAACGCGTCTATCATGAAGGTGAGACGATCCGCCTCGTGCCCGAGAACGCGCGTTACGCCGAGAAGCGCCATCCCGCCGATCAGGTGCGGATCCAGGGCGTGGTCGTAGCCGCGATGGAGTTGAAGACGAACTTCGACGGACGAAGCCCGAACTGATGAACCAACTGCCGAGCATGCACCCTTCTCACTTTGACCTTTCCATTTCGCACTTCCAATGAAGCTTCTTTCTCTTCCCATACAGGTCGATGCCCCGCGGGGGCGTCCCAGGCAGATTTTCTGGAAGGACCGCGCGGTGCGCGTCCAACAGCTGGCCGACTTCTGGGTCCTGCAAAGCCGATGGTGGGCAAAGGAAGAGCGCCGCGTCTACTTCAAAGCCGAGACGCCACGCGGCCTCGTCGAGCTCTATCGAAGCGGCAAGCAGTGGGTGCTTTCGAGAATACT
>CAZKDQ010000274.1:0-3146 GCA_964551345.1 uncultured Rhodothermales bacterium
GATTCGCACACGATTACATCACCCAACGGCCGCATCGAGGTCCGGGTTACGACGGAAGATCAACTTTCGTACGACGTATCGTTCGACGGTAAGCCGTTGATGGAGGGAAGTACGCTGTCGATGACGATCCAGGGGCGGACAATCGGGCGCGGGGATCGCGTGACAGGAGCTGAAACGCGGCAGGTCGATCAGATGATTGATGTGCCCGTACCGTTGAAACACGCGAGACTGCGCGAGGCATACAACGAGCTCACGCTCCGGTTTGGGGATTACGCCGTCACCTTTCGTGCCTACGATGAAGGCGTCGGATACCGGTTCGAGACATCGTTCGGGGGCACGGACCTGACGGTGGATGAGGAGTCTGCCGAGTTTCGTTTTGCGGGAGATCCCCACGTTCACTATCCGGCCGAGCCGGGGTTCTGGTCGGATAACGAGCGGCACTTCCTGCGCTACCGGCTCGCCGACCTCACGGCCGATTCCCTCGGTAGCATCCCCGCCGTGGTCGATGTCGACGGGATCAAGATCGCGATCTCCGACTCCGACCTGGCCGACTATCCCGGCCTCTGGTTCCGAGGCACCGGCACGAGCGCGCTGACGGCGGCCTTCCCTCCGTATCCGCTCGAAGAAGAGCACCAGTGGGATCGCGTGTTCGTCGTCTCGAAAGCCGCCGACCATATCGCCGTGGTCGATGGATCGCGGACGTTCCCGTGGCGCCTCATGGCCATCGCCGAGCGCGACATCGACCTGCTCGACAACTCGCTCGTCTACCTCCTCGCATCGCCCTCCGAGATCGACGACACGAGCTGGATTCAGGCCGGCAAGGTGGCGTGGGACTGGTACAACTTCAGCAATCTCTACGACGTCGATTTTCGCGCGGGTGCCAACAACGAGACCTACCGCTATTTCATCGATTTCGCGGCGCGGTTCGGCATCGAGTACGTCATACTCGACGAAGGATGGTATGAGCTCGGAGACTTGATGGCCGTCGTGCCCGAGATCGACGTTCCGGGTCTTGTCGAGTATGCCCGCGAGCGCGGGGTCGGCATCATTCTCTGGGTGGTTTCCAAAACGCTTGACGACCAGCTCGAAGAGGCATTTGACCAGTTCGCCGAGTGGGGTGTGAAGGGCGTCAAAGTCGACTTCATGCAGCGCGACGACCAGCTCATCATCGAGTACTACCAGCGCGTCAACCGTGCGGCGGCCGAGCGCCGGCTACTCGTTAATTATCACGGGGCAGGGCGGCCGGCCATCATGGCGCGCACGTGGCCCAACATCGTCGGCGTCGAGGGCGTCGTCGGGCTTGAGTACAACAAGTGGAGTGACCGCGCAGCGCCGCCGCACAACGTCACGATACCGTTCACGCGGATGCTCACGGGCCCGATGGATTACACACCCGGCGCCATGCTGAACGCGCAGGAGGAGGACTACGCCGCCGTTCACCGGCGGCCCATGAGCCTCGGCACACGCGTGCACCAGCTCGCCATGTACGTGATCTATGAGAGCCCGATGCAGATGCTGGCCGACAGCCCGTCGAACTACCTGCGCGAGATCGAGATGATGGACTTTCTCGCACCGGTGCCGTCCGTCTGGGACGAAACCGTGCCGCTTGCCGGTGAGATCGGCGAGTATGTCGTCATGGCGCGCCGCACCGGCGACGAATGGTACGTCGGCGCGATGACGAACTGGTCGGAGCGCGAGATCGAGATCGACCTGTCGTTCCTGCCGCCGGGCACGTTCACGCTCGACGCCTTCGAAGACGGCATCAACGCCGACCGCTACGCAGGCGATTACCGGCGGCGGTCGGCATCGGTGTCATCCGGCGATGTGCTGACCGTCCGCCTCGCCCCGGGCGGCGGATTCGCCGCGCGCATCACGCCCTGAGGTAGGCAGCAATCCTGTCAGTTGCTGTTCTGGGGGGAACGGGGGAGACGCCCCGCCGCCCAGTTCAGCATGGCTGCCCGGACCCATACGGCCCCGCTCTCTACGCTCGGCTCTCAACCCAACCGCGGGACGCACGATCAATGCGTTTGGTCTATGGGCCGACTTCTACAGGATACGTGGTCATGTTGCTCCATTCAATGAAGGAGCCGTCGTACATCATCGGGTTCAGGCCGAGGTGTTTGGCAACCATATAGCCGAAACTCGCTTGCATCCCGGTGCGGCAGTACACGATTACGTCGCGCCCTTCGTCGTACCCTGAAGCCCTCCACATTTCGAGGAGGTCATCGTGCGGCTTCAGCGAGCCGTCATCCCTCAGGAAGTCCTTCCAGTAAAGGCTCACCGCGCCCGGAATGTGCCCGGGCCGTTCGACATCGGGCCCCGATTCATCGCCCGTGTATTGAGGATGAGGCCGCGCGTCGGCAAGCAGAAGGGCGGCGTCGCCTAAGCGAGCCTCAATCTGCGGCGCCGTGGCGATCAGTGCATCGCGGAGGTCGTGCGCGCCGAATTCCACAGTGGCTGCCTGGGTGGGCATGGATGAGAGCGTCGCGAGTGGGAGCCCCGCATCTCGCCAGGCCTTCAGACCGCCGTCGATCATGTGGAGGTGCGGATGCCCGAGCACGTCCAGCGTAAAATAAGCTCGCGCCGCGGCCAGCGTCTCCATATCACCCATCGCGCCGTCTCCGTAGATCAGCACATGCGCGTGATCCGTGATACCGATCGAGCTGAACAGCGAGTCGAGATCCGCGATGGGCGGAAGCTCCATCGGCACACCATCGCGCTCAATTACAAGTGCCGAAAGTGGGACGAACCGCGCGCCCTCGATGTGACCAGCAAGGAACGCGTCCTCCGACGTGCCGACGTGTAGAACCACGGTGGATGGCCGCGCAGCCATGGCGTGTGCCGCCTCAGCCGAAATGAAAACGTCGGCACCGCCAGGATGCTGGGCCGTAGCCGGTGCGGAAATAAGAAGAAGCAGAACGCTAAGAAGCAGAACGCCTTGAAAAACTATGCGCGGGTTCATCGTCGGGCCCGGTTACGTGAGATCGGTTTGCATCGGCCGACCGATGTGCCGCATAACCGCCTGTCGATCGCCCGATGAGTGAATCGGCGCCCGACGGACAAACCAACCGCTCGGCGCGCTCCCACTGATACGTCCGGCCGACGAGGGGATCCACGCTGGGAGACCGCACGGCAATGCCGCTGCG
>CAZKDQ010000275.1:0-3138 GCA_964551345.1 uncultured Rhodothermales bacterium
AATATGGCTCGCCACGAGGGGCGGGCGTGGGAGGAGGTTGAGGCGCGGCTCGAGGCGCAGCCGGAGAAGCTCTGGGCGCTGGACCAGATGGAGCAATCGGGCGGCGAGCCGGATGTGATCGGGTATGATGATAAGGAGGGCGCTTTTGTCTATTGCGATTGCTCGAAGGAGAGTCCGAAGGGGCGCCGAAGCATCTGCTACGACGGCGAGGCGCGGCGCGGAAGGAAGAAGCATCCGCCGGAGAAGAGCGCGCTGGAGATGGCTGCAGAGATGGGCATCGAGATCCTGACCGAAGACGAGTACCGCGCGCTCCAGCAGCTGGGGCCGTTCGATACGAAAACCTCGAGCTGGATCGCCACGCCGGACGACATCCGCGAGCGGGGCGGCGGGCTGTTCGGAGATTTCCGCTACGGTCACGTGTTCATCTATCACAACGGTGCCGACTCGTACTACGCGGCGAGGGGGTTCCGAGGGTTGCTGCGCGTGTGAACACGCGCCTGGGATCGCCTGCCGGCGATCGCTTTACGCGATTCTAATGTCGACGGCATTTCACGATGTGCGATAAGATTTGAGCGGTTAGTCGCCGGAATCCGTCGACATGATCGGAGGGAATAGCGTGGCATATCTGGCTGCCTCCGGTATATTTGGCGCAGTTATTCCACAGCCCAGAATCACGCATCCGGATGTCCTCCTACACGCCCGAACGGTGGGAGCAGTTGTCGAATCTGCTCGGCGACGCGCTTGAGTTGCCGAAGTCTGATCGGGCATCGTTTCTGGACGACGCGTGCGCGGGCGATCCGGCGCTGCGAGAAGAAGTCGATCGTTTGCTGGATTCGCATCAGCGGGCCGAGGCGACGGCGCGCTTCAGCCGCGGAGCGCTCGATCTTGTGCCGCTGGCGTTTCCTGAGACGGATTTGCCGGACAGTATCGGGCCGTATCGTCTGGTGCGGGAAGCCGGCCGCGGCGGCATGGGATCCGTCTGGCTGGCCGAGCGCGCCGACGGGCTGTTCGAGCAGAAGGTCGCGATCAAGATGATGTATGCGAGCTTTCTCGAACCGGATGCGAGGCGCAGGTTCGACGCGGAGCGGCGGTTCCTCGCTCGTCTCGATCATCCCAATATTGCGCGCATTGTTGACGGCGGCGTGGCCGATGGGGACCGGCCCTACCTCGTGATGGAGTTCGTGGACGGCCTCACGATCACGCAGTATTGCCGCGAGCATGGGCTTGACGTCAGATCGAGGCTCGAGCTCTTCCTGACGGCGTGTCGTGCCGTTGCCTATGCGCATCAGCAACTGATCGTCCACCGGGATATCAAGCCATCCAACATCCTGGTGACTAGGAACGGCGCCGTCAAGCTGCTCGATTTTGGGATCGCGACGCTGGTTGCGGGAACCGAGGCCCCAGACGACGCGCCCGCCACGACGTCGGTACTGCCGCTGATGACGCCGGAGTATGCCGCGCCGGAGCAGGCGCGGGGCGAGCCGGTTACGACGGCAACGGATGTTTATTCGCTCGGGATCGTGCTGTTCGAGCTGTTAACGGGCGAGCGGCCTTATGACTTCGCGTCTCGTACACCGAGTGCAATCGAGCGGACCATCTGCCATGCCCAGCCGGCGCGCCCGAGTACCGTCGTTCGAACGGCAGCTACCGGGTCGGAGGATAAGTCGATGCCGCGGCACCTGGTTCGCACGCTTCGCGGCGACCTTGACACGATCGTGCTAAAGGCGCTTCAGAAGGAACCGGAGCGGCGTTACGGTTCTGCCGACCAGCTCGGCGATGACGTGCGCCGGTATCTCGATGGGATGCCGATTGCGGCCAGGCCGGATTCCTTCAGGTATCGCGCAACGAAATTCGTCGGGCGCTACAAAGGAGGCGTTGCAGCGGCGCTGCTGCTGTTCCTGACGCTGGTAGGTGGAATCGTGGCGACGACCTGGCAGATGCGTGTTGCCGAACGACAGCGCCTTCGGGCGGAGCAGCGATTTGCCGATGTGCGCGCTATCGCGGGCGATCTCCTTTTCGACGTTCACGACGCCATTCGTGATCTGCCGGGATCGACGCCGGCGCGCGAGCTGGTCGTGGAACGGGCCGTGCAGTATCTCGATGAACTCGCGCAGGAGTCGGAGAACGATCTGTCTCTTCAACTCGAACTTGCCGCGGCATATCGGCGCGTCGGCAATGTTCAGGGCAATCCGACGAACGCCAACCTTGGAAGGACGGGTGATGCGTTGGTGAGCTACCAGAAGGCGCTGGCGATTCTTGACGATGCGCGTGCGCCTTCATCCGAGACATTGCTTCCTCTGTCTCTCACGCGAGAGAAGCTCGCCGATGTTCAGGCTGCGAGCGGTGATATCGGTGCTGCGGATGCATCGATGCGCGAGGCCGTGTCAGGCTACCGGACGCTGGCTCTTCAGAACCCGACGGACAGCGACAGTCATATCCGGCACGCGATCGGACTTATCAAGTATGGCGATTTGCTTGGTAATCCGAATTTCCCCAACCGCGGTGATGCGGCGGCGGCTCTTGAGCGATACCGTGCGTCTAAATCCATTCTGGATAGTCTTTATGCAGGGCAGCAGTCCAACACGAGAGTTTTTCGGCTGCTCGGTCTCGCCGAGGAAAGGCTGGGCGTAGTTTTCGCCGAGATGGGCAACGGCGAGGCAGCGCGCAAGGCATTTCAAAGGTCGCTCGCCATTCGAGAAGAGTACGTGGAGACGCGGCCAAACGATGTTGACGCCATGCGAGATCTGGCGATAGCGCATGAGAATCTGGGAATCGCCGCAGCGACTGCGGGCAATCTGGACGAGGCGTTGCAGCGTCATCATCGGGCTACGTCGATCCTCCGGCGCGTTGCGGACTCGGATTCACAGAACGTGCAGGCCTGGCAGTCGCTGGCGATCAGCCTGATGCACGAGGGTGATGTGGTTCAGCGATCTCGATCCGAAGCTGGAGCGCCGCCGCAAGAGTACGGCGAAGCCCTCGGTATCCTGACGGATCTGCAGGAGGCGCATCCATCTAAATCTGCGGTGCCGAACTTGATTGAGAGGGTTCAGGCGCGTGTGGATGGGAACGCGGGGAGGTAGTGGAGGCTGTGGTCCTTGAGAGCGGGCGAGCGTGCGGGATGCGTCAGCTCTCGTTCTC
>CAZKDQ010000276.1:0-3134 GCA_964551345.1 uncultured Rhodothermales bacterium
AAGGGTGGAGCCGTCATGCTTCGCTCCACGCTCAAGCACGGGTGCTGCGGCGGACGCGTCGATTTGATGAAGGCGGAGGCTGGCGCGCCACGTCCCGAAGACGACTTGGAGGGATTCGACCTCGACGGCCTCACGCTTTTTGCGGAACGCGGCTTGGTCGATGATCTCGACACGCCCATTCGCATCGGCCTCGACCAGCTGTTCAAGATGCGAGCGCTGTATGTCGACGGGGCGATAGCTGGTGGCTGTTAGCTGTTATCACTCGGACGCGCGGCTTATGACTTCCTGATTTTCAACTTCTCGATATCCGCCACTTCGTCCTACCAACTTCCCCCTTTGCACTTCGATGAAGCTCGCCCTCATTTCCGACATACACGCCAACCTGCCCGCACTTGAGGCGGTCCTCGAAGACATTGCACGAACGAATCCAGATCAGATCTACTGCCTTGGCGATCTCGTCGGATACAACAAGTGGCCGAACGAGGTCGTGCATATGATACAGGCCCGCCGGATCCCGACGATTGCCGGTAACTACGACGAGGGCGTCGGCCTCAATTCGGACGACTGCGGCTGCGCATACAAGACCGAGGAGGATGAGGCGCGGGGTGTGGAGAGCATCACGTACACGAACGGCGTCATCAATGGCTGGGCGCGGGCGTACCTGAGAACGCTCCCGCGGCATCTCCGCCTTACGTTTCAGGCGGGTAGGCAGAAGAACGCCAGGCCTTTCGAGGTTCTCCTCGTCCACGGCAGCCCGCGCAAGATCAACGAGTACCTCTTCGAAGACCGGCCGGACTCGAGCTTCCTCCGCATGATGAAGGCGGAAGAATGCGACGTGATGTGCTTCGGCCATACGCACAAGCCGTTCCATCGCGCCATCGAAGATGGTGATAGCCGGTGGGGTTCTCGCCACGTGGTCAACACAGGCTCGGTCGGCAAGCCGAAGGACGGCGATCCGAGGGCAGGCTACGTCATGCTGGACGTCAACCCGGAGCACGAATCGCCGCTCGAGGTGCAGTTCGTGCGCGTGGCGTACGACGTAGAGAAGGCGGCACGAGCGGTGGAGGAGAGCCCGCTGCCGGATGCATTTGCGGAGGCGCTGCGGGTGGCTGGGTAGGCGTGGAAGTGGTGCGGTACGACCTTATTGAGCTCACGTAGAACGGCCGTCGCTGGTCTCACCGCGCACGTTCGCAGCTTGTCTTGAGCACCATGCCGATCTTGGGCAGCGAGCCGAAAGAACCCGCTAACCACGACGCGGACTCTACCGTGAATTGATCGGTTTCAGGCGCTCGTCGCCCGATTAGACGGTGTGATCAGGCGCCTCCGAAAGGGCGGTTCGCCTTCACCTCCAACAAAGTAGTGTCCTGGGCAAGAGAACGGGGTTTTAACTCATCCGTCTCATGGTCGAACTCCGAGACCGGCCCGTCCCGATCTATATATGTTCAATAGATTTTCGTCCGTGGCTGCAGCGCTCACGCATTCAACTCGGGCATCTCTCGCGCGGCCGCGCCTCTGCCGGTGAATCTATCCGGCCACTGCTCACGTGGAGAACTCCCATGCGTCAAGCGCCTCGGCGAGTTCCTCGTAGAAGTTTACCGGAACCGTCTCCCCCGCCCTCCAGACGTCAATCACGTTGCGGGCTGCGACGTACATCGTTTCTGCAGAACGCAGGCGATCGCCCGTAGCAGAAAGACCGGGCGCAGAGCCGTTCTCGCCTATCACCGGCCCCTTCTCGCTAAACCTCCGTAGCGCCCGCTCGCGCTTGCGCTGACGGCTGATCTGCTCCCGGTCGAGTGCACTCGGTTGCTCTGGCCAGGCGGCCTCACTTCGTGCATGGAGTTCGATCATCCGAAACTGCTCCGCTGGAAGCTGCTTTCTGGCCGCCGCCACGAATGCATCGACGTACGTCCTCTGCGCCTGGATTTCCGCAGTTCTTTCGCGCCGGCGGATTGCCTCTTCAAGCTCCGCGGCGAGTATCTCCTTCTTGTGCATAGCGTGCCTGGCCCGTGCCAGCCAGTTCCGATTAGCCCTTGATCCTCCGCGTGACTCGATTGCTTCTGCCCGGTCGATCTGGCCCTGGATGTCGTTGACAGCTTGCCGCAATCCATGGACCTGCTCTCGCAGCTGACTCATCGTTCGCGATCCGAGATCATCGTGAGCTTTGTTCATCGGATCTCCCGTCGTAATTGTGAGCCATGCACCGCATATGCAACAGGACCAGCGGTTTGTCTGAGAACGATCAGTGGAGTTCTCAGCCATCCTCTGATCGCAAGGAGCGAATCGCGCGTCGCACCATCTCAAAAATACTAACAGGGAAGATCGATGAGCACAATCGTCGTTGATCTCGACACCATCCGGGACATGATACGCGAAGCCGTACGCGACGTCATTGCCGCCGAACTTCCGGCATTGGTCGAGAATGCCGTGCGAAAGCCCTGGCTGACCAAGATCGAAATTCAGGAATGGACCGGATGGAGTGACCGAACCCTCCAACACCTGCGGGACACGCGCCAGATTCCATTCACGCAGCACGGCCGGAAGATTTTATACCCGACCCGGGGGATAGAAGCGTTCCTGAAGGCACATCGCGTTTCTCGGGGCATGAAGGGGTAGAAGCCTATAGCCGGCTCCGAGCGCGAGAGGCTTTCCGGAGCATGATGCAGCGCCCGTCATCGCGCGAAAGTCTGGTCTTCGACCAGGCGAGGCCGGCGGACCCCTCCAGTGTGAATCAAGAACGCGCTGTCGCGTTGCCGAGCCAGAATCCACTTCTCCGCGACGCGGACACGCCTGTCTCGCCGTCGCTATGTCTCATCTGTGGTGTTTCGCATCAAGAAGGGAGCGGCCATCGCAGAATTGACGGCAAAACCTTTACCTACATGTTTACCGCGGTACCCCGATAATCCCGCAACCTATTGGCGGACAAGGGAATACACCGACATTAGGGTACCCGGGGTGGGACTCGAACCCACACGGCCTTGCGGCCAACGGTGTTTGAGACCGTTGCGTCTACCGATTCCGCCACCCGGGCAAAATGCTGCGATAAAATGCAGCTTGCTTGTTTCGGACCGCATGATACAGCCCGCATGATACAGCCCGCAGCTCTGTATCCCTCAAAATTAGTTAGCCGCTCGAAC
>CAZKDQ010000277.1:0-3126 GCA_964551345.1 uncultured Rhodothermales bacterium
GACGAGTCCGCCGCATACCTCGCGAGCGACCTCGAACAGATCGTGGAGCCGGGGCACGTCGTACGCTTCCCGCGATCTGATCATGCACCGTATGATCCTAATCACGTCGAAGATGTAGCCCATACGATCGCCCGGGCCGAAGCTCTGCAACGCTTGTCTGAGGGCGAGGCTATGTTTTTCGTCGCCGGCCTTGATGCGGTGATGAGCCGTGTACCGACGGGAGATCAGCTCGCCGAGGCGACATGGACCGTCACCTCGGGGGATCAGGTAGATCCACAAGAGGCTGTCCGGCGCCTGCACGATCTCGGATTCCAGCGCGTGGAATTCGCCGAAACGCCCGGCGACATGGCGCTGCGCGGCGGCATCCTCGACATCTTCCCATTCGCAGGCGACTATCCCATCCGCATCGAGTTCTTTGGTGATGAGGTGGATTCGATTCGTGAGTTCGATGCCAAGACACAGCGATCGATCAGCCGCCTCACGCACGCGCGCATCGTTCCAAACCTCGAAGCAGGCGGTTCAGACTTTACGTCCTTCTTCGACTACTTACGCGACGATACGCTCATCGTCACCTTCAACGAAGGCCGTTTTGACGGCATCGCTGTTGAGGCAGAGGAGGAGCTACACGAGCGATTTAGTCGAGCTACGGAAAGACATCTTGACACGACATTCCCTCCGCCGTCCCACCGATATCTGAGTTCCGGCGACCTCACAACGGGCCTGCTTTCATTCGCACGGCTTCAGGCAGGCACGTTCCTTCCAGGCGACGCAGAGACGACGATCCACATCGATTCACGTCCGCAGCCGGTCTTCAACAAGAACATCGAACTCGTTCGAAAGAAGATCGCCGGCAATGCTGCCGACGGACTCGACACGCTTATCCTCTGCGACAGCCACGGCCAGATCAATCGCCTGTTGGAGCTTCTCGAGACCAGTGTCCGCGATCATCGGCTTGAGCTCAAGATCGGCTCGATCCACCACGGATTCGAGTATGATGAAGCCGGCCTTGCCGTTTACACGGATCACCAGATCTTTGACCGGTATCACCGGCCGACGAGGCGCAAACAGAAGCAGTCCTACGGCGGCCTTACGCTAAGAGAGGTCAAGAATCTGAAGCCGGGCGACTTCGTCGTCCATATAGATTACGGCGTCGGGCGCTTCGCGGGCCTCCATAAGATTACTGTTCGGGAGAAGCAGCAGGAAGCGGTGAAACTACTCTTCCGCGACAATGACGTCCTCTACGTCAACGTCAACGCTCTCTACAAGCTGCACAAATTCAGCGGCAAGGAAGGGCACCAGCCAACGCTGACCAAGCTTGGCTCCGGACAATGGGAGAAGACGAAGGCGCGCACGAAGAAGCGCGTAAAAGAGCTCGCGCGCGACCTCATCAAGTTATACGCTAAGCGCAAGGCCTCCAACGGGTTCGCCTTTTCGACGGACACGGTATGGCAGCGAGAGATGGAGGCCACCTTTCGGTACGAAGACACGCCCGACCAGGCGGCGACCATCGAAGCCGTCAAGGTGGACATGGAGGAGCCCGTGCCGATGGACCGCCTCGTGTGCGGAGACGTGGGCTTCGGCAAGACGGAGATTGCGGTGAGGGCAGCCTTTAAAGCGGTACAGGACGGGAAGCAGGTCGCGGTTCTTGTGCCCACAACGATCCTCGCCGAGCAGCATCAGGAAACGTTCGAGGAGCGGCTCGACGGCTATCCCGTTCGGATCGAGGCGCTGTCTCGATTCCGCAGCTCGGCCGAGCAGAAGAAGATCATCGAGGACGTTCGCAAGGGCGGCGTCGATATCGTCATCGGGACGCACAGATTGATCTCGAAAGACGTCCGGTTCAAGGACCTCGGTCTGCTCGTGGTGGATGAGGAGCAGCGCTTTGGCGTCGCGGCGAAAGAGCGTCTGCGCCAGCTCCGGGCCGAAGTTGATACGCTTACGCTTACCGCAACGCCCATCCCTCGAACGCTCCAGTTCTCACTGCTCGGTGCGCGCGATCTGTCCATCATCAACACGCCACCACGCAACCGGCAGCCGATCGTTACCGAGATCCACAGCTTCAACAAGGATCTCGTGCGCGACGCCATCCAATATGAAATCAGCCGTGGCGGACAGGTCTTCTTCATCCACAACCGCGTCCGGTCGATTGAAGAGATCGCGATGTCTCTGCGCGGCATGCTTCCGGACGTCCGCATCCGGACCGCGCACGGCCAGATGAAGGGAAGCGTGCTCGAGAAGGTGATGGCAGATTTTGTAGATGAGAAGTTCGACGTCCTCGTGAGTACGAACATCATCGAAAGTGGCCTCGATATCGCCAACGCGAACACGATCATCATCAACCATGCGGATCGGTTTGGCCTGTCTGAACTGCATCAGTTGCGCGGCCGCGTCGGGAGGTCGGATCGGAAAGCGTTCTGCTACCTGCTGGTTAAGTCGGTACAGAGCCTGACCCGGGAGGCACGGATGCGCCTGCAAGCTGTCGAAGAGTTTTCTGATCTGGGTTCAGGCTTTAACATCGCTATGCGCGACCTCGACATTCGGGGAGCCGGCAACCTTCTCGGCGGCGAACAGAGCGGCTTTATCGATGAAGTCGGCTTCGAAACCTATCATAAGATCCTGGATGAGGCCGTTGCCGAGCTTCGCGAGGAGGAGTTTGCGGAAGTCTTCGAAGACAGGAAGCACGTTCCACGGGCGCCGGAAACGACGGTTGATGTTGAGGAGGATGCGTTCATCCCCGACGACTACCTGTCCAACAACGTCGAGCGGCTGAACGTCTATCGGCGCATCAGTGAGGCCACGACAGTCGATGATCTGGATGGAATGCGACTTGAGATCCTAGACCGATTCGGCCCGATCCCGAAAGAGGTGGACAATCTGCTTCGCGCGGCCCGGCTTCGTCTCCTTGCACAGTCGATGCGCCTGTCGCGCGTCCTTTATAAGAACAAGCGGCTGTTCCTGTATCCGCCATCCCAGCAGGACGACCCGTACTTCTATGAGCACATCTTTTACACATGGCTCGGCCGGTTGAACGACCTGGAGCGCCGCTACGTACTTCGCGACGAACAAGGGAAGCGGATGCGCGCCATCGTTCAGGACGTGCCGGACCTCCGCGCAGCGATTGCGGTG
>CAZKDQ010000278.1:0-3124 GCA_964551345.1 uncultured Rhodothermales bacterium
CAACGACCAAAAGCCGCAGCACCATTATGGCGCTGCAGCGACGCGAGTCAACGCATCTCGTGCTGGTGAGGTTCGCACCGTTTCACGTGAAACAACGGGAGGAAGCGGGAGGATGATGTTCCACGTGGAACGTCAGGACGTGAGAGCGCGACGAACCTTTCCGTCAGCATTCGCGAGTCGTCGCTGTGCTTCGCTAATGTCCACCCCGGCCAGAAGCGAGACCAGAGCGGTTTTGACGTGGCCGTCCGCCTCGCTCAAGGTGCGCGACGCCTCTTCATAACCAACGCCGGTCACTGTCATAACGATGCGGCGCGAACGCTCGACGAGTTTCTTATTGGTCGCCTTGAGGTCTACCATCATATTGCCGTAGGTCTTACCAAGGCGAACCATCGAGGCCGTCGTGATCATGTTCAGGACGAGTTTCTGGGCCGTCCCGCTCTTCATGCGTGTCGAGCCCATGACGACTTCGGGTCCTACAACGGGGCAGATCGCAACGTCGACATTCAGGTCGAATTCGGAGCGTGGGTTGCAGGTAACGAAAAGCGTACGTGCGCCGATGTCGCGCGCGTGTTTTACCGCTCCAACCACGTAGGGAGTCCGCCGGCTGGCTGCAATTCCACAAACAACATCAGACGGCGACACGCCGATGAGTGACAGGTCTCGGGCACCGTCCTCCTCGCGGTCCTCTGCGCCTTCCTGTGCTACGAACATGGCCTCAGCGCCTCCGGCTATGAGGCCGACGACCATCTCCGGAGGCGTGCCAAAAGTCGGCGGGCATTCAGCCGCATCAAGCACACCCAGGCGTCCGCTGGTCCCGGCGCCGACATAGATCAGTCGGCCGCCCGCTCGGAGCGCGTCCACCACGATATCCACGGCACGTTCGATGTACGGAATCTCCCGTCGAACAGCCGGCGGAACGAGGTGATCTTCGGTGTTGATGATCTCCAGAATCTCACGCGTTGAGGCCTCATCAATCCGAGTAGAATTCGGGTTCTGCTGCTCAGTAGCCAGGCGACCAATCTCGTCGAATAGTGGCGGAGGTTGACTCATACAGCCTGCGGGACAGATGGAGTTCGAGTGCGGCGAAACAGCACGAAAACTAAGAGGCCAAAGAGAAGAAATAATATCACGGCGCCAAGCGGACGTACACCCCCAGCCGAGCTTTTGATGACATGCTGCGGCACAGGAGACGTGTCGCCGTAAACAACGGGATTGCCCCACAGAAATGGACTCGCCAGCAGCCCATCATGTTGATAGAGATACTCGAGCTGTGCCTTTCGCAGCGCTTCATCCTTGGGTACTCCATCAGCCAACTCACGATAGAACGAAGTCATGATACCGGCGATAGCATCGTCCTCGGCCGCCCAGTGCGTCGACACGACCGCACCCACATCTGCCGCACGAAATCCGTACTGGAAGCCGGCCATCCCCTCACCGAACACCGGGCCGGTGGCTGTGGCGCAGCCACTCAAAACGACGAGGGGCGTTCCAAACGCCCGCCGGAGGAGCTCAAACATGAAGACGGTTCCGTCGGTATGGTCGTCATCCGAGAGCAAGATCCGATGGTAGAGCGGGGAGGTCGGGTGGACTATCGCATGGGTAGCAACATGAACGCCCCAGGCATCGGAGAGCGAGCGAAAAAGCTGATCGCGCGAAGCACCATCCGGGACCAGGACATCGGTCGAGCGAAAATGATGTCCGACGGTTTGTACCTCCTGTGTTACCGCAGGCAGGTCGGGGAGGTCACCCTCCTTACTCCAGTGTGACTTCCGCGCGAGGGCTGCGAACGCGCCGCGGCCGGCGGGTGAGCCGCCGGGAGCGAGAAGTAAACTCAGAGCCAACTCATGCGACAGCGCATGATCCTCCATCAGGTATCGTGCCGCCCGATACTCATACCGACCGGCGTGTTCGGATACGAGAACCGAGAACGGGACGCGGAAAAGAGGGCCGTCCGGGACAACGACGATTCGGTCTCCATTCTCTACGAAACGCTGAACCGGTTTGAAAAGCAGATCATGGAGAGCCTTCAGGCGGGTCAAGTCAATGGAGCCCAACGAGATAGAGCCTCTGCCGGGCTTGTCTGAAACAGGTATAACCTGTGATACCGCTTCTGCAAGCGCATCATGCCCTACGTCAATCCGCACGGCCGCTACCGTATCAGGCGTGACAACGATGGCGTAGCTATAGTTGATGGGATTCAACCAGCTTGCATCCCAGACCACATAAGACAGAGCGACTTTGTTCTCGGCACGCAAAAACCGTTGTATCGCGTCAAGGTCATAGGTCAGCTCATCCTCGGGCGGTTCAACGACGCGAGTCAGCTCAACAAGCAACGATGCCTCTCGCGACCGAGCGCTATGATACGCGCCGTCGTTGCTGTCGATACCTGCCAGCTCGGACCGCACGTTCTCAAGCATTGCTACGAGAGAATCGACCCGCGTACCCGCACGCTCGGGCCCGGCCTGGATCCGCAAGTGGCGCAAGTACCGTGTACGGAACTCTTCTGTGAGCGCAAGTGCTTCGTGGACAAGGCCTTCCTCGAGCTTCAGCAAAGCCAGAAGCCGCAAGGGCTCGTGATGCCTCGACGCCGCGAGAGCGGTCTCCGTGTATCCGTCGGCGGCGGCATGAAGACCGAAGATCTCACTCGAACGCCGCAGCCATTCCTTGGCAAGCTCGATGTCTCCACGTGCCCAGTACATCTCCCCCAGATCTGAGGCCGACCGGGCTTGTAGTTCATATTCACCGAGTTCACCGGCCCGTCGGATCGCTTCTTCGAGACGGCCTACGGCCAGGTCGTGCATACCCAGGCGCCACTCGAAGTAAGCCAGCGTCCGCAGGCCGACCATCTCCTCACGCGAATTCTGATCCTGAAGATGCCGCCTGAAATATAGAAGCGCCTCCTCGTATGTTTCGGGTGTAAAGTCGACGCTGCTGATGAGGGCGAAGTAGGACAGCGTCGCCATATTGCGCCGGTGGTGCAGTCCTTCGGCGTCGTACCAGTCGATACTTTCTCGGACACGCGTGAGCGCTACCTCCGCCCTCTCAGGATCTTTGACACTGAAATAAGCGAGCGCGTCGGCGAGGCGCTGGCCGACTTCTGCCCGCACGAAATCAGCTCGATCGA
>CAZKDQ010000279.1:0-3120 GCA_964551345.1 uncultured Rhodothermales bacterium
AAGGGAAGAAGGCGGACCTGATGTTCCTCCAGCACATGCTCGCGGTGCTGCGCGAGGGCGGCATGATGGCCACCGTGATGCCGCACGGCGTACTCTTCCGTGGAAGCGCCGAAAAGTCGATCCGCGAAGGCATCCTGATTGACGACCTGCTCGAGGCGGTAATCGGCCTTCCACCCAACCTCTTCTACGGCACCGGCATTCCGGCGTCGATACTTGTTCTGCGGGCGAAGGGCGCCAAGCCGGAGGCCCGGCGCGGCAAGGTGCTCTTCATCAATGCCGATGCGGAGTTCGAAGAGGGCCGCGCACAGAACTTCCTCCGTCCGGAGGACATCGAGAAGGTCGTCTCGACGTTCGAGGCCTTCCGCGACGTCCCGCACTACGCGAAGGTCGTCTCGATCGATGACCTCGCCGAGAACGAGTTCAACCTGAACATCCGGCGATACGCCGACAACGCGCCACCGCCCGAGCCCCATGACGTCCGCGCCCACCTCCTCGGCGGCGTGCCCGTGGCCGAAGTCGACGCGCAGCGCGACGTCATTGATGCCCACGGCCTCCGCACCGATTCGATTTTGCATTCACGACCAGACGCAGGGGCGCGGTCCCCGCGCCCATCCGCGGCCCATCATAATTCGATCAACGATGATTCGGCCAATGATGATTCGGCCAATGATGATTTGGCCAATGATGACGCGGCATATTTCGATTTCGCCGATCATCTCCAGGAACGCCGCGACATCAAGGATGCCGTCGAGTCGGATGCCGGCGTGCGATCGAAGGAGGCGGCGCTCAGCGAGGCGTTCGAGGCATGGTGGAAGGCGCACGCGCCGCGGCTCGTCCGCCTGCCGGAGGTGCGCGACTTCATGGAGGTGCGCGCCGACTTCCTGACGTCGTTCGAGGAGGCGCTTCGGCCGGTGGGCCTGCTCGACCGCTTCAAGGTGGCGGGCGTCATCGCGCGGTGGTGGGATGCGCAGGAGAAGAACATCAAGACGCTGATGGCGCAGGGTTTTGGCGGACTCGTCGAGAGCTGGGCCGTGAGCGTGGAGGATGCCCTGGAGCGCGACGACGATGCCGATCCGTTCGAGCACCCGCTCGTGGCGCACCTGCTGGCGGATTTCCTGGCGGAGATTGAGGAGGCGGATGGACGCATCGCCGAGCTGAGCGGACGCATCGCCTCGTTCGAGAGCGGGGAAGAGGCGGACGATGACGACTGGCAGGAGGATGAGGATGCGAAGGGGAATTATGCGAAGTACCTCGACGGCCGCATCAAGGAACTGAAGAAGGCGGCCAAGAAGGACGCGGCTCACGGCCACGAGATCGATGCTGAGCGGAAGGCGCTGGAGAAGCAGCTCGAACCGTACAAGGAGACGAAGAAGGAGCTGAGCCGCGAGAAGCGCGAGCAGAAGAAGCTGCGGAAGAGCCTGGTGGACCGGCTCCACGAGGCGCTCGCTTCCCTCACAGTGGCCGATGCGCAGGCGCTTGTGCTGGCCATCTTCCGCGAGGCGCTGGCGTCACAGATCGACCGCTACGTGGCCGAACACCGGCAGCGCGTGGTGGCGCTGTTCGAGAACTGGTGGGACAAATACCGCGTGACGCTGCGAGACATCGAGTCCGAACGCGCCGAGACGGAACGCGAGCTCAATCGATACCTGGAGGTGCTGGGGTATGCGTGATGAATGGAGGCGGATGCAGCTCGATGAAGTGGTCGAAGTAAACCCGGAGGCCCTCGGCGCTGACACTCCGATCGACTACCGATTCCGATACCTGGACATAGCTTCTGTCGAAAAAGGAAGGATCGACTGGAGCTCGGTTACGGATCAGGTCTATCGCTCGGCCCCAAGCAGAGCTAGAAGAGTCGTCCGGTATGGAGACTCCATTCTATGCACGGTTCGGCCAAGTCTCCAAGCGCACACGTATGCGGATTGGACGAACGGCGAGGATATCATCTGCTCAACCGGTTTCGCGGTGCTGCGACCCCGTGACGGCTCTGATCCGGATTTCCTGAGACATCTCCTGTTCAGCCAGGAAGTGGCCAGCCATCTCCGGCGACGAGAATCTGGGTCCAGCTATCCTGCTGTGACGGAGATAGATGTAGAGGCCTTTGAAACCCTTTGGCCACCCCTCCCCGAGCAGCGCCGGATTGCTCGGGTGCTGGACACGGTGGACGCTGCGATCCGGCAGACGGAGGCCGTCATCGCGAAGCTCAAGCAGGTAAAGGCCGGCCTGCTGCACGACCTCCTCACCCGCGGCCTCGACGAAAACGGCGAGCTCCGCGACCCCGTCCGCCACCCCGAGCAGTTCAAAGATTCGCCCCTGGGGAGGGTGCCGAGGGAGTGGGAGGTGGCGAGCATGGCAGACGTAGCCGATCAGACGGTGGGCCCTGCTTTCGCCAGCAGTCGTTTCACGGACAACGCCGACCATGTGCGCCTTCTACGGGGGGTCAACATCACTACAGGCACTCTTCGGTGGAACGACGCCATCACGATGAGGTGGCCAGAGCTTTCGAGCGGAATCGACCGCTATCTCATGCGAGAAGGTGACGTCGTCATCGGAATGGACGGTGCCCTCGTTGGACAGAATTATGCAGCCGTCTCACGTGCCGACCTTCCGTCGCTTCTCGTTCAGCGAGTGTGCCGCCTCCGTGCTCTTGATCGCATGTTGCAGCGTCTCATCTATTACCAAATCGAACATCCAAATTTCCGTTTGCATGTAGATCGCCGAAAGACTCACACGGCAATTCCCCACATCTCAGGAGGCGACATTTCCGAGTATTCTCTCGTATGTCCGCCTTTGCAGGAGCAGGCGCATATTGTTCGGATTCTGGACGAAACGGGCGAAGCGATCGTATCGGCAGGGCATCGTGCGGAAAAGCTCATCAGTCTTAAGCAAGGCCTCATGCAAGACTTCCTCACCGGCCGCGTCCGCGTGCCGGAAGAGGCGGTGGAGGGGGTGGCGGCGTGATCGGGTACCGATTGAAATATTACCACGGGGAATGGCGATGTAGGGGCGCGGTGACCGCGCCCCGACGGCAAACGAATCGTCCATCCGATTCCCGCATGCGCACCGGTCGCGTCCGCGTGCCGGAAGGGGCGGTGGAGGGCGTGACGGCGTGAGTGCGCAGGT
>CAZKDQ010000280.1:0-3114 GCA_964551345.1 uncultured Rhodothermales bacterium
GAAAGGCCACATGTGCGGATTTAGCATGGACATCTAATCCGCTCCGACTCTATCGAATGAAAGCCGGCACACAGAGCGTATGCCGGCTTTCGTTTTATCATCGAGGGTGGCCGTCGACTGTCAATCGCAAGTCAAAGATCGACTCAGACCATCCATCGATTAGAACGCGACGACGGCTTCAATCATCAGCCCATCGAACTTGCCGCCGTGGTAAATGTGCGAGGAGGGGTACCCGTCGTACGACTGGTTCACATATTCGGCCTTCACCAGCATGTTGGGCGTCAGGAACCAGCCCGCTCCTAACTGAACCCGGTTCACGGTGACATTGCGGCCCGACCCGAGGAGCTCACCGTTCACTTGCGCATAGCGGGCGCCCACGAAGAGCTGCTCCTGCGGCAGGAAGCGGTAAACGGCCTCGCCACCAAGCTGCCTCCACGACCGGTTCTCCGCTTCGGCGTGCGAACGGCCCGAGACGAACTCAAACAATCCAAACAGCTCTAAACCGTGGAAGCTGACGAACGGGTTGATCATCGTCGCCGTAATCCGGTCGGTGATATCCGGTGCGACACGACCCGAGCGGAAGTTGCCCGCCGCCGTAGCTGCCGAGTTCTCGAGCACGAAGTAGTAGCGAGATCCGGCCCTATCGCCAGCGTAGAGTGTGTTCCGCTCTGAACCACCCGTGTGGTAGACGCTACCGGTCAAGCGTACCCGCAGATCGGGCGTCACCCAGTCGTCGTATCCGACCTTGCCCACAAACGACGGCTGGCGGTTACCCGTCGAGCGGAGGTTGCCCTGGTTCTCACCAGACGATGCGCCAAGCATCGCAAGCACACCGTTGTGGCGGAACAGCACCTCGCCGCCGATCTCCATCGCCATTGCATCCATGATGTAGTTGCCGACGAACGGATTGTGAATCGCATGGCCGTTGTCCGTTCGACGGTACTGCGCATCACCGTAGTTCAGGCCGAAGTGCCCCACGCGGATTGACAGATAGTCCATCATGCGGCTCAGCGCGTCGACACCAAGGACGTCGAGCTTATCGATCTGCAGGTATCCACCCTTCACCCAGGCCTCATTATGATGCCGCGACGACAGGTACGTGGCCAGGTTCACTCTGATGCCGTCGGCGAGCTGGGCATCGAGCACCAGGTTTGCCGTTGCCAGGTTGAAGCCGTAGCCCAGGTTGTAGAGCTCGTTGACGTTGCGCCCATCAGCGTCGAGAATGGCATCCGCTTCGTTCGAGTGAGACAACATCTGCATCTGCTGGGTGAATGCGGCGCCCCAGCGTACCTGCAGACCATCGAATGGCGTGTCGTCTTTTTCGGGCTCGAAAACGCCATTGCCGGCCTGATCGTATGGTTTGAAGTTCTGGATGGACTGCGCATGCACAACCATGGGCAGACAAACCATCAGAGCGATGAGGGAAATTCGTACTCGTGAGGTCATGACGAAGCGAGGTTCGTGGTTGGTATGAGATTAGGATTTCGACGGCGCTGGGCGTGCTTTCACGTCAGCTGCCGTTAGCGATCAGGTTGAATTCGACCGTAATGTTGTCGTGGGCGCGAACCATCCCGAGCAGCTTCGTCGGCGGGCTGACGCCGAACTCGGACATTGCGAGTCGATGGCTCCCGCGAAGGTTCACCGTATCGGGCCCCAGCCGATTAGCTTCGGCCCTCACGGTGATCTCGCGGGTTACGCCCGCCAGCAGGATCGTGCCTCGGGCTTGCAGAGTCGTCCACCCGCCGGGGCCGGCCGGCTCAACGACCTTGGCATCGCGGATGCTGAAGCGAATGAACTCGTGATCGCCCGCCTTGAGTGCATCGCGGAAGTCGATGTTCATGCGGCGTATTCCGCAATCGAACGAGCGGACGAAGATCTCCAGCTCTCCCGAAATCGGGTCGAGCGTTCCCCCTCCCCCAACATCACTGGTTGAGCAACTGAATGTGCTCACGGTAGAGGTGCCGTCGATCCGGATGCTGCTTCCGTGGGTCAGATAGACCGCGTTCAGCGCCGTTTCCGGGCCTCGTACGAAGCCCAACAACATCGGAAGGAGAAGGATGGCAGCGACGGAGGCCACACGCATAATTATGCCTCAGATTTGATTCAGCGCGATTCCGATGACGGGCGAGCGCCTGTCAGGGCAGTACGGTAACGTCGAACGATACCGTCACGTCGTCGTGCGCGCGCAGCGAACCAAGCATCGCCGTCGGCGGGTCGATGCCCAGGTCCGTCATCCGAAGCTCGACTTCGCCCGAAAGGCGGATCCGCCCGTCGTCCGTCGGCACGGCGGTGGCGATGATCTCGGTGGGACGCGAGCCACCGGCCGCCGTCAGCGTGCCGTTCGCGCGCACCTTGTTGTCCGACACTTCGGCGCTTTCGAGCGTGAAGCGGATCAGATTCGATTCCGAGCTGAGCGCGTCGCGAACTTTCGACGTCAGTTGCCGCTGGCCGCAATCAAGGCTATTGACGGAAATGACGAGGTCGACGCCGGTGACCGACGAAAGGCTCAGGTCAACCAGCTCGGCTTCCATGGTACCGGCAAACTGATCGGTCGCGCACGACCAGCTACGGACATTCGACGAGCCCGACACTTCGATGGTACCCGAAGACTCGAAGCGGAGTGTGGTGGCGGGGCCCGAAAGAAGGACGCCCGCGAGGAGGAGAGCTAATAACGATTTCATGGCGTGCGGTGTTTTATGTGACCGCCGCCAAACAATGAATCCAGGCCTGCCGCATATGTAGGGAGATCCCGAACCGAAGGCATGAGGGATTCCTCTACGCGGTCTACCGGATATACTTACCCGTTGCGGGGATACCCCCTACAGCCTTCCCACCTCGAATGCTCAGTATTCGGAGAGGGAAGCACCCGCGGCCACCTGATCACACCGCAGCCTTCATGCATCCGCATCGCCTGAAAACGGGCTTGCAGCTACCGCCCGGCCATACCGTCGGGCTGAATGCCGGCGCGTCTGAAGGTGACGACGCGCGTGTAGTCCGATGGATACGTACCCACCTGGAGCAGCGTTGGACGAAGCGTGAACTCGACCTTCAGCGTATTCGGCCGGCCGTCGGCATCACGGGTGAACCACACGAACTTCTCACGAAGTGCGGGAT
>CAZKDQ010000281.1:0-3113 GCA_964551345.1 uncultured Rhodothermales bacterium
AGTCGCGCTTCAGCGCCGTGTTGAGCTGGTCGAGGACCTTCTGAGCGCGGCGCTTCTTCTTCGCGGCGAGATACCGCTGCAGCTTGTCCCACAGCTTCCGCGCCTTCTCCGGCCACGGATCGCCCGCGTGACGCGGGATCTCCCATTCCTCCCAGCTCTTGCCCAGGGCCGCATTCAGCTGCTCGCGCAGCGGCTCGAGCTCTTGCTGGTACTTCTCCCAGATGACATCGATCTCGGCGTTGTTGGCGATGTCCTTGAGCATGATGTGGGGTACCCGCTCATAGACGAAGCCCTGCCGGATGTCGCCGCGAGTGGGCGCGGTCGAGGGTGCAGCCCGCGAGAGTTCGGCCTCCTTCTGCTGGCCCTCCGCTGAATCGGCCAATAGATAGTATGGATATCGTGCTCCCATCACGCGGGCTCGGGCCAGGGCGAGCGCGACACGGGATGTGTCTATGGTGATCCACCGTCGGCCCCATTGCTCGGCGACGTAGGTGGTTGTGCCGGAGCCGCACGTCGGGTCGAGAACCAAGTCTCCCGGGTCGGTCACCATCAAGAGACATCGCTCAATTACCTTCTGATTTGTCTGAACGACGTACAGCTTGTCCGCGCCGTATCCGCCCGAAGCGGTATCCGTCCACGTATTCGAAATCGGGAAAAAGGGGAAGTCGCTTGTGTAGCGGCGGTACGAGGCTGTTTTTCCGTATGTCTCAATTCGCCCAGCCCGCGCAAGACGACCGAGACCCTCTGCATTCGTTTTCCACCCACCGCGCCCCGGTCTGTACGTCTTGCCGTCATGAGCGAATGACACTAACGTCGTTTTAGATGAGGAAGCGGACGTGAGAGGAGACCGTCGATACACACGAGCCGCATCAGGTAGCGGAACGGTACCCGCTTTCTCCTGCGGCCGAATCTTACGCCGATGAAGATCGCGGGTCATGACATAGTCGTAGTTCACCCAGTCGTATCCCGCCCTTTCTTGCTGAAGAGAGCGGAACTTCGCCTTCTCGCGGTTTTTCGCGTACCAGACTATGTAGTCGTTGGTATCTGCAAGAAAATCCCCACTCTGCATTGTCGTCTTCCTGAAGTAGATCGTGACGATCGCATTTTCAGCTCCGAATACTTCGTCGAGCAACGCTCTGACGCGGTGAATATTCTCATCTCCTATCTGGACGAAGATGGAGCCCGACTCCGTAAGCAAGTCCCGCGCAACAGTGAGGCGATCCCGGAGATAGGTCAGGTAAGAGTGAATCCCATCTCGCCATGTGTCGCGAAAGGCTTTAACCTGCTCCGGCTCGCGCGTGATGTGTTCGGCTTTACCGTCTTTGACATCGCGGCTCGTTGTCGACCACTGGAAGTTCGAATTAAACTTGATACCGTAGGGTGGATCGATGTAGATGCACTGCACCTGACCGCGCAGTCCTTCGCGCTCGGCGAGTGAGGCCATCACCTGCAGACTGTCGCCGAGGATCATCCGGTTTTGCCAGTTGGCTTCGTGCTGGTAGAACTCGGCTCGGGCATTGCCGTGAGGGACGCCGTTGAAGTCGGCAAAGAAATCCGGTTGCGCGTCATCCTGCTTGTCCTGTCGCTCCGACTCCCGCATCAGGTCGTCGACGAGCACCTTGGGGTGGACCTTCTCCTGGATGTAGAGCGGCGGCGCCTGCACGATGAGATCCGACCAGTCCTGCTCATCCTTCCCGCGCCATACGAGCTGCGGGTCGAGGTCGCGGTTTCGCCGCTCATATGCCACCTGAATCGGGCTCTGGTCTTCCCGGACCATGAGCGACTGGTACTCAGCGGTCGGGATGTATTTGCGCGTCGAGCCGTCGTGGGTAATGGTTTCGACGGATTTGTGCTTGCCGGCCATAATGCGGGTAAATAATCAGGTGTCGAGTCCGTCGGGATTGCTGAGCGACTTACGCTCCTCAGAGGCGAGGCGACGCTCGACCTTCTTTACGTCCTCGGCAGCGGGAAGCGCCTCAGGCCGGATTCCACGGTTGAGGAGCGTTTTGCGTACTGCTTTATTGTTTGTCACGTGCTCGTTCGAGATCGCCTGTTCCGTAGAGAGGGCGTGCTGCCTGGAGTTGTGGATGGTGATCTCCGTCGCGAAGTCTTTCGCCTTCAGGATGATCGTCGGCGCGAAGTCGGCAAGTGGGCGTGATACCGGCACTTTCCAATGTGCCTTCATCTGCTTAGTCGACTTACCGAACAGCGCATGGTCGCCTTTGCTTCTGATCAGCCCGAAGTTCTGGTTGCCGCCCGTCTGCTCGTAGATGACCTGCGAGAGCTCTTTTTCAGTCATCGTCAGCTTTCGGCGAGCCGCCACGCGCTCGGCCTCGAGAAGCCGCTGTTCAATCAACTCCGCTTTACGTGTCTGGACGGCGAAGTAGGTCTGCGCGAAGGCTATCTCGTGCTTTCTCGGATCTCCGTTTTGGGCTATGAGATAGCAGGCGTAGCGGGTCAGCATCACGTCGTCGATCTCACGACGGCTTCCCAGGCCCAATTCGACCATTTTCCCGACGTCGGCAAAATGGTCCTCGACCTCGTTGCCGGATACCTCGCATGCCGTCTTCGCTTTCGAGATTACGGTCAGGAAGTTATCCCATTTGGAATAGCCGAGCAGGTGCTGCAGGTCGCGCGCCAGCCAGTACTCGACGCCATTCTCCGTTTTTTGCGCGTGCGCTTCGAACGTCTCCGTCAGTTCCTTGACAACGTCTGTCTTCATTCCGTCACACCTGTGGATTCTGTGGCCGATGTGATCATGTCGTCGAATAGTTGCTCGACCTTCTCATTCAAATCGGCTTCCATCTCGAATACCTCGGTGAACTCAGCAAAAGCCCACCGGCCGTACGTCGTGAGGTTATTCACCCCCGGTACCCAGCGCGTCTCCATCGTCGCTTTCTTCTCCTTGGCATCCTCGCGGCGATAGCCCTTAATCTCAACGATCAGGTGGAGGAGGTCATCGTCTCCACGGCAGTCGCCTGCCCCGGCCGCAGAGCCGGGGTCGACGAGCACGATGAAGTCCGGTATGTACCGCCGAGTCTCGGATCCGTAGCGGTACGGCACCTCGAGCCCGAGGCTGTGATTTTTGACGTATGCCTTCACCCTCGGATGCG
>CAZKDQ010000282.1:0-1248 GCA_964551345.1 uncultured Rhodothermales bacterium
TCAGCATGAGATCGATCGGATGGTCGATGACCCTCGCGCGGATTTGACGTGAGCCGCGGCGCGGCCTCTTGTGCCGTCGGCCCGCATGTGATATCTTTACACCGGTAAGTCGTGCCGGTAGTGGCACTTCGGCCGAGAACATCGTCATGGTCGGCCAACCCAGCGACACCGCATTTTTAAGAGACATCCCTGCGCCTATCGACACCAACTGTTACGAATGTAATTCAGGTTCAGCCATCGTGGTCGAGCCATCGTGACAGATTATCCGGATGTCGAGCCTCTTTCAGCGCGCGGTATCCGTTTCATCCCCGGTGTCCATTTCATGGTCGCACGTCTTCTCCGTCTTTCTATCCTCGTCGCGCTGATCCCGCTGTGGGCGTCGCAGCAGCCGGCCCTGGCGCAGGAGCTCAAGGTCGTCGATGATGTGGCCGACGGCACCGTGCTCGAAGCGTCGTTCGAATGGCCTTTCCCGCTCCGGCAGGCCATTGACTCGCTCGGTGTGTCATCGCTCACGGCGCGTGATGTGGCGTCGGTCTCCAACCAGATGGCTTCGATATCAGAGGTGGTCGAGCTCTCGCATATGGCTGAGCCGCGTCTGCAGATCGTCTCATCCGAGTACGACGAGGTCCGCATCTCGCTGGAGGGAGATGACGAGGAGATGGAGTTTCTGCGCGAGTACCTCGGAGTGAGCCCTGTATTCGCGACCGGTACCGGACTGCAGCGGAGGCGACCCGTCACGACGGTCGTCTTCCCATCCGTCACGTACGACTTCGACTCGCAGACGCTTCGCCGCTACCGCCGGATTGTTGCTCGCGTGCAGCAGCCGGCAGCACCGGCGTCTGATGGCCGCTTCTCTCGCGCGGCGGCCGCAACAAACCCGCACGTCGAGGTTACGCGAAGCGTACTTGCCGACGGCATCGTCTTCAAGTTTCCCATCGAAGAGGAAGGCGTCTACCGTATTGACGGCGCGCTGCTCCGCCAGTGGCTGACCGCGGCCGGCCAGTCGCCCTCGTCAATCGATGCGTCGAGCATTCGGCTATATGGTAACGGCGGCGCACCCGTGCCGGCCATCGCAGGGGATCCGCGTCCGGCTGACCTCGTCGAGAATCCGATCGTCGTCAACGACGGCGGCGACGGCTCGTTCGACGCCAACGACGCGATCATCTTCTACGCGAAGGGACCCAACGGCTGGAACTACAACGCCGATAACGGCCGCTGGGAGCACTACGTCAATCCGTTCGACAACCG
>CAZKDQ010000282.1:1348-3111 GCA_964551345.1 uncultured Rhodothermales bacterium
CCGCCGGTGGCCATGGATGCCTACGGAGCGTTCGAGCAGAACCGTGCGGGAGCGGCACCGATCAACCTCACCATGAGGATCGAGAGTTCGGTGGGCAATCCGTCGGCCGCACTGCACTGGTTGCGAATGGAATACCCGCAGGACCTGCGCGCGCGCGAGGGTCATCTCCGGTTCGCGACGCCGGGTGGTGAGAGCGGCGTCTTCGAGTTTCAGATGAGTGGCTTCGCCTCGACGCCGACGGTGTGGGATGTGACCGAGCCGGGGACGATCCGTCGGCTGCCCGTGGAGTCCTCGGGAAGCGGTCATAGCGTTCGCGTATTTGTGGAGGACAGCCGCCGGCCACGCGAGATCATTGCATTTGAAGGCTCCGTCGTGCGCGCCGTCACAGATGCCAACGCGACGGCCGAGCGCGTGGAGCCGCAGAACCTGCACGGCATTTCGGGGCATCCCGAGTTCGTAATCGTCGCTGCCGAGCCTTTCAGGGCCGCCGCCGAGCGCCTGGCCGATCATCGCCGGCGCGAAGGGATGACGGTCGAAGTGGTCGATATCCAGAAGATCTTCAACGAGTTCTCGGGCGGACTGCAGGATATGCGCGCGATGCGCGACTACTTCAAGTTCCTGTACGATCGTAGTCCGGGTGACCCCGTGCTACGGTATGCATTGCTCTTCGGAGACACACACTTCGATTACCGCAACCTGAGGGGCGACAACGCGCTCACCAACTGGATCCCGTCGTACCAGACTAAAGACAGTTTCAACCCCGAATACTCGTACACGAGCGACGACTACTTCGCATTGCTCGACGATGAAGAGGGCGCATGGCCGTATCCGGGGAAAGACGTGACGCGTCCGCCGGGTGGGATCGAGGAACGGATCGACATCGGCATCGGCCGCCTACCGGTGCAAACGGCGGCGGAAGCGGATCAGATGGTCGACAAGATCATCCGGTATGAAAATGTCGAGACCTTCGGCGGCTGGCGCACGCGGTATACCTTCCTGGCCGACGACCACCTGCACGGCATATCGGGCTCCAGGCAGGAGCAGGACATCCACACGCAGAACTCAGATGTCGTCGCAGAACTCATCGAACAGACATTCCCTCAGGTCAACATCCGGAAGATCTACGGGCAGTCGTACCAGCGTGAGTATATCGGCGGATCCTGGCGGCTGCCCGGCGTGAACCGCGACCTCGTCTCCACACTGAACAACGGCACGCTCGTCCTGAACTACAGCGGTCACGGCAATGAAGACTTCCTGATGCAGGAGAACGTCTTCGGGCGCAGCGATCTCGCCCGTCTGACGAACGCCGAGAGTCCATCGATCTTTGTCACAGCCACCTGTGACTTCGGCCGGTACGACATGCCGGACCGTCAGAGCACGGCCGAGGAGCTGCTGCTGATGGCTGAGGGCGGCTCGATCGCGCTCTTTACGACCGTCCGCATCGTCTGGACCATAGCGAGCCTCGAGACGCTGAACGTGGGTCTGAACCGGGCGCTCAACCGCGAGATGTTCAGGCCCGACGAGACCGGGCAGCCGCGACGCCTCGGAGACATCCTGTACCGCACCAAGAATACGCGGGCCGGACTCCAGGGCAACAGCCACAAGTTCAACCTGCTTGGCGACCCGACCATGCGCATCGGTCTGCCGACGCGGCAGGTGGCCATCGAGTCGGTGAATGAAATCGCACTTAGCGATTCGCTCGCTCCACTTTCGGCACTCGACCGCATTACCGTCCGGGGAAGTGTACGCAAGCCGCAGGACGG
>CAZKDQ010000283.1:0-3091 GCA_964551345.1 uncultured Rhodothermales bacterium
TTACGCCTCGTTACGAGTGGGCCGCCAACTTCAGCCGCGATCTCGCGCTCGTACGGGAGAACGGCTTGTACGGATACATCCGGCGCAACGGTGATGTGGCGATCGAGCCGCAGTACGAAGATGCATGGCACTTCTCCGACGGACTGGCTCCAGTGATGATCGACGGCCAGTGGGGATACATCGATGCTGAAGGTGTTCTTCGCGTCGAACCTCAATTTGAGCTCAACCCGTCGGTGCTCGAAGAGCGCGAGGTTGACGATACCGACCTCCAGCCGCTGCGCGACGACGGCCGGTTCGGGTTTGGACGAGCCGATGGGACGGTTGATATCGAGACGCGCTTCGACGGGGCCTGGTATTTCTCCGGCGGACTCGCCCGCGTCCAGGTCGGCGATAAGTGGGGCTACATCAACCGCGACGGCGATGTCATCATCGAGCCACGATTCGACCGGGCATGGGATTTCAACGACGGCGTCGCCATGGTCGAGGTCGATAGCGGGATCGGCTACATCAACCGCAGCGGCGACTTTATCTGGGAGCCGACGCGGTGACTTGATCAAGCGCGTGAAAGTCATCTACCTCTACCGCCTGAAAACGGATGGCTTCTCCGAGACCCGACGGATGGTATTGGTGAAATGATGCGGCTGATCGATACTGCAAAGTAAAAGACCTGTCGGCTCCGCCTGCAGCGCCCTGTGCACTGGAACATCGATTCCAAGTGCCCTGTGGAACCCGATCTGTTTCATCGAGGAGGAAGAGGAGGACGAACATGGCGGAGAATCAGACCTGGGACGACACGTACGACGTGGTGGTGGTGGGCGCGGGCACGGGCCTGCTGGGCGCGATCACTGCCGCACGTAGAGGCATGCGGACGCTCGTCGTCGAGAAAGGCGCGTACCTCGGCGGGTCGACGTCGATGTCTGGCGGCGGCATGTGGCTGCCCAACAACCGCATCCTGCGGGAGGCCGGCGCGGTCGACACCAAGGAGCGCGTAATGACCTACCTGGACAACCTCGTGGGCGACACCGCTCCGCGCGAGCGCCGCGAGGCCTACGTCGAAACGGCGCCTGCCGTGGTCGACGAGATTCTGGCCGCCACGCCGCTCAAGCTCGGCCACATGCACGAGTATGCGGACTACTTTGCCGACCTCCCGGGCGGATCCGCCATCGGCCGGGCGGTCGAGCCCAAGCCGTTCGACGCCAACCGCATCGAAGGCGGCGCCTCGATCCTCCGCTCGAGCGAAGCGATTGCCGCGCCGGTTCCGATGCCCATCACGGGTCGGGATTTCCGGATCATGAACCTGATGGCGCGTCGGCCGCTGCGGGCGTTCCCGACTATCATGCAGCGCGTCATCCAGGGCACGGGCGGCAAGCTGATCAGGAAGGAGATGGTGGCAGGCGGGAAGGCGCTCGCCGCCGGTCTTACCGCCGGGGCACGGCGCGCCGGTGTCGACATCTGGATGCACAGCCCGATCAAGGAGCTCGTACTTGACGGCGACCGCGTCACGGGCGTTGTCGTCGAGCAGCACGGCCGGCAGAAAAGGATCGCCGCGCGCGGCGGCGTCATCTTTGCCGTCGGCGGCTTCGACCATGATGGTGAGAAGCGCCGTAAGTATCAGTCGGAGGCGCTCACGGAAGACTGGAGCTTCGGCAACCCGGACAACACGGGCGACTTCTTCGCCATCGCCGAGCAGGTCGGCGCCGGGCTCGCACTGCTCGACCAGGCGTGGTGGTTCCCCGCCATCCCGCCGCTCACGCCGGACGGCTCGCCCATCTTCCTGCTCGCCGAACGGTCGCTGCCGGGCTCGATGATCATCGATCCGACCGGTCATCGCTTCTTTAACGAAGCCGCGGATTACATGACCGCCGGCCGCGCCATGCTCGGCCTCGACGACGGCAAGGGCCACCACCTTCCCATGTGGCTCATCTTCGACCAGCGCTATAAGAACCGGTACCTGTTTGCCGGCTCCGTGATGCCGCGGATGCCGCTACCGAAGATCTTCTACGACTCCGGCGTCGCGGTGAAGGCGGACACGGTCGAGGCACTCGCAGAGCGGATCGGTGTGCCGGGCCTCCCGGACGGGCTCGCGCGCTTCAACGTGCTCGCCGCCCAGGGCCAGGACGACGACTTTCAGCGCGGCCTCGGCCACTACGACCGCTACTACAGCGACCCGACCAACACGCCCAACCCGAGCCTCGGTCCGATCGACAAGCCGCCGTTCTACGCGGTGAAGGTCGTCCCGGGCGATCTCGGCACGTGCGGCGGCATCACCGCCGACGGAACCGGCCGTGCCCTGCGCGAGGACGGCTCACCCATCGAAGGACTCTACGCCGTGGGCAACGCCGCCGCCAACGCATTCGGCACGTTCTATCCGGGCCCGGGCGCCACCATCGGGCAAGGCGTCGTCTTCTCCTACCTTGCCGCGCTCGACGCCGCGAAACGCGTTCGCAACGGGAAGGAGGTACAGGCTGCTCAATAGCCTGTCCACTACTCAGTCGGATCCCGAGAACCTCAATCGAGCTCACCTGAGGCCGATTGAGGTCGGATGCGCGACATGGTGGATGCCACGCAATAGGCTTATGTTCGCACGCCTGGCGACCGACTTTCACCAATCTATCTGACAAATGTCTTCAACATCTGACGCCTTCATCGCAGAACTCGTCCAGGAGGCCGCATCCACACGCCGGCTCCTCGAACGGATTCCCGAGGAGCGGCTTTCATGGCGACCGCATTCGAAGTCGATGTCGCTTGGGGAGCTGGGGATGCACATCGCCGGCGTAGCGCGTGGCATCGCAGAGTTCATTGCCGACGAAGACGCGGGGCTCCCCTCGGTCCCGATGGTCGAGGCGAAATCCGTTGGGGAGATCCTCGACCTGCTGGACGATAGCACGGCCTTCGCCCGCGAGCGGATCGCCGCATGGGGTGATGAGGAGCTTGCGACGGAAGTTCGGATGACGGCCGGCGGCGAAACCCTGCAGGCGATGCCTCGCGCGGCCTGGATCCGTACGCTGATGCTGAACCACTCGTATCACCACCGCGGACAGCTCACCGTCTACCTGCGCCTCCTCGACGTGCCGCTTCCGCCCACGTACGG
>CAZKDQ010000284.1:0-3077 GCA_964551345.1 uncultured Rhodothermales bacterium
GATGCTTTCGCACGGCATCCGCGCGAGTGACGATGCGCTTTGTCATAGCGGCACTTCTGGTACTTCTGATAGGATGTGGAGGGCGCGAGCGTGATCCGAACACGATCGAATTCTGGACACTCCAGCTCTCTCCTACCTTCGACGACTACATGCACGACCTCGTGGCACGATACGAGGCGGAAAACCCCGGCATCACCGTTCGATGGGTCGACGTTCCGTACGAAGGTATCACCCAGAAGCTGTTGAGCTCGATCGCCGGCGGCCGCGCGCCGGATGTGGTGAACCTGCCGGCGGATTACGTGCGCAAGTACGTCGAACTCGGGGCGCTGGCGGCCGTCGATACGCTCCTCGATCGCTCCGTCATCGAATCCTACTTCACTGCCTCTCTCGAGCCGCTCGCGCTCGGGCAATACCTTTACGCGTTGCCATGGTATCTCTCGACGCAGATCCTGATCTACGATCGCGCAAAGCTCGAGGCGGCAGGTTTCGATCCGGACGATACACCGAATACGTTTGACGAGCTGCTCGCCTTCTCCAGGGAGTATCACCGTCGCACAGGCGAATATGCATTCTTCTTCAACGTTGTGGTGGATAGCTACCTGACGGAGATTCTTGCATCGGAAGGCATACCGATGGTGTCTGAAGATGGGAAACGGGCCGTCTTCAACACACCCGAAGCCGCAAGCAAGATCGAGGAGTGGGTCGAGACCTTTCGGTCTGGAGCGATGCCACGCCAGAGCATCTCTGTAGGTCATCGCGGCGGACTGAGTCTATACCAGAGCGGATCCATCGCTATGTTCATCGGCGGGCCTCAGTACCTCACGATCATCGAAGAGAACGCGCCGAGCATTTCGGCCACAACCGATGTTGCACCTGCGCCCACCGGACGCGCAGGTACGAAGAACCTCGCCGTGATGGCGCTCGGCGTGACGACGACTTCAGCCAACCGCGAGCAGGCAACCGACTTCGCCGCCTTCGTCACCAACGCTGAGAATCAGCTTCGATTCTCGCATATCGTCCCGATTTACCCGTCGGTGCGCACGGCCGTTGATGATCCCTATTTCACCGAGCACGACGGTTCGGTTGAGTCGCGGGCCAAGGTGATCGGCGCGTCGCAACTGGATGGCGCCGTCATGCTTAAGCCGGTTCTGAACAACTATAATCGGTTGATGGAGACTTTCAAGGCGCACCTGCTGAAAGCATTTCTGGGTGATCGATCCGTGCAGGCATCGCTCGATGCGGCAGCCGATGACTGGGACAAGATTCTGGCGGAGGACTGGTAGTGGACTCGGACGACGCAAGGATGCCTGAAGACGCGGACAAGGCTCCTGGTCCTGCGCCGCCGGCACCGGGTGATCTCGTGCGTGAGCCTCGCGCTCCGACGCCGCGCATCAGGCGCCGCCGAGGTGGGCGGGGTGCGCTGGGGATGCCTGCCTACGTGCCGTACATGTTTCTACTGCCGGCTCTGGTGCTGCTCGCAGTTTTCGTGTTCTACCCCGCCATCCGCATCTTCATCCTGTCGTTTCAGGAATACTCGTTCGTCAGCGACGCCGTCTGGATCGGCTTTGAGAACTACCGACGTTTGTTGGCAGACACGACCTTCCTCTTCGCGCTGCTCAACTCGCTTATCTACCTGCTCGTAACCCCGGCGCTAATTGTGGTCTCGCTCGGCGTTGCATTCCTGCTCAACGCGAAGGCGCGCGGCATCAAGTTCTTTCGTGGGCTCTACTTCCTACCTGTCGTCACCCCGATGATCGTCGTCGGCATCATCTGGCAGTGGCTATTGAACGAGGATGTTGGCCTCATCAATTACTTCTTGATGGCGATGGGAATCACCGATCAAAAGATCTACTGGCTGACATCCTATCCACTCAATTTGTTCTCGGTGATGTTCGTCACCGCATGGAAAGGCTTGGGATACTACGCAGTGATATTTCTTGCAGGATTGCTGACCATCCCGAAAGAGCTTGAAGAAGTAGCGGCTCTCGATGGTGCCAATAAGTTTCAGGAGCTGATTTATGTAAAGCTTCCGCTGTTGAAACCGACGATAGCACTGGTTGCTATCATTTCATCGATATCCGCTTTGAAGGTATTTGATGAGTTGTATGTTATGATCCCCGGAGCACCGGCGGCCGAAAAGACCCTCGTCCCGCTGATTTACCAGGTCGCCTTCCTGGACTTCCGCCTCGGCTACGCCGCAGCCATCAGCGTGGTGTTGTTCGTGATTACACTGATGTTTTCGTATCTGAATGTCAGGTACTGGGAGAAAGGGGATTCAGTGTAATTTTGAAATGCGCCTCGAGCACACGGACGTTCTATAACGGCTGACAGCGGTAGTCACCACACAAGACTCAAAATTAACACCTTACTTAACTCGTCCTGAAACGCGCACTCCTCTACATCGCCCTGTTCTTCGTCGCGGCTCTCACGGCGGCGCCGTTTGTCTGGTTGTTACTGACGGCGCTCAAGGGCAGTGAAGACGTGTTTGCCTTTCCGCCGGAGATCATTCCGGATGAGCTCCACTTCTCGAACTTTGTCGAGACGTGGCAGATGGTACCGTTCGGATCCTACGTTCTCAACAGCACGATCGTGGCGGTTGGGATGGTCGCGATGAACGTCCTTCTCGCGTCACTTGCAGCCTATCCGCTGGCGAGAATGGAGTTCAAAGGGAAGTCCGTACTTTTCCTCGTGATTCTTAGCACGATGATGGTACCAGAACAAGTGATCATGATCCCGCTCTACGAGGTCACGATGAACCTCGGGCTATTGAATACACTCACAGGTGTAATTCTGCCGTTCGGCGTGAATGCCTTTGGCATCTTCTTGATGCGCCAGTTTTACATGGCCATTCCTCGCGAGCTGGAAGACGCCGCAATCGTCGATGGATGTTCGCCCTTTCGGGTGTGGTGGAACATCTTGCTGCCGCTAAGCAAGCCGGCGATCGCAACGTTAACCGTGTTCACGTTCGTGGCGGCGTGGAGCCACTTTCTCTGGCCGCTCGTCATTCTGCAGGAGAGCGAGAAGTTCACGCTTCCCGTCGGCCTCGCCTACCTGATGGGCACGTTCTCAGCGAACTT
>CAZKDQ010000285.1:0-3072 GCA_964551345.1 uncultured Rhodothermales bacterium
GCTCGCGGGGATCCCAGATGGCGAAGGCGAAGTCGCCGATGAGGTGCTCCGGTGCCGAGGTGCCCCACTTCAGGTAAGCGGCGAGAATCAGATCGATGTCGGTGATGACCTGGCCGTCGGAAGGTGTCGGCCGCAGTGTCCGGAGCAGTTCCTCCCGGTTATCGATGCGGGCGTCGGCCGTTATTACACAGCCCGAAAGCGGGTCGGCCAACGGCTGTCGCTCATGCTCGGCCTCCGGCGTGGTATGCATGGCACAGTGGGCCAATCCAACCGGCCCGTCGGCCCATGCACTGATCCCATCCGGACCGCGGTGGGCCATAGATGCGGCCATGCGCCCCACGTCTCCCTTTGAAACGCCCCGACCATCAAAAGCAATTTGTCCGGCGACTGCGGCCACGATCTCTATCGGTATAATTACAGGATCAGCCGAATATTACCGATCTGAAGCAATCGTGAAGGAGGCTCTGTGGAGGGGAGGACATGCGTCTTCGGCTCAAACTGTGACGATCCTATCACTACGCGAGGGTACGCTTTCCGACGGGCAGTTGACCTCATATGTCGAAAGTCACTCGTCCTCGCGGGGGATGCCAATCAGGTCCAACTGGTCAATTTGAAGATCTCTCGGCTCCTGGGAATACCCGGCTCTTGCCTTAACTGCGGGAGCTTCAGGCCGATACGTTTACTAACACGTTTCCGGCTGTGATGTGCAGTAGCGGAACGTCGGTATGATATAATGTGAATGATGGACCGCTCCTTTCTTCTCGCGCTGGTACTTCTGCTGGCGGGCACAATCCTTTCCGGCTGTCTTTCTGAGGGAAAGGACCCAGTCGTAACCGACGGCGGTGACCTCTGGCTCACATCCGAGAAGAGACCACGTATCGGCACACCGGTCGACTGGGTGGCCGATGTCGTTTTCGCTGACGATGAGTGGGAACTGCTCTTCGTTCACGATGCGCGTGGCGTTCACTACGTGAGTCCCCCCTGGCCTACAGAAACGGGTATCACGGCCGGAGATCGAATCCGGCTTACGGGTCAAGTAGCAAGTGGCGTCGCCATCGATAGTCTGCGGATCGAGAAGCTTGCATCGGTACACCTGCCCGATGCCCCCAGCACGACGCTTTCAGCCATCGCTGATCCTGGAGTCGAAGCACAAAGCGAGTGGGTACAGGTGGAGGCTACCGTCAGGTCGGCCTACATGCTCCATCGGCGTTTGATGATAGAAGTGGCAGGTGACGGAGAGAGGCTGCTGGTTCGGGTGCTGGATTTTGATGATATAGACCCCGAGACGCTCATCGGCAGTGTAGTCCGGGCGAAGGGGACGTCGGCGCCATTGTATGACGACGACGATCCCGATGAACTAATCGGCACGCAGCTCTTCGTTCAGACGATCGAGCAGATTGAAGTGATTGAAGAAGCCCTCGAGCGGGAGGAGGTGCCACTCCTTCCGATCAGTTCGATACTGAGCGGCCAAAAGACGCTATCGCCTGACAGCCCGATCCGTGCGCAGGGCCGGGTCGCACACCGGGACGAGGCGTCGATCTTTCTTTCGGATGGAGATGAGCTTCTTCGTGTTGGCGCGCCGCCGTATTTCTTCGCGATCGGTGACAGTGTGGAGGTTCGCGGCTATCCGTCAAGCTCGAACGATGAGATTACGCTGATCGACGCCAGAGCCCTGCACCTGGGGACGTCGGCGCGTCGGGCCGGTCCCGCAGGCGAGTACGAGCCGTTGACAAAGGTCTCGGAGGTACGGAGCCTGACACCGCACGAGGCCGGGAGCAGATATCCCGTTCAGATCAGCGGAGTCGTCACGTTTTCGGACCCGGTGTGGTCGATTCTGTTCGTACAGGACTCGACGGGCGGCATTTTCGTTACGATCGACGACCTCCCAGACGGCATGCTGGAGGCCGGAGATCTGGTCGAAGTGGAAGGATTCACCGAACACGGCGGCTTCGCGCCCAACGTCCTTCAAACCGGTATACGCAGGATCGGTACGGCTCCTCTGCCGGATCCACGCCGGCTTTCATGGAGACGCCTGTTCAGTGGTCAGGAAGACAGCCAGTGGTCCACTGTCGAGGGCGTTATTCGGGCCGTATCGAGCAACTCCGCGGGCCAGATGTTTCTCGATATCTCATTAGGTTCGCAGCGCATGCAGGCTCAGCTACCACCCTCGGCTTATCGTCGCGAACTGCCGACGGAGCTCGTAGGAACGCACGTGCGTGTTCAAGGTGTCGCTGCGACGCTCGTAAACGATCGCTCTCAACTAATCGGTGTCAAGCTGTTCGTACCGAGGTGGGATTTCGTCGAGCCGACCGGCCCGATGTCAACGGAGGTAGCTCAGCTACCGATCCGACCGATCAGTACGCTTCTCCATTTCATCCTTGGGCATGAACCCGGGCAGCGGACACGTGTGCGCGGAACGGTGACTTACAAGGATCCACGCCGCCTGTTTGTTCAGGATAACACGGGCGGGTTGATGGTCCTGCTCGATAAGCACGTAAATGTCAACCTCGGCGACCTGGTGGACGCGGTAGGGTTTGAAGTCTCGGGCCACTATACGCCGGTGCTCGAAGATGCCGAGATCAACGTCGTAACCAGTGGAGGGACTGTAGGGCCCGTCATCCTTGGAGGTAATGTCGGGATCGACGGAACCCACGACTCGAGGATGGTCCAGATCGACGCTGAGCTACTGAATGCGGTCACCGTAGCGGATGAACACGTTCTTAGCCTGCGCAGCAACGGCATCGTCTTCAGCGCTTTTCTACCCCGTGAGACCTCGCCGGACATCCCTGACGACCTTCGAATTGGTGCTCAGCTCAGGTTGCAAGGCGTCTACACGGTGAACGTCGGGATGGATCAGGGGTCCTATGTCACTGAGTCCTTTAACCTCTTTGTGCCCTCACCTGCAGACATTGTTGTTCTACGGAACCCGCCATGGTGGCAGTGGCGGCATATCGCGGTCGTTGTTTTCACGCTCATCGCCTGCGTTGCCGGTACGATGATCTGGGTGACAATGCTGCGGCGGCGGGTCTCGTCGCAGACGCGACTCATCCGGGAAAAGCTGGCGGATGAAGC
>CAZKDQ010000286.1:0-3059 GCA_964551345.1 uncultured Rhodothermales bacterium
ATCAGCGTTTGGGCCGAAGGGCCTGTTGGGCTGGCCCACTGCGCCATGCACACGACCCCGGAGGCGGTTCATGAGCGGCAGCCGTTGATGGACTCACTTTCAGGCTGCGTCGTTACGGCCGACGCCCGAATCGACAATCGGGATGATCTACTAAGAGAGCTGAAAGTCGCGCCGGCCGACGGCGAGGTTGTCACCGACATCGACCTTATCCTCGCCGCCTACCTGCGCTGGGGCACCGCAGCGCCCGAGCACCTCATAGGCGATTTCGCCTTCGCCATCTGGGATCCCCGCGAACAGCACCTCTTCTGCGCACGTGATCATATTGGGATTAAGCCGTTTTATTATTACCTCGGCAGAGACTTCTGCGTTTTCGGGACCGAGATTAAATCCCTCCACGTTCACCCCGAAGTACCGCGCATTATAAACGACGACCGGGCCGCCGAGTACATTACGCGACAACCGATCGATCCCGAAGCCACGATGTTCCAAAACATCCTGCGTCTTCCACCGGCACACGGGATGACGGTCAGGCGAGACGGTACGCTGCACCAGTCGCGTTACTGGCAGCTTGATCCCGACTATGAACTCGTACTTGACAGCGATGAAGAGTACGAACAGGCTTTCCGCGAGGTGTTTACTGAAGCTGTAAGATGTCGTTTACGGTCGAACGGACCCGTAGGCGTCATGCTCTCTGGCGGTCTTGATTCGTCGTCAGTTGCGTGTGTTGCGAGGGACTTACTCCAAGACCGGGGGGACCAGGCACTCGACACTTTCACGGCAGAATTTGGATATGAGAGGGCGGATGAGTCAGCCTTTCTAGACTCTCTTCGAAAGCAAGGGGGCTTTAGAATGCACGCCGTTCCCATGCAGCACGTAGATCCGGTGGCCACACTACGCCGCACCATCGAATTTATCGATCAACCGCCCTTTATCTGCAATACCTATATGATGGAGCAGGTTGGAGAGGTGGCCCGTAAAAAGGGGATACGAACTCTTCTGGACGGATGTGAGGGTGACATTACCATGTCCTACGGGGACGGCCTCTTTGGCGAATTAGTTCTCGCGGGTGAATGGAGCAGACTTCAGCGGGAGCTGATGGATTTGTCCAAGACGACCGGCGGCTCGGTGCGACATTTATTCATTCAGCATGCAACCGGCTTTTTGACTGCACGGGCGTACTCGTCGCTATTCCGATTCGCCTTGAAGGATGTCTGGAAGGCTGCTCCTCTCCATGAGATGGGACCGCTACGAATATTATGGGGGTATGGTATCCGTCCTCGGATTCCCGAGTGGATACTAAGGGTCATTAGACGTCCGTCAGTTTTGACGAATGAAATTGATGGTTTTGAGGGACTGATTGATGAAAGACTTAGGGTTAGATCACGCCTATATGATCGCATCCAGAAGACGCAGGGTGCAATTCCGGCAAACGAATATTCGGAACGACGGCGCCACTGGCACTCGTTACATGTTGATGCAGAGCAGATCACAGCCGTATTAGAGGAAACTTCACATCTGCACGCTATGGTAGGGGGAGAGGCTCGCCATCCCTTTTATGACATCCGATTCATTCAGTTTTGTCTATCATTGCCGTCTGGTCATAAACTAAGAAATGGCCTCACAAGATCTATAATTAGGCGAGCTTTGCGGAAAAGTCTGCCATCATTGATCAGCAACAGAATGACTAAGGGGGATCTGGGCGATAATTTTAGCCAATATGTACGAGCCTCGCCTGCTATAAATAAGATGCTCGAAAATGATGGTACGCTACGAGGCTACTTCGATAGTCAGTCGGTTCGAAGGGCAGCAATTAATGGAAAGGCCGCGGAATTGTGGACTGCACTGGGGTTTTCTGAATGGAGATCGCTGTCCTTTAATTATTCAGGTGATACCTCTAAGAATACCTCTCAATCTTATAGCCATTATCACAAGCGTGAAACACACGAAGTGATATCTTAACCATCCCTTAATAAATTAGGAGATGATCATGATTAAACAGGCCTATGTCACGCCATCGCTTCATACGTTCGGCGCGATCGAATCACTTACCGGCACTATCGGATGCTATCCGGTTGTACCGAACAAGCCTAAAGGAGTCGGTTACGAAAGTGACACGTCCTATAAGTTCATCCCTATCTGTGATTTAGATAGCGGCGACGACGATCTCCCGAGCTAAGGCGTCTGACGAAGACAAACGGCGGCGGCGAGGCATATCTCGTCGCCGTTTGTTTGCTTTATATCGCCTCGTTTAAGATTTGCGAACGCTTTGCTGATACCTACGGCCTGCCCAGGAGAGTTAGAGCAGATAATGACTGACTCTCGTAGAGATCGGTTCATAAGTGATGTACGCGACTATACTCCGATGTATCATTACCGCGCGTTTGGTCTTAATATCTCCTCTGAGGTCGAGCTGCCTCAGCTCATCGACCGGGCAGATGATGTCGCAGCGGATGTCACGATCAAGCAAGATCTCAGCGATGTAATTCCCACTGAAGCATTAGGTGAAAATCGCTTCGTGGCCGGTGTGGGTGACGGCGCCTACTTCCTGCTCTGGAAGACCTACGGATTCTTTGCGGTACGAGGAGGTAATGAGATTCTGTTTATACCTCCTTTAAGTGGTGATAACGATGCCCTGATCGCGCCCTTGTTAGGCGTGGTGATGGGGACGTTGCTACATCAGCGTCGGAATTTCACGCTACACGCAAGTGCCATTAACTACCAAGGCAGTGCCGTTGCATTTGTAGCTCACAAAGGCACAGGTAAGTCCACGACCTGCGCCAATATGTTTAATCGAGGCTATCCGGTTGTAACCGACGATGTGTTGGCAGTTCAATTTGATGAGTCTGATACACCTTTGGTTGCGCCTGCTTTCCCCACCATGAAACTGAATCCCGATTCAGTCGAATCCATCGGTGTAGACCCGGATCAGCTTAATAGGATCGTACTGCCCATCGAGAAACGTTTCTTCGATGTCTCGAGTCAGTTTGAACATACCCGTCTGCCATTAAGCACAATCTACGTGCTTGAGAACGGTGATGACTTCGACGTGCAGGAACTGG
>CAZKDQ010000287.1:0-3056 GCA_964551345.1 uncultured Rhodothermales bacterium
TAAGCTAGGTCACGGCCAACGACCTGACACGATTCCATGACCTGAAGTGTGTCAAACATGACGTGTAAGGATTAATCCCGCTCCAGCTCTTCCTCGAACTCTGACACGAGGCGGCCGATGGACAAATCGAGAGCCTTAGCGAGCCGAATCATCGTCGACAGTGTCGGCAGCTTATGGCCATTCTCCAGCTTCGACAAAAAAGAACGGTCAAGCCCGGTCTCATAGGAGAGAGCTTCTTGCGTCAAATCCCTGTCGGTGCGCAGTCGACGAATTGTCCGGCCGAATGCTTGTCCTATGCGTTCCGAGTGCATAGCGAGAAACGTAAGTAGAATGATGGAACTGAATGTGGCATTTAGGCTACAATGACAACGAGGCCTATAGACCACGTTTCCCGCGAGCACTATGCGACGTCTGTCAAGTTCTGATCATAACATCAGCTCAGCCTTTATCGCGCAATTCCTCAAACATGTCGATCAAACGCCAGGTTATGGGCCCAACGGCGACTGCTGGCTCTGGGAGGAGGGGAGGACAAAAAACGGCTACGGACGCATAGGGTCGTCCTATGCCCACCGGGTCATGTACGAAATTCACTATGGATATCTGCCTCCGGCATCATCTGGTCTGGAGATCAGGCATCGCTGCCATGTGAGGCTCTGTGTTAATCCCTCTCACCTCGAAGTAGGAACACGAAAACAGAATGTGGCGGATAGCATCGAAGCGGGCCGCCACGTTCACGGCATGAGATCCCCCCAAGCAAAGCTCACCGACGTTGAAGTGCTCGACTGCCGAGACCGTTACTGGTACGAGAGCGCGTCGATTACCGAGCTTGCGACTGAATATCAACTTAGCGTCGGCGTTATGCACGCGCTTGTAACGGGCCGCACATGGAGTCATCTCCCGATGCCTTCGAAGAATATCACCGACTCGCGTCAGGCTCCAATTAACTCCCCGCGAGGAGAGGAGGCGCCTTGGTCGCGCTTACGCGAGGTCGATGTACTCCAGATGCGGAAGGCCTACTGGTATGAGGCCATTCCGCTACGTGAGCTGTCGAAGCAATACGGAATTGGACAAATGACCGTGCGCGACGTTGTTCAAGGCGTGAACTGGTCGCATCTCCCGATGCCTCCCTCAGGCGTTCAACGAGTACGAGAGCGGCGTACAGAACGCGGCGAGCGACACCCAAGGGCAAAGCTGACCGACGAAGAGGTCCGAGCGATTCGTGCCGAGCGCAAGAAGGGCACCACCTACGATGCGATCGCACAGATGTACAACACATGTGCCTCGAATGTCCGGTCCATCTGTTGCGGACAAACGCGCACCGACGCCTGACTGTTCGGATGTCCCAATGGGTAGAACAAACTATCCACTTCACCGGCTGCCTCCCTACAACTCCTTTTGCTGACTCTCGCGACCACGAACGATAGTGATTGAAAAACTGTGACAGACGTGCCGGCGACGGTTTCACCTAAACAGTCGTTTCCCATGAGCGATCACTGAGTGGGCTGCAAACCGTCTCTGCACACCATGCCCCAACACATGACACCTGCAACGGCGTGAAGACAGCGCCACTGGCAGCTGCACTGACGGACACTGCCCATTACCGGCGAGGATCATGACGTGCAATCCAGGATGCCGCGGCGCGATCTAATATAGCGCTGCTTCATCAGCAGAAAGCAACGCCCATGCTCCGTGTCTGGTGCGTTCCATAAATATCTGTGATCGCAACCTTACGAGACAACCACAGATAAACCTACTGAGGTACGCACCGAACGTACAAAGATAGACACCTAATACTGAATGGAGCGGAGAAACGCTCCCGTATCAGTTATCAACAATCACACAACACTCAAAAAACCACGAAGAACTATGTACGGAAACTCCTTTTCAGCAATGGATTGGATCTACGATCCCCGAATCAAAGATCATCCTAAGCTTCAGGAATTTAAGACTGAGTATGAGAAACTTCTGGCACTATATCTTAAGGTAGTTGGCACACGCTATACCCGTGAGTTGGACAAAGGCAAAGAAGACGAACAGTTTAGGAAGCTTCGTAGAGCAGAACATGGCTTGGCCAGTATGCTCCATCATTCGATCAAACAGCTATTTGGAAGCGGAATGCAGGCAGGCCTCGGCTGCCTCGCATCTGCCACATATTATGTACAGGTACCAGAAGAGGCACTCGACAATGGGCCTATAAATGATTTCTTAACAGCTGTCTCCTATTATATCGATCGCGAACTGGAAAAGTTTATTGATGTTGATTAGTGAGGTAGAATCAGTTATCAATCGAGGCAGGTGGGGGCAATTCAAGCGGACGGGACGCGAACCTCCCGTCCCGTCCTCGCAGCATAGGCTTACCGAACGTGCGTCGGTAACGCTGCATGTCTGACATCAGACCATTCCGTGCTGCGACCCAGTATCGTATAGCCTGGCGTCGCCCTATGCCGAAACGGGTTATGGCATAGGAAATCGCTACTGAGAACGGCACTTCGTCGCGACTATCAACAATCCACTGTTGGAGCTGGGAAACGCGCTGCTCTACTTCCGCGGCTGAGGCGCGAGACCGCATGACGAGATCCTATCATTAGTACTCCTTCTACTATTATGTCATTGTTCTTCTTGGGACAGTTTAGCACACGGCTCGGGACTCGAATTTGTATGATTAGTGACCTTCCGCCGCAATAGAAAGAATCCAGACCCTCACAACCGAGGGGCTTTGACGTGTGCTCGAATTGAGCGAGCCGATCACCCCTGACAGACCGATCACACGAACCACAGCAGCTGTGTGGAGACCCACATGAACTGCTCCCCAGGCATCACCGGTTATGATGTTACGGTGTCCTCTCCAGTCAGCCCCGTCTTCACTGTCTGCATCTGCAGACAATGATCCCACCGCGGCCGCTCAGTAGTCCTCGGGGGGACTTCCGCAAAGTCTCGATGTGGCACCGGGTAGGCTTGACGCGAACTCATGTAGAGAGAGTCTCGACGACTACGGCCTCGCCTGTAGGCTTCCCTGATCTTCGCCCATTCGGAAGTAGAGATCAATCCTTACTTTC
>CAZKDQ010000288.1:0-3052 GCA_964551345.1 uncultured Rhodothermales bacterium
ATCATGGCAGTTAGCAGATAGACATGTCGATTACGATCACGCCGCGCGCGCTGGAGAAAATTCAGGAGATCGCGCAGAGTGAGCAGGTGGATTTCTCCAACACGATGCTGCGTCTGGCGGTGGTGCCGGGCGGCTGCTCGGGGCTGACCTACGATCTCGGCTGGGATACGGCCGAGCAGGAAGGCGACTCGGTGACGGAGGTGGATGGGGTGCGTCTGGTGATGGACCGCCGCAGCCGGCTCTATATTGATGAGTCTGAGCTGGACTTCACCGACGGACTCGAGGGTCGGGGCTTCCACTTCCAGAACCCGCAGGCCATGCGTAACTGTGCGTGCGGGGAGTCGTTCGGGCTGTAACCACCTCTACCGCGAAGAGTTATGGATACATTGAAGCTCGAAGCCGAAGTATTAAAGCTTCCACGGGAACTGCGGGCACGCCTCGCCGAACGGCTTTTGAATAGTCTCGATGAAGAGGACGAGGTGGAACAGGCGTGGGATGCCGAGGCCCGGGAGCGGTATGAGTTATACCTACGAGGCAGCATGCATATCTCGCCTGCCGAGGAGGCCGTGAAGCGCGTACGAAGGGGGCTTGGAAGTTGAAAGGTGTTTTTCTGACCGAAGCCGCTGAGTCCGACGTTCGGGATATCGCCGGATTCTATGAGGAGGCCTCGGTTGGTCTGGGGGAGGATTTCTTGGATGTGCTCCGGGATGCTTTAAGCCTTCTTTCAGAGCATCCCGACGTGGGTTTCGAGCTTCCCAGCGGTAACCGCAGACTGCTCCTCCGCCGTTTCCCGTACATGGTGATGTACCGTAATCAACGCGACCACGTACTTGTCCTTGCGGTCGGTCACCAGCGTCGCAAGCCTCAGAACCGGATGCGCGGAAAGTAAGACGCGCTTGTGTAGTCCTGTGCGTACGTGATATTACCAAGAGGCGCTCCGTTCCAGCGCCTGCGCCACATCCGCGATAACATCGTCCGGGTGCTCGAGCCCTACGGAGATGCGCACGAGGCCCGGCTCGATGCCGACCGCCGCCCGCTCTTCATCCGTCAGCGAGGCGTGCGTGGTTGAGGCGGGGTGTGTTGCGATGGTGCGTGCATCGCCGAGGTTGGCGGTGAGCGAGCACATGCCGAGGGTGTCGAGGAAGCGGCGGCCCTGATCAAGTCCGCCGCGCAACACGAACGAGACGATGCCTCCACCGCGTGTCATCTGGCGTCGGGCCAGTTCGTACTGCGGATGCGACGGCAGATGCGGATAAATCGTGCGCTCAACCTCGGGCCTTTCTTCGAGGAAAGCGGCCAGCTTCTTCGCGTTGTCGCAGTGCCGCTCGACGCGCACGGCAAGCGTCTCGAGACTCTTGCTGAACATCCAGGCGTTGAACGGCGAAAGCGCCGGACCCGAGTGCCGGGCGAAGTACCGGATCTTATCGATCGTCTCCTTGTCGCCGAGAATCACGCCGCCGATGCCGCGCCCCTGTCCGTCGATGTATTTCGTGGCCGAGTGCATCACCAGATCGGCACCGAGGCGGATTGGCTTCTGAAGGATCGGCGTGGCAAAGACGTTATCGACGATGAGGATGACGCCGCGCTCGCGGCAGATTCCGGCGAGCCACTCCAGATCAATCAGTTCGAGCCCCGGATTGGTCGGTGTCTCGACAAAGCAGACTTTCGTGTTGGGACGGAAGAGGTCGGGCCAGGAATCGGTGTCGGCGATGTCGCCGTACGACGACTCGATGCCCCAGCGCGGCAGGATCTGGGTGAGGATCTGGTGCGTGGAACCGAAGATGGACCGCGCGGCAAAGACGTGGTCGCCTGAGCTTAACAGTGCCGCCAGCGGCGTAAAGACGGCGCTCATCCCCGACCCCACAGCCACGCCGTCCTCGGCATCTTCGAGCGCGCACATTTTGGCAATGAACTCATCGACGCTCGGGTTGCCGTAGCGCGAGTATACCTGGCCGTCCATCTCCTTCGCGAAGAGCGCCCGCGCATGCTCGGCGGTCTCGAAGGTGAAGCTCGAGGTCATGTAGATGGCCGAGGCATGCTCGCGGTGTTGCGAGGCCTTGGTCTGCGTGCGGATCGCACGGGTTTCATCGTGCTGCATCAGGGCGCGGCATCGGGGTTGGGATGTGGAGGGGGCGGGGTGAGCGAGCGGACCAACGAAAATTACTGCGGCGCTTCTACGACGCCGTACCGGCACGATACTTTTCGCCGTTGACGGAGAACGAGGCCTCGATCTTGACGCTCGTCTCGAGCATCTTCGATACCGAACAATATTTGTCGAGACTCAACTCGACCGCCCGCCTGACTTTATCGACGTCGAGATTTCCCGTCAGCTTGAAATGTATGTGGATGGACGTGAAGACGCGCGGCACAGATTCGGCGCGCTCGGCGTCGACATCGATCTCGAAAGAATCGATCTGCTGACGCCCCTTCGTCAGAATGTCGACGACGTCGATGGCGCTGCATCCGCCGACGGCTGTGGCGACGAGCTGCATCGGGCTCGCGTGGGAGGTGGCGTCGCTCCCTGACGAACCGTCGATCTCAATTTGACGACCGTTGTCGGTTTCGGCACTGAAACGAAAGCCCTGGTGGTGACGGAGGGTAACGTGCATCTGGCGCAGGATCGATAAATGGAGAGCGCCCGGAGTTTAGTAAACAGAGTCGCGCCGTTCAAAGATTATCGAGGTCGGCCAGATCCTTGATCCTCCCGCTTGCTCGTTTATTTCGTTTGAGATCTGCCAGACTGATTAATGGAATGTGTACGCCGTCCCACTCGACCTCAATTCGATTCTTGTAGCAGTCTGAAAAGCGGACTCCCGAAATAGAGGTCAGAATCTCGATTTGCATTGGGGGAACGCCCATCCTGAGAATCTTATCTTCTTTCATCAGGTGCTCTGGGGCCACGTCTTCCACCCCGAATCCGAACTGTATCAGGACTTCGACCGTCCTCTCCGCATTCTCAGGATCGGTTGAGATCCAGACATTCATGTCTCCCGTCGACCGAACGTAACCGTGCAGTCCGACCGCGTATCCGCCAATCAGCAGGTATTTAACC
>CAZKDQ010000289.1:0-3042 GCA_964551345.1 uncultured Rhodothermales bacterium
AGACTATGCGCGGAGCGCGAGCCTACGTGCAACACTCAGTCACCGCTCATGATGGCGATATGGAAGGCACGCCTGTTGCCGTCATGGAGGCAGCGGGGCTCGGGTTACCGGTAATCTCCACACGTCATGCGGGAATACCGGACGTGATCGACCACGGGCGGACGGGCTTTCTCGTCGAGGAACGTGATGTAGAGACGATGGCGGCGTACATGATCGAGCTCGCGAAGAACCCGGCGATGGCAGCAGCCATGGGTTCGGAAGCCCGTCAGGAGACACTGGTCAACCACACTGACGAGGAAAGCGTTAATCGCCTGCGGCAGATCCTCCACGGCCGGGGCGTGCCCTATGTCCGGGAGACACGGTCCACACAGAGGCCTCTCGCCGAAACCGGTATGCCGAAGCTGACACGTAGGAGGGGCCTTGTAGACATCCAGGTTAATTAGTGAAGGTATGTCGAGTGGATTCCTGCACACGGATAATTGCGGCGACAGTCCAATCGACAGCGCACTTGTCTAACGTAGGACCGCCTTATACTACGTTAGTCGTCACGCTCGTTTGGCACGCCCTGGGAATAGCGTTACGACCGCGCACGGACCTCAATCGCGACCCACATCCAGCACGTCGAGAAAGCCCTGCGCACCGTACTCGATGATGCGTCGGTCGCGCGTAGCCAGCCTGCCGTCAATCACCCGCGCGGACGCAATCAGCACCCGGTCGGCCGGATCGCCGTAAACCCTGCCGGCCAGGCGCGTGCTCCCGATTGCAACGCCCGGATACGTGGACAATAGATGGACCCCGCGTGCTTGAGCGCCGCATCAATCCAATCAGAAAGTGGCCGAAAGAACAGAATCTGATCTCTGGATTCCAGCATCGTAAGCTCCCAGACTGAACTCGCCGTGATCTGCAGGCTGCCCGCGGCCGCGGGTGCCTCGATCTCAGCAACGGCCCTGCGTGACATCTCGTTGTGGCGCCCAGCACCGTCCAGCACCACCCATGGGTGTATCAAGGATGAGGGAGCGCGCGTCAATCTTCTGCTTCCAGGCCTCGTCCAGCAGCGCTACTATGTCACCCTCGATGTTCACGGACCCCCGGAGGGCGCGAACACGGGACTCTCAACCGACTCGTCTTCGATGGAGACGAGTTGCATGATTGGCTTTCCGTAGTGCGTCACCGTGATAACCTCGCGCACACGGCTGACACGGACTACATACTCGTGCCAAGAGTTCTTGACTCGGTTGCGAAGACATGCGTCATACCGCGATTGATCTGCTTTTGCCCATGACAGCGTCCATGTTGTACTTCTCTTCCGGAACACCTGACGTCTTGTGACTGGTTCCGGTGGACTCTCAATAGCTCGTGGTTGGTAGTTCTTGACCCCAACGATCAATGGAAGAGCAAGCCCATCTACCGGAGTCGGACCCCGGCCGTGTGTAAACCTTGCGCAGTCGGCGTACTTCCTGTAAGCCGAAGGCGCATAGCCTCGCTGGAAAGAAGGAATATCCTTCGGGCAAACAATATTACATCTCCCTGCAAACACGCATGTCCTGCAATGAACTTCAGAAGTGTTGCCCAGCTAAGTGATCAGATACTACACTGGACCCGTCAGCTACCTAAAGACATCGATCTCGTAGTGGGAGTGCCGAGAAGCGGTCTTCTGGCGGCTAACCTCCTCGGACTCTACTTGAATGTTCCCGTAACAGATGTGGAGGGCTTCCTAGCCGGACGCATTCTCAAACAGGGTCGACGAGGGCGGAAACGAATGGAAGACGTTGCTGAAACGGACGAGACCTTTCTCTCAAGGTCTCGCAAAGTATTCGTCCTTGACGATAGTGTCTATAGCGGCAGATCCATTTCAAAGGTACGTGATCGAATAAATTCAGTCGATCATGGACATGAGATCATGTATGGCGCCGTGTATATTCATCCTGAGAAATATGAATGCGTAGACGTCTACTGTGAATCACTCTACTCTCCACTAATGTTCGAGTGGAATGTTATGCACCACCCACATCTGTCCAGTTCCTGTCTGGTCATTGATGGTGTTTTATGTCAAGATGCGACAAGAGAGGATGATGATGACGGGAACCGCTACTCTACCTTCCTCCAGAACGCTCAACCATACCTCATTCCCACCGTGGAAGTTGGCTGGCTCGTAACGAGTCGACTCGAGAAGTATCGCGCGGATACAGTGGCATGGTTAAAAGCCAACGGCGTGCGCTACCGGAATCTTATAATGTTAGATTATCCAACACTTGCATGGAGAGAGGAACTCGGGACGCCCGCAGCTTTCAAGGCAGAGGTCTATCGCTCGACAGGCGCCAGAATCTTTATCGAGAGTTCCATCAAACAGGCGGTGGAGATCTCGCGCTTAGCTAATCGCGAGGTAATCTGCATTGATTCGATGCAGTTGGTGACTCCCGGAAACGTTCCGGCTTCACGCAGCGGGACATTGCCGGATCTCCATCAACCCAGAAGTAGTGAGCGGATTACGAAAGGAGTACGGCAGTTTCGAAACGTCGTTCGTTGGCCAGCTCAGACTGTGAAGCGGGCTCTTACGCCCTGATGCGTGCATTTCTTGGATAGTATTCGGTGAGCCTTTCGATAAGGCGGCGACTATTCTCGCTTCTAGGCCGCGTGGCACGCGAGTTTGAGCCGGTCACCTTATCGTATAAGGATTCACCTCACACGCTGGATGCGTGGTTACATCTGTGGATTTCTACAAGGTCCGCTGCCATTTGCCTGCCGATGGAACGTGGACCGAATAGGTGAGGGAGTGTCGATGATTAAATTAGGTTAAATCACCAAAAGTAATTGACTCGGAATGAACTTCAGAAGCATTGCCCAGCTAAGTGACCAGTTACTACACTGGACCCGTCGGCTCCCTAAAGACCTCGATCTCGTTGTAGGCGTGCCGAGAAGCGGTCTTCTGGCGGCGAACCTCCTCGGACTCTACTTGAATGTCCCCGTAACAGATGTTGAGGGCTTCCTTGCCGGACGCATTCTTAAACAGGGTCAACGGGGACGGAAAAGAATGGAAGACGC
>CAZKDQ010000290.1:0-3033 GCA_964551345.1 uncultured Rhodothermales bacterium
TCACGGTGTGGCCGTCTGCATCATCAGGAGGCGAGTGACGTAGGCGCGCGCTTATCGTTCGCGATCGCCTGACCTCCTGAAGTCCATGGCTCGGCCTCCATCCGCCACCTCTGACCGGATCGACCTCTCCGCGCTGCGCAACCCGCGCTTCTGGGCGGGGCTGGTGCTGGTGTGGACGGTGATAGGACTCGTCTTCACGCTCCGTAACGTTATCATCAGTGGTTTCGAGGGCAGGCCGGTCACGATCGAGTCCATCATCCAGACGATGTTCGGCTGGTGGACGTGGATCTTGCTGACGCCGTTCGTGGGCGTGTATCTGGCGCAGCGATGGCCGTTCGAGCGCGCGACCTGGCTGCGGGTCCTGCCGATCCACATCGCAGGCTGCCTGGTTGTCGTGGCGGTCGACATCCTGCTCTTCGAGCTCATGCTGCAAGTCGTCGGCGCGCGTCATCCGTTTATGTCCGTGTTCTGGCGGGCGCTTATCCCCACGTTCACGTTCGACCTCTTTATCTATGCGGCGATTGTCGCCGCGGCACACGCGTACGCATCCAATCGAAAGTATCGTGAACGAGCGGTCCGCGCTGCACAGCTGGAGGCCGAGCTTTCACGCGTGCAGCTGGCGACGCTCAAGATGCAGCTGCAGCCGCACTTCCTTTTCAATACGCTGCATGCCGTGAGCGCGATGGTCGAGGAGCGACCGGAGGAGGCGCGGCGCATGCTGGCGTTGCTAAGCGAACTCCTCAGGATTACGCTCGATCATGCCAGTGAGAACGAGGTGATTCTGGAGCGGGAGATCGCCTACATCGAGCGATACCTCGAGATTCACCGGATTCGTTTTCGGGATCGGCTGGATGCCCGCGTCGAGGTCGAGCCGGACGTCCTCGATGCGTGCGTGCCGACGCTCATCACACAGCCGATCGTCGAGAATGCGATCAAGCATGGGACTCCCAGTTCGGGCCTGAGCCGGATCACGATTCGCGCGCGCCGGGAAGGCGACGAGTTATGCATCGACGTCATCGACAACGGGCCGGGCATGGCACCGAAGCGGGGGAGAGGCAAACGCCAGGGCATAGGTCTCGATGCCACGAGGCAGCGACTTCGACATCTCTACGGTGATCGGTTTGCCTTTGAGTATCATCAGGCCACTGACGAAGGAGGCCTGCACGTGGAGCTGCGAATTCCTTACTACAGATCCGGCGAGGCACTGACGCTCGCGGAAACGGCGTAGGGTAGAATTCGGCCTGCCGTAAAGCGTCACATCTGGTGCAAAACGAATTGCCGTAGCGCTGTCTGCGTAACAACGGCAACGCGCCTACCGTAGCTGACACATCCCCCTCCAGAGAGCCCGACTGCCAGATGGAAGCCTTTCGTGCGCTCATCGTCGACGATGAAGAACCTGCTCGTTTACGCATTAAGAGTCTCCTCGAGAAGGAGGCTGATGTTGAGGTCGTCGGCGAGAGCACGACGGTGGAAGAAGCGCTGCGCGACCTTCGGGAGTTGCGGCCGGACCTCCTGTTCCTCGACATCCAGCTTCGCGACGCCAGCGGGTTCAGCATTCTCGAAAGCACCGACCTCGGCCATCTGCCCGTCGTCATTTTCGTAACGGCCTACGATCAGTACGCGCTTCGGGCATTTGAGGCCAGCGCGCTCGACTACCTGCTCAAACCTTTCTCGAATGACCGCTTCCAGATGGCGCTCGATCGCGCGCGCGGCAGATTGCGTGAGCATCAGATCTCAACAAACACGGACAGACTGCTCTCGCTGCTGAATAACGTGCGGCAGGTTGAAGATGCTGATGAGGTCGTGCCGCAGGCCGCGGGATATCCGTCGCGACTGGTGCTCAAGAGCGGCAGCCACCTCATTTTCGTCAATGCGGATGAGGTTGACTTGATCGAGGCGGAGGGCGTCTACGTGCGTCTGCATGTCGGCAAGAAGGTGCACCTGCTACGCGAGAGCCTCTCGAACGTTGAACAGCGCCTCGATCCGAAAAAGTTCATCCGGATCCACCGCTCGACCATCGTCAACAGCGACCGGGTTCGGGAAATCGTGCCTCACTTCAACGGAGGGCACCGCGTGATTCTCGACGACGGGCGACAGCTCAAAATGAGCCGCGGCTATCGCGATCGCGTCTCTGCAACGCTTGGTTAGCGGTGGCGGCAGCGTTCGTCCGAACTGGAATTATTGCCGCTATTGTGCACACTGTGGGTTCGTCAGCTCAGCTTACCGTTTGCCCTTCTTGATTCCCATCCTTACTTCGAGGAGTCTCCCGATTTCGGATTCGGGAATGAAATGTCTGTCGACAGAGCGAAACCGCGAAATGTGCATTACCTCGCTGCCGGTTCCGGCAGGCTCACGGCACCCGGCTCTTGCAGGAGTATCGGACGAACGATCCCCATCGGAGACGCATGTGGTGGGGGTACAGCGTGCTGATGGTGGAAGCGCGGCGGCCATGCTATCGATCATGTGAGACAGCACGAACAGTAGCAGCACGAGAAGGGCACCCGTTGCTGCAGAGAGGCTCCGGTTACGTCGTGTATGCTGCGAGTAAGGAAACGGCATGGTTGATACGGATTACCTGAGGAACGAAGCGGGGTCCCGATGCAGCTCGGAAAAATCGACGGTCGGCGTCCGCGAGCACGCATTGAAAAGTGCGGGTCGGGGAAGCGCGACGGAGCCCTCCCACCGAAAGATCGGATCCTCTGACGCCTGATGAGCCAGCGCTTCGATAGAGGCGTTGAAGCGACTGCCGGAGCTTTCCATTGCCGGCTCGACCCCGATGATCACGACGCGGCCGAGCATGCCGATGGTGACGCCGGTGAAGTGCTTCGACTCCCGACCTGCCAGGCCTGAAGGCGTATCGCACAAGGACCGACTTCCGATACTAAACTGAGGCTCGCCTTCCATCGCTATATCGATGCGCGCGCATGCGATGCCGATCGGCGGCGCTGGTGCAAGTGCGAGCGGAAGGCTCAGCGCGATCAGGGCCGCAACGATAATTGTATCCCACGAGACGATTCTTTCTGCCGCGTGTCG
>CAZKDQ010000291.1:0-3019 GCA_964551345.1 uncultured Rhodothermales bacterium
TACGTCACGGCGCCGATCGAGCGCGCCGTGCAGAGCGTGCCGGGCACGCAGCACGTCGAGAGCCTGTCGCAGGACGGCGTCTCGTCCGTCATCCTCTCGGTCTCTGAAGAGGCCGACCTGGCGATGTATGTGGCCGAGGTTGGGGAGCAGTTGACACTGCTGCGGGACGTCCTGCCGGACCGCGTGCGGCCGCGCCTGACGAAGCGCGTACCGGACGCGCTGCGCGACGAGCAGGGCTTTATGACGCTGCAGCTTCTGGGCAGCATGACGGCGGATGAGCTTCGGACCCTCGCCGAGGAGCGCCTCGCCCCACGCCTGCGCAGCCTCGAAGGCGTATCGGATGTGCTGGTCGAGGGCGGATCGCAACGCGAGCTGCTCATCGAGCTCGACTCCGACCGGCTCTCCACCTATGGCGTGACTGCCGCAGACGTCCAGCTTACACTCGGCGATGCGCTGCGGGATGATGTCTACGGCCGTTTCCGGGAGCGTGGCCAGGCCTTGCTGCTCTTCCGCCCATCCGAGGACCGCGTCGACAACCTGCGCCGTCTGATCGTCCGGCCGCCGGTTGATCAGGGACGACCTATCCGTCTGGCTGATGTGGCGGGCGTGGAGCTGGGACCAGCGCCGCTTCGGTCGATCAGTCGGATCGACGGGCAGAGCGTGATCACGCTGACCATCGAACGGGCACGCGGCAGTCACATGATCGAGACGGCGAAGGAGGTTGAAATCCGCCTCGATGAACTGCGCGCCGAGCTCCCGCCCAACGCCCGCATCGTCGTGGCGGATGACCGCAGTGAGTCGGTGCGGACGGAGCTCGACGAACTGGCCCTGCTGGGAGGCCTCGGGTTCGCGCTCGTTGTGCTCGTGCTGCTCTTTATGCTCCGCGGGGTGCGCGCGGCGGCCGTAGTGCTGTTCAGCGTCGGCGTCTCGCTCGCGGCCGCCCTCTGGCTGCTGGGCCCGCTCGGCCTCACGCTCAATCTGCTGACCATCGCCGGACTGGTACTCGTCTTCGGCCTCTTGATCGACAACAGCGTGGTGATGGTCGAACAGATCCTCGTGCAGCGCGAGCGCCTCGCGGCAACCGGTCTGCGGGGGCTCGATCTCGATGCCGGGGCGACCTCCGAGGCGCTTCGAGCCGTGTGGATTCCGCTGCTGGGCGGCACGCTGACCACCATCGCGATCATCCTGCCGCTGGTGTATTTGAGTGGTGAGCTCCGCAGTCTCTTCCTACCTTTCGGAATCCTTGTCGGCCTCACGCTCGCGACGTCGCTCGTCAGCGCCGCGCTCCTGGTACCAGTCCTGACGCGTTTTCTCCCGCCTCCCGAACACCGCCGACCGGTTCGCTGGATTAAACGGGCATCCGCAGCACCTTACCGCGTGGTAGCCCGATTTCCGAAAACAACGCTTCTCGCGCTGGCCCTCCTCATCGGCATCCCGCTCTGGGCTGTGCCCGCCTCCGTTACTATCCCGGACGACGAGCCCGAGCATCATCCGCAGGTGCGTCTTGCGCATTTATACAACGATGTGATGGGGAACGAGGTCGTCCGCAGTACCCGTTCGTGGCTGGAGCCCAAAATCGGCGGTGTCCTCAAGCCGTTCTTCGACGAGACGACGTTCGGCGATCGGTGGGATTACGATCCCCGCCCCGAGGTTTCGGTGATGCTCCGCTTTCCGCCGGGCAACCCGGTTGAGCGCGCCGACGAGCTGCTGCGGCGGTTCGAAACGGAGGCCCTGGCGTCGCCGTCGGTCAGCCGCACCATCGCTCTCAGCACAGAGCGCGTAGCTCAGCTCCGCGTCCAGTTCCACGACGACGCGCTATCGGACGCGGAGCCCTATTTATTGCGGGAACGGCTCATCGGGCACGCCACCCGCCTGGCGGGGATTACCGTCTCCGTCGGGGGGCTCCTGCCGATGGGATATTACAGTGGAAGTGGGATGAACATATCCGGCCTCACGGTCGAAGCGTTCGGTCCGAGTTACGAGGATCTGGAGGCGCTCACGGATGCGTTCGCGGCGCGCCTGATGCGTAATCCACGCGTGGCCGATGTGAACACCAATGCAGGGCGGTTCGGATTTCAGGATACGCGTGAGGTGCTGCGCTTTCGGTGGGATGCCGATGCCTCGCTGCGGTCCGGTGCCTCGGCGATGGAGGTGGCGTCCGTCCTCAGGCCGGTACTCGCAACCCGCTTCCCGACGTTTTTTGCCGATCTCGAGCGCGAGGTGCGCATGCCGGTGCGGATCGTGGTGAGCGGTGCCGAAGAGACCGATGTGGCGATGCTCGTTGAACGGCCGCTCCTGGCGCGCGACAGCACCCATCTGCAACTGGCCGCGCTCGCGCCCTACACGGTCGAGACCACGCCCGGTGCCATCGAACGTTACAACCAGCAGTACCGCCGCTACGTGTCGATCGACTACCGCGGGCCGTTCAGGATGGGCAATGAGTTCCTCCAGCAGGAACTCGAGGCCTTCGCACTTCCGGCAGGCTATCGCCTCGACCGAACGTCGCTCAGCTTCTTTACCGCCGACACGACACGAGCCGTCGGCTGGGTGCTCCTGGCAACGATCGGGCTCGTGTTTCTGATCACAGCGGCGGTCTTTGAATCGTGGAAGCTGCCGCTGGTGGTTATGCTGAGCGTACCACTGGCGGCCGTGGGGCTCGGGCTGGGCTTCCTCTGGTCAGGCGTCAATTTTGCCGAGGGCGCTTTCATTGGGACGGTGTTGCTCATTGGGATTGCGGTCAACGATTCGATACTTCTAACGGACCGATTCCGGCAACTCCGCACCCTACGTCCCACGACGTCACCTGCGCTCCTGATCCGACTGTCGGTGCGTGAGCGCCTGCGCCCAATGTGGACGACGACGCTAAGTACCACGGCGAGTCTCCTGCCGCTCATAGTTTTCCCGTCGGCCGGCGAATTCTGGCTCGGCCTCGCCGTCACCGTGACGGGCGGTCTCATCGCATCAACCTTACTGGCACCTGTGGCAACGGTGGCGATGCTGGTGGTGGGGAGGCGGTAGG
>CAZKDQ010000292.1:0-2985 GCA_964551345.1 uncultured Rhodothermales bacterium
CCATCTTGAAGGTCACCCCGGGTTCCACTTCGAACCCTGCGCCCTCGGCAATGGTGAGCGTTGAAGAAGAGCCAAGCTCAAGGCTGGCACCTTCCCGAACGCCCAATGATGCACCGCTTGCAACAGCAATAGCGCCGCTAATAAGTACATCGCCAAAAGGTGCATCAATATAAACATCGCCACTAATATTATATGGGCCCGTATAAGTGCCTGGAGCAATGCTGACAGTGCCACCATGCGCCACTGAGGATAAAGCTTGGGAAAAAGACTTGTACGGTTGAAAAATGGTTCCACTTTCAACACTGGAGGGATGATGCGGATCGACATAAACGTAGTTAGCACCCGGCGACGCGTTCAGTGCGATCTGCATTGCGGAAACAAATCTACTCGCAAGAGTACCACAAAAGGTGCGCGCTGGCACACGATATGCACTCAGGCCGGTGTGGTGCGTAACTATTGCGATGGCGGCACCGGTTGCCGAATCAATGAACGGGCCTCCGGAATTGCCACTAGCATTGTACATCGTATTGTCTATGAATCGGTCCGGAAGATCTGTCTCGATAGCTCCGTCGACTCTCTGAATCGTATAGCTATTCGAATTTCTTCCATGATCAGGGTGCGTGTCGAGCGAGTTCCATGGATCCACGTCATTTCCTGCACCCCATCCCCTTACATTCGCTCCCTGACCCGGAGAACGCAGAGAAACGCGAAAATAGGCGTTCTGGGCCTGTGCGGCTGATTTCCCTGTGTTCGAGTTCGAATGGGTGCGGAAAATCATCCAGTCATTGCCCTGCACGCTTGCAGGTGGCTGCACAACGCTCGATCCGATGATTGGATACTGATCCTCGGGATGACCGAATTGTGCAAGGCCTTGGTCCGACGACAGGGGAGGATTAAAATCGACCATTGAAACCGGGTTGTTCCGATTGCAGTGACCGGCACTTACGAAGCTACCTCCTGCTGTCAACCATGCGGTACATGTAACAAGTCGCGTTTGCGAGGGATCAAGAATCCACAAACGCGCCACCGCTGGATGATTTTCACGCGTCCGATCATCGCAACACCTAAAGCACGGCGCGCCTTCTACCTGTCCTGTATTGCAGGGGAGATTGCCGGGGCATCCGTTCGTCTGGGTGCTTCGTGCATCATCCATTTCGCAATCATTGGTAATATCTTCGAGGTCATCACGATAATCAGTGTCGACGTCTGCAGCCACAGGATCGTTATGCAGGACACCAACTATGTTCACGTATGCTTCATCGTCATCTGGATGTATAGTTAAAGATACGGTTAACGCGTTTCCGTTGAAAAACGCCGACCGTTGTTGCCAATTTTGAATATCGATGGCAGTCAAGCGTTGCTCAGCATGGTCAAGCTGGGATCTGATCGTGACGTAACTGTACTGGCCTAATGAGTATTCCCCAAAAACGACACGAATCCAGCTGGCATCCACTATCTCGATCCCCCCGATATCTACCGTTCGTTCGGTTCTGTTGTCGTCCTGTATGGCTGCTCGGACTCTACCAGAATTCAGCGACACGGCGGTATGTCTGACCGCGAAACTGGACACAGGCATGATGGCTGCGTCATCATGATCCTGAGCTTGCGCCAGCCGACCATGAGTAGAGGTAGAGACCAATCCGCCGAGAAGGATTACCGCGATACAAATAATCCTGATGCGGTGAGGGCAAGTCCCGAAACACTTGTACAAGATCATTACGAGGCCTCACAAAGAAACGTGATTGTTATGAACCTGAGAACACTTCTCTCTAACGCTTTACGATGACGCGACTGATGACTTCTCCGGTCTCGCTCCGAACATGTAAGAGGTAGGTTCCTCGCGCGAGGTGTGATACGTCCAGTTCGATTCTTTGTCCATTATATACACGGCCAGAGTACACGCGGCCGACGCGCGCCCCGATCATGGTGTACAGGGAAACGACGATTTGCAATGGTACCGTCGCTTCAAATGTCGCATAAACGACATCGGAGGCAGGGTTCGGGATAACGTTGACGCCTACAGTCGAGGGTGGCGTGTAGGTCGGAGCGCTTGACGCGCGCTTTCCTGTAAGGATTACCGGCCGGTAGATCTTGTGCTCTGATACGTAGATGGCTTCGGCCTCCTCGCCTTGATTCTGCAAATCGTCGGCATTCCCGCGATAAACGGTATTCGTTTCAGTGTCAACCCAGTACAGGAGGCCATCAACGACTTTCGTCCCGATCTGGAGTGACGGGCCTTTCACCAGATGTTCGATCTCCGATCCGTCAAGGTTACTCCTAAAGATCCCCGTAGGTGCCTCACGTGAGTATGATCGGTCATTACTCCAATAGAGCATTTCCTCCTCATTATCCAGTGCCAAAGCAAGGACAGTACCCTGAACGAGCAGCGTTATGTTCGAGCCATCAAGATCAGATCGGTAGATGCCCGAATCGTCGCGTCCTGATCGTGCCCAATAGAGCTGTTCTGCTAAAGGATCAAAGGTGAGGTCCCTTGTAAAAACATAGGCGGGATCATCAAGACCCCAGAGACGCTCGCCTGTGTCGATCGGGATGATTTGAATGCCGTCGAAGCCTACGTCTGCGTCTTCAACGACGAGAAGCCGACGAGAGTCTTCAAGGAGTCCCAGCGCGGAAACGTATACGAACGGTATGGTCTTTTCATACGCTGTAGTTGGAGACTCACCACGAAGGCCCGACTGCTGTATGCTAATGTGGTGTTGATCACGAATCTCTACGAAGAAAAGTGCATCAAGCGCATCGCTTGTCACGACCGGCCCTAATTCATACGTCGAACCATTCGGGGTTTCATTTCTGCGCTCATATATCGTCGTTACATTCCTCCCGCCCGGATCGGCGCGGAGGATGCTCCAGCGCACACTTTCGTCTTCCGCCGCATGCTCTACCCAGTAGATCGCCTCGACTTGGGCCGAACTCTCCTGGGGAAACGGCAGGCAAATCACGCACGCTAAAAATAGAGCGGATCGG
>CAZKDQ010000293.1:0-2937 GCA_964551345.1 uncultured Rhodothermales bacterium
CGAGTCCTCCCGGGGGCACTTTTGTAACTGGTTGCCTGCGTTGATGTTGTGCTTTGTAATTGCACCGATGGTTGAAGATCCGGAAAGGGTTTGACGGCAGTCACGCAGAATACCGAGCGCGTCTTCCTTGGCCTCGGGTCAAATCTCGGTGATCGCCTCCGTTATCTGCAACGCGCACTGGCAGCGCTCGAGCGGGAAGGGGTGCGCGTCGTCCAAGCGTCGAGCGTCTACGAGTCTGAAGCGCATACGATGGTAGCTGAGACGCAGCCGGACTTTCTCAATGCCGTAGTTGAAGTCGCATCCGTGCCGGAACCACTAGCGCTGCTGCAATCCGTTCTTCGAATTGAAGCCGACGCAGGCCGCAGCCGATTACAAGAGCAGCGCTGGGGACCGCGAACGCTCGACATCGACATCCTCTTGTTCGGCGGGCGCGTGATCCAGGCTCCTGAACTCCAGGTGCCTCATCCACGCCTCGCAGAGCGCAGGTTCGTGCTCGAGCCACTGGCAGAGATTGCATCCGAAGTTTTCGTTCCTGCGCCGTTTTCCATGACGGTCAGTGCATTGCTCGGTCGCTGCACGGATGCCGGTGCCATCCGGCGCGTAGCTCCTCCATCCACCCTCCACCAATTTCACTCATGACGGAAAGTCCCGGCAACGAGGCTCCCGAATCGCACGATCCCTCGCTTCCCGAGCATCTTCGCTATGTCGTGATCGAGGGTGTGATCGGAGCAGGGAAAACGACGCTGGCGCGCATCTTCAGTGAACGGTTCGACGGCAGGCTGGTGCTGGAGGAGTTTGAGCAGAACCCGTTTCTGGAGCGGTTTTACGAAGACACCGCTCGCTGGGCGTTCCCAACCCAGCTCAGCTTTCTTGCCAGCCGCTTCCGGCAGCAAAAACGCCTGCGTGAGCGGGACCTCTTCCACCGCGTCGTCATCAGTGACTATGCGTTCGACAAGGATCGCATTTTCGCTCACCTGAATCTCTCGGGAGATGAGCTTCACCTGTATGAGTCGCTCTACACGCTCATGCAGCCCTCAACTCCGGCGCCTGATCTCCTGATTTACCTTCAGTCGACGCCCGAGCGCCTCACGAAGAACATCAGGCTTCGCGGACGCGCGTATGAGGAGAATATGGATCCCGGCTACATCGAGGCGCTCAACGACGCATATAACTATTACTTTTTCCGGTACACGCAAAGCCCGCTGCTCATCGTTAATGCGACCGAGATCGACTTCGTGAAGAACGAGCATGAACTCGATGAGCTTTTGAGGCAGGCGGCATCGGCGAAGGCAGGCACGACGTACTTCAATCCGGAACGAAACCGCATCAGCGCCGAAGATCAGGAAGATCAGTAGGAATGGCCCTCAAGCTCTTAATATTCTTCATCATCGCCTACTGGATCGTCCGTGCCGCGATCAACCTCTGGCGTGCCGCGGCGAGCGATCCGCGTGCGGTAGAATCGGGGCGGGACCGCATTCGCGATGAGGAGATTCGGCGCGAGGTCAACGGAAAGCACTACGAGCAGACGTGGGCGGTGGGGCAGAAGCCGAAGAGCCCGCGGCGGACGGAAGCAGTCGAGGATGCGCGCTGGCGCGACGTATGAGCGACGCTGTCAATCGCCGAAGCTGAACGTCACTTCGAATATGCTTTCGACCCGACTGCCGTCTACGCGAGCCGGACGAAATACCCAGCGCTGCGCCGCGGCGAGTGCGGCCTCTTCCAATCCGAATCCGATCTCCGCGACCGCGGTCTTCTGCGGAGGATTTCCGTCCAGCAGGTATCGAGCAAGGATCTCCGTCTCTTCGACTCGCCCGTTACTGCTCACGTGCAACTGGACAAGGATTTCTGCCCGCACCTGGCGGCGGCGTGCATCCGCAGTATAATCCGGCTCAACGAATCGAACCGGACGGGCAGCCTCTCGAACGGTGGGCCCCGATGTCTCATCAGCCGCCGCATCCCTATGGTGCCCAATCGGATCGACTTGAGCGACATCCGGCAGCGTCACATCGAAGTTCAGGTCCGGCTCATCAACGAGAAAGTCCGTCGGCACATCGATCGGAACAGGTGGCAGAGGCGGTGGCGGAACCGATGCACCCTGCGCCGTCTGCAGAATCTCTTCAACTTGAATCGTCTCCACGTCCGCTCGATAAATCAAGCGCGACGGCTCATCCTCCGTAATCGGCCAGAGTCGTACAAGGCCAAGCATGATCAGCAATACGGCTGCCGTCGAAGCCAGTATCCTCACCTGATGAGCAGCCTGATATGATCGGGTGTGGAGACGGCCCACGGGCGGGAGGTGGTGGTGATCGGGTCGATGATCGTTACGATCCATGACTGCGGCCGTTTCAATGGATGACGCTTGAGTCCCGCGAACCTGGCATCAGCCATCGTCGGTGCGTAGATTCACTGGAACGTACCTTTGGCGGCGGCGTTGAGCGGTCGATTCAATCCACGGGCACCGGTAGTGCAGCCAGCGGCAAAGCAGGTAAAGTTCGCCCAGCATGGGCAGTTTTATATCGCCTTCCCGGCGTGATCGGGAGGGTTTTTTTGTACCCGAACGTCAAGCAGGATCAAATCGCACAAGCGCATGCACCTCGCGAGAGACAAGAACGCGGCCGTTCAGAAATGCAAGATGGCGCTCGCCGACGGCACCGTCGTCACGGGCACGGCAATCGGACACATCGGTGAGACCGGAGGCGAGCTCTGTTTCAACACGAGCGTGACCGGTTATCAGGAGATTTCAACCGATCCGTCTTACGCCGGGCAGATCATGATGATGACCTACCCGCACGTCGGTAACTACGGAGCGACAGACACGGATATGGAGGCTGATCGCCCGATGATCGCGGGCCTCGTCGTTCGCGCGTTCTCGCACCGCTATTCGAATCGCCGGGCGGACTCCTCGTTCGAGGCCTTCCTCCGCGAACATGAGCTCGT
>CAZKDQ010000294.1:0-2915 GCA_964551345.1 uncultured Rhodothermales bacterium
TAAAAGACTTCTTGCCTCAGGCCGAGATAGAACCAAATGCTCGTTGCGGTGAGACGCGCTCAGGCGAGGGTTTCTGACACGATATCTTCCTCCACGTAACGCCGAAAAGAAGCCACGTCGGTGAAGCACCGGAAGCCTGCCTCGATAATTATGTGAAGCGTGGCTGCGTCTGCATCAAGAAGAATGGCCACTGGATCGCTCAACTCTTCCTGCAATCCGTTTGGCCAGGCGAGGTCCACCACCGCACGCTGATCCCCTGTCGATGGGTCTGAAAGGTCGTACGCGAGTGTACCCGACGGCAGGCCCAGGCTCTCTACCCATTCGCTCAACGTTTCGAGTTCAGCTTCCTCTTCGCTCGTGATGCCGCCGGCAGCCATCGTCTCAGGCGCAGGTCCAGACGGTCCGCCAAGCCAGCGCATGTCTCCGTGCAGCAAGCCCTCCATACGACTGTTGAGTTCCTCGGCCAGCAACACCTTCCGCGCCTCCAGGAAGTCGCGGAAACGCTCGATCTTCCAAATCTCGGGATCCATTGGGATCCACTGCGAGGCAAGTGCCCCGGGATGTGCGGCCTCCACCTCTGGGAAGTACTCCTCGGGGAGCCGGTTGGTGATATCGAGGTTGGTGTCCTTGGTAAGGAAGCAGAAGTTGGCCAGCGCATTCACCTCGGATTTCGAGAAGTTGCGCTGGTACAGCTGGGATCGCGGGAATATGTGATGCACCTCAAGCCGGCTCATCCTCCCCAGTAGACCTGTCTTGAGAGGGAGACCCGTTCCCCAGTCCCGAGCCTCACCCATCCGGGTCAGCAGATAAAGCACCGGGTAGAAGCGCGCACCGAGGCTCCATCCCGTGAAATGCCCGGGTTCGGCACGAAGCCCTCCGTGCCAGAGTCGAAGCTGATCAAGCAGGTTGTCAAGACCGTCGCCTTCCTCCTCCAGCGCAGCCAGATCCTGATCGATGTACGTCTCTGTTGATCCTGAGAAACGCCCCCACATGGCCGCTTGGACGTACCAGAACAGCAGCTTATCGCGCTCGACCTCATTCATTGGACCTGATCGCTGTTGATTGCGCTGATCGAGATATCGTGCCATGACCGGAATGGCAAACCGACCGAAAAGCACGCGGTCATGATCAAGCCCAAGCCGTCCGCCGATCATATTGAGGCTGGCGTCGATATGCTTCGTCGCACGCGTTAGCGCATCCTGCACCTCGTCGGCACTTTTCTCGTGCAGGTGCTGAAACTTTGCCTCGCCCGTCAACACGGTATTAACCGAACGAAGGAGCCAGTCGAGATTGAAGTTGAAACCTCCCGTCTCCCATTCTTTCAGCTTAGCCTTCATGACGTCTCGTCCTTCCGGCCAGTCTGCGCAGATCTTTGCCAGTGCAAGGTCCCCCTTCGAAAGCTTGGTCCCTCCGCTGTTAACGCGGTTGAAGATGTCGACGACGACGTCGAGAGACTTGTCGGCACCGGTCACTTCCTCCACGTGCAGATCTATGTCGACGATGGCGAGGAGACGACTGAGACGAGCGATGTACGTCCCCATTCTAGGCGCGAATTCGGGCATCGTCGACAGTCGGGTCACGAAGTCACCCAGCCCGGCTGAGCCCCCTCGCATCAACTCGGTCACCTCGATCCAGAGCGGATCATCCTTCATCTTAACCGGCTGGTAGAAGCCGAATATCTCATCCTCCAGATGGAAACGCAGGCCGGTGAAGGCCTTCGCATTGCCATCGAAGAACTCCGGCGGCCGGCCCCGTACCACGCCGTATAGCGAGGTCATGCGCTGCTGGCCATCGAGCAGGAGCTTGACGATGCCGGCTGCCAACCTGCCGTCTCCGCGATGCGCGGCGCTCCTCGACTCGGTGGCCCAGACGAGCAGGCCGCCCACGGGGTGGCGCTTGTAGAGCGAGTCGAACAGTCCTCGCACCTGGTCTCGGTTCCAGACATAGCCCCTCTGGAATTCAGGTAGCGCCATATGGCCGCTGTCGATATGATCAAGGATAGTGGATATTTTCATTATGGATACCTCAACATTGATAACTGAACAGTCTCTTGTTTGGCAGCGAAACTACATAATGAGGCCGTCGAAAAATCTCCCCCTTACCGGCGTCTTGTCGATGGCGACGACCTTGATGCCGGCGGTGGCCTCCACATATGCGCCGCCTTTGAAGAGGATGCCGCGTCGTGCGCCGTTGGCGATGGCGCTCAGGACCACGGCCGGCGTGGAGATGACCAGCGCGCATGGGCTCGCCCATCAGTGTCATCACGCGGTAAAAGGCCGGCTCGAAAGCTTCTTGGAACAGGAAATAGAGGGGGCACGATGGCCAAAGCCGTCCATCCCGCGCCGGGGCCCGTCATCATGCCGATGAATGTGAGGATGACGAAGACCGCTTCGGTTCGGGCGGCGGCGATACCACCGCGGAGGGGCATTACGGCGGTTAGTTGGGTCACTGCGAATAAAAGGATACGAAGAATTGGTCGTCCGACTTCGCATCATTGTTATGTAGGATTGTGGGCCCGGATTCATAACCGCCGGTGGACACGCGTAGAATTGTGCCGGAGCAGCAATGCGCCCTTGAATGCGGTGACCTTGTGGCACGAAGACCAGAATGGCCTTAGCGCTTGCGCCGCCCGGACGAGTAGCGCGCGGAGCGGATCAGCAAGAATTTCAGCGACCGGGCCACCATCCTAGGAAATTCCCTGAACACCCGATTCCGGTCGCCTTAAGTCTTGCCCGCGAAGTAAGCGGATCGTCAGGCGCAAGCGGTACAGCCTTGATCTTTTTGGTTCTTTTTGGATCAAGCCAAAAAGAACGAAGAGAATCATCTACCGCCGCGCCGCCTCCACCGCTGCATGGATTGCTTTGTCGCTGGGCTCCTCGCAATGACGAGTAAACGGAAACCGGGCGTCGTGCCGA
>CAZKDQ010000295.1:0-2909 GCA_964551345.1 uncultured Rhodothermales bacterium
TCGGTACGGTCAGCGTTTCGGTTACCGTATACAGCGTGTCGCCGCTCAGCGTGCCGTGTATCAAACCACCGATCTCAGCCATGCCGCCCGGCCGAAGCGAGATCAAATCGAAATTCGTGTCGGCATCGATGAACACATTGGGTATGATGCCCGGCACATAGCCATCCTTCGACATGCGGATATTGTAGATGCCGACCGGCACGTCCGTTCGCACATAGAACCCGTCGCTCTCGGTAAGAACCGTCGCCGCAACGGCCGACGGCGACAGCGGCTCAAAGAAGACCTCGATGCCGGCATGATTCGAAGTTTCGAGCAGTTCGGCGCTCCCGGTGACAGTTACACGTACCTGGGCAGCACTGCTTTGAACGCCGATAAGAAAGAGGACGCAGAGAAGCGCGAGACGGTATGACATGGTGCGGAGCGGCATGATGCGGCGCATTGAAATACTGAGATATCTTGGACATTCCCCCGGCGGGATCTATAGCCGGGCGTTGAAATCTATACAGCCGTACTGGAGTCTTATCGGACCAGCACCAGATTTCCGGTCAGGATCTGGCCGTCGGCATTGATCCGATAGATGTAGACACCGCTCGGAAGACTACCGGCGTCCACGCGGATGTAATGCTCTCCAGCGTGGCGCTGCTCATCGATTAGCTGTGCCACGGGCCGCCCGAGGACGTCAAGCAGCTCTGCCTTGACATTCCCAATCGTCGGCGTTGAGAAGCGAATGGTGGCCGAGTCGCTAAAGGGATTGGGGTAGGCGCCCAGAACCCGAAGGCTATGGTCGGTCTCCGATTCTGAGATCGAGGTTGCGAGGAATTGATACACGGCAACCTCGTAAGCGTCGGCACCAGTTAGTTCTACCGTCGCGTTGTCACCGATCTCATGCCGGACGGCCGTCTCACCATTGATGCGCTCTTCGAGCACGTAGGTGCGTCCATTCATGCTCGCGGGTAGTTCCACCGTCAGTGCAACCGCCTCGTCCGCCCGCGACATAATATTGACAACTACCGAGTCGGCCGTACTCAGCCATCTATCCGGCGCTAAACGAGCGTCGAATGCTCCTTTGGGAGGAAGGGGCGGTAGACCGTATCGCAACATCGACTGGTTATCCGGCAGGCTGCCGCCGAAGTACATCACGCGCGAGATGTCACCAGTCGTAACGGTGACCCGGCCGAAATCGTCCAGGTCGTGCGCAACAGATACGCTCGATCTTTTCGAGCCTCCCGGCACATCCGCAGGTAATGGCGCCGTCAGCGAGACTGTGCCTGCGTTTGCGGCATGCACCCAGTACGCACGCCCCGGCTTGAGCTCATTCGCCTCCAGGTACGCGCCGTTGTATTCGTAAACCGAGCTCTCGCTTAGAATCGCGTCGGCATCGACGAGCGACGTCACGGGCATCGTGGTGGACAGAGGCGAGATAAGATTCCAGCCTTCACTCAGTACGTATTCCTGGTGCGTGTTCAGGAGTCCGCTGATCAATGCGGAGGTTTCGCTATCCGATCGCAGCCAGTAGCCGGAACCGAGGCCAAGCTCGTTTGCCGCCGCATAGGCCCCATTGAAGCCGTACAGCGTTCCTGCGATGCCCGAGGAGAAAAGAACGGCCGGGTCCACACTTGTCGCACGGGCAGGTAAACCGATGAGGTTCCAGCCGTGGCCCAGTTCTAGCTCGTGGTCCGATCGGAGCGTATGTACAATCGTGAGAGACGAGACAGACGCGTCGGTTAGCGAAATCTCGTTGTCCTTCCTCAGGTCGACAGTTCTGCCTTCCACGATTGCATAGATCTCGCCGTAGACGCTGAGTTCGGCTGGATTCCAGGTGAGCGCGACAGGATAGTTGGATACGCCGGTGCCGTAGTGCACCGTCCACGTTGTGCTGTCGACGGTCGTGGCGCGATAATCCTTGAGGAGCGTCTCATAATCTGCCAGAAGATGCGCGTAGAACGCGCCGGCAGGTGGAGCGGGTGGTGCGTACTGGTCTAAACCATCATCATAAGACAACCCTGCACCGGGCGCCGTACCAATTTCCAGAACCGTCTCGTGGTTGGCCGTATCAGTAAATCCTAAAGAGAGGCTGAAATCTTGTGCGGAGGCTAACGGTGACGTTACGCTGAGAACAACTGCCACCATTAGTGGGAAGATGCTCCGCCAGGTTCTTTCGTACATAATCGCTGTGTGGGTTGAAAAATTGAGGCATCCCCAGCACAAAAAATCAATCCGCTGCTATTACTTGAAGTGTGGCTAAATCATAACGATCCTGTATCCAAGATGGCAAGTCAGTGTTGACTGTTATGTTCGGACCTGCAGCCACTGATCCGAGGTAAATCTATATGCCGCATTTACTTAGAGGTGATGAAGAAAGAACCGTGAACCGGACTTAATTAAGCTGTGCGTTACGAATGCGCCATAGGACTATGGCGCGCAAACCGCATGGCCCGATTCCCCCTACTAAAAGTGATCGGCACTCAATCCGAAGATCGTTAGCGTCCGATACGAAGGTCTCAGATGCACCGATGTGAGACGTATGATACGCGGATGGCGCATAAAAGCCGCACATGCCACTAACGGTTATTCTAAGTACGAGGTCTATCCATTTGGGCCTGAAGACCAGTTAGTTCCTTAACAGCCGTTTTTGATATCGACTCCTTCATCACGTCTCTTAAGTATTGACTCCATCATCCCGCAAAGGGAAAGTCATTATCCCATGCCGTCCCGGATTATCGCCGGTCAGAGATCCACCCCGCCGGATTATCCTCGATTTACCCCCGAGTCGCCTCAAACTCGCGTCTTTGTAAGCCTGGACGATTGCCGGGAGCGATCCACGGCGGAGCGGGCCAAAGACTGCTCAATCAGACACCTCGTCATCAGGCCGTCCTTCGAGTCCGATCATGACGTGGACATGACTCGGC
>CAZKDQ010000296.1:0-2878 GCA_964551345.1 uncultured Rhodothermales bacterium
TGTACGTGACGTCGGAGATGGGGCGGGAGGTCATCGTCGGGATGCAGCGCTCAGGCCGCGTGGCTGCCACGATGAAGCATTACCTCGGCTACAGCGCGCCGGACGTCCCGCGTGACCGCGCGCCTGCGAACCTCACCGAGCGCCAGATTCGTGAGCACTTTCTGCCGCCGTTCCAGGAGGCAATCGACGCCGGCGCCATGACGATCATGGTAAACTCGGGCGATATCGACGCGGAGCCCGTGCACGCCAGCCGCTACTGGCTCACGGATGTGCTGCGCGATGAACTCGGTTTCGAGGGCGTCATCGTGAGCGATTGGGAGGATGTCATCTTCCTGCACACCCGGCACAAGATCGCACCGACGCTGAAGGACGCCGTGCGGATGTCCGTTGAAGCGGGCCTCGACATGAGCATGACGCCGAGCGATTACGATTTTGCCGTCTACCTCGCCGAGCTCGTTCGCGAAGGCAGCATCCCTGAAAGCCGCATCGACGAATCCGTCCGCCGCATCCTCAAGCTGAAGGAGGACCTGGGCCTTTTCGACAACGCGTACCCCGACACCGCCGCGCCTGAGCTCGTCGCCACAGAGGCTTCTCGTGAAGCCGCACGGCTCGCCGCTCGTGAGTCCATCACGCTGTTGAGCAACGACGGCGTGCTGCCGCTCGATCGCGGCGCGCGCGTGCTCGTCACCGGGCCGGCTGCGAGTTCCCTTTCCGCGCTCGCCGGCGGCTGGTCGTACATCTGGCAGGGCCACGACGACGCGCTCTTCCCGGAGGGCACGCCTACGTTCATCGACGCGATGCGGACGATGGCTTCTGACGTGACGTACGTGGCGGGCGCGGATTTCACGGAGGAGATCGACATCGACGCCGCGGCGCGCGCCGCCGCCGATGTCGACGTCGCCGTTATCGCCGTCGGCGAGTCAGGCTATGCCGAGTGGATGGGCGACATCCGCGACCTCACGCTGCCCACGGCTCAGCTCCGGTTGATCGAAGCCGTTCAGGCCACCGGCACGCCGACCGTCATCGTGCTTGCGCAGGGGCGCCCGCGCATCATCCATCCGTACGCCGACCAGGCGAACGCCGTCGTCATGGCATACTGGCCCGGAACCGAAGGCGCGCACGCCATCGCCGATGTACTCTACGGCGAGTACAATCCGAGCGGAAAGTTGCCGTTCACGTATCCGCGCCATCCCAACGCGCTCGACACGTACGACTACAAGTTCAATCAGGATTTCGGCAGCCCGAGCTACGAGCGAACTACAGGCCTGCTCGATCCGCAGTACGAATTCGGCCACGGACTCAGCTACACCACGTTCGCGTACGATCAGTTGCTCGTGCCGTCATCCGTTCAGGCAGGCGGCGCGTTCGAAGTCGCCGTCCGGGTAACCAACACCGGCGATCGGCCCGGCCGCGAAGCCGTGCTCGTCTTCTCACGGCAGCACTACGCGTCGCTCGTGCCGTACATGCAGCGGCTCCGCGCGTTCGATAAAATCGAGCTGCAGCCGGGCGAGTCAACGGTCGTGCGGTTCCAGCTTTCGACCGACGATCTCCGGTTTGCAACCCGCGACGGGAGGATGGTCCTTGAGCCCGGGATGTTTGACATCATGGTCGGGGGACTCACCGCTACGTTCGAGGTGGTCGAATAGACGCCGGCCCCACGCACGCGTCAGAACACAATGTCGACGGCCTTCCAAAGATATCGTGAGGCCACGCTCCGGTAGGGCTGCCACGGCTCGGCGCGCGCCGTCATCTGCGCCGCGGACGGCAGTTCGGGCAGGCCGTCGAGAATCTGCATGCCTTTCCGGATGCCCAGATCTGTGACAGGCAGGATGTCCGGGTGCCCGAGCCAGAAGATCGCCAGCATCTCGACCGTCCACGGGCCGATGCCGCGGATGGGCGTCAGCGCCGCCTTGAGCTCATCGATGTTCATCTGACGAAGATCGTCGAGCTCAGGAAGCATCCCTTCCGACGCGTATTCGCACAGCGAGCGCAGCGCCGCCAGCTTTCCGCGCGAGATGCCGGCCCCGCGCAGCTCGTCGTCGTGCATCGCCGCAAGCCGCTGCGCGGTCACCTCATTCTCGCCACCGCACGCATCCACGAAGCGGCCATGGATCGTCGCTGCAGCCTTCCCCGACAACTGCTGGTAGATGATGTTGCGCGCCAGCACCGAAACGGCCGATGCCGCCGGACGTGGCGCGAGGTCGAGTTCACCCACGCCGTCGATAAGCGCCGCCATGCGTTCATCAGCCGCCCGCAAATGCGCCGGCGCGCTTTCTACGTGGAAGAACTCTGCATCCTTATCCTTCATCAATCGATTGAGATTGCGTGCATGTGCATCCTGCCGCTCAAACGTACGTAACTACAGGCCTCGAAACGCATGGGCGCGTTGGGCCGGTGATCATCGACGATTCTGCAAGCTGTATGTTTGGGGAGCAACCGGGCGATTGCCCCGCTCCGCAATTCACACGGCTCGCCGGTAGAAAATTAGCAACACCGCGCCCTGATGTATCTTGCGTCCCACGCCGGACGCGCAGAAAGACGCAATCCGCATCCATCCACCACGCGTCCGATTAAAAATCGGAGGCAACGCTACCGTCATCACAATAATTGATGTCTTCCAAACGATTATCTGCAACAGAAATCTGCTGGAACATCGATCTCACCAGCATCCGCAGTCGTAACGCGTATCCGCGCCCAATCTACCCATCTCCATGAATCGCATCGTCCCGTCGCTGCCGGCACTTGTCGCCGCGCTCGTCCTCCTCGTCGGCTGTAGCTCCAGCCGCTCCGTCACCGCGCCGTCGGCATCAGCTGCCGAGGCACGCGCCGAGTCGGCCGATAAGTTTGCCGAGGCCGTCAAGTCGAGCCGCCAGATCGA
>CAZKDQ010000297.1:0-2853 GCA_964551345.1 uncultured Rhodothermales bacterium
GAGACGCGACATGTCGCGTCTCTACGATCGTGGTTGAACTTGGCCTGAGAAGGCCGATAGGATTCAAGCCATGACGTTTAACCATGACGCAGATGTCGACCACTTGGCCGTTCGGCTCGTCGATCAACCAAGCTCGGAATCCATCGAGGTAGGAAATGGTCCGGTCCCGTTAACAGCAAAAAGCCCTCACACGGCTGTATGAGAGCTTTGTAGGAGCGGGAAACGGGATTCGAACCCGCGACCCTCAGCTTGGGAAGCTGATGCTCTACCAACTGAGCTATTCCCGCTTGTCAAGTCAGAATTGTACGCGGACGACCACGTATTGTCAATCCCTAACGTTGACCGCAACCACATTTTGCGTATCTTCCGCCTTCTGTCAAGAAATCAGAAAATACGCGGCCGCGGCGAACGTTCACGCCGGATGTGGATTCCACGTCGCTGTTTCTCCGGCCACACAGTTTCCATACGATCATGAAACGCACCTACCAGCCAAGCCGCCGCAAGCGTGCCAACAAACACGGCTTCCGCTCGCGGATGAACTCCAAGAAAGGCCGCCAGGTCCTCGCACGCCGCCGTAAGAAAGGCCGCAGGAACCTTACCGTCAGCTCCACGAAAAGCGGCAAGTAACGGAATCGCCCTGGAGAGCCAGACGTCGCATCAGGAGCGTGGCGCCGGCCGCCTGACATTCCCGCGCGACCATCGCCTCAAGCGGCGGCGACTGATCCGACCGCTGTTCGATCGCTCGCGCCGGGATGTCCAGACCGTCGCCACCGGAAGCATTCGCATTATTTTCCGAGTTGCTTCGGTCGATGAGGTTGGCGCCGACGTCCCTCTCCAGATTGGATTCTCGGCCGGACGCGCGGCTCGGCCGGGCGTCGAACGCAATCGCGTTCGCAGACTACTGCGAGAGGTCTATCGGGTGAATCAGTCGATCCTGATAGACCTTTTCCGTACCCGCCCGGAGGTCCTCACGCTCATGGTGCTCTTTCGTGCGCGGGTAAGCGAGGCCGAGGAAGGCATCGAGCGCGATCTTCCCTCCGCCCTGAACCTGATTCGTGAGCACATCGTGCGTAATGAAACTTCAATGCGCCGGGAAACAGGGGCCTGACCGCTCCGTTGCCTCACGATATCGTTTCATTCCATCGCCGCGCTCCGTCCCTCAGCGGCCCAATTCTGAAGGCTAGTGGATCGTAATGCTGCCATAGGCACCGTCCTGATCTTCGCCATTCTGATGATCTGGATGTGGTGGCTCACGCCTCCGCCACCCGACCCCGACCTCACCGTTCAAGACGAACCCGTCATTGATACGCAGGAGGTCGCACGCGAACTTGAGCAGGGCCTCGCTGAGCGGTTGCCGCGCGAGGAACCTGAGGTGCTCGTTGTGGACACGTCGCTGGCCGCGATCGATGCGGTAGATGCGCGCAGGATTGTTGTTGACAACGAGCTCTTTCAGGCCACCTTCTCAACGCAGGGTGCCACGCTCCAGTCGTTCATCCTGAAGGAATACCAGAAGTTCGACCAGACGACGCCCGTTCAGATGGTCGACACCATGCGCGCGGGCGCGCTCGGACTGGCCTTCACCACGCCGGCGAACCATGTCGCAGATACGCGCGCGCTGGCTTTTGAAACAGATTTTGAAGCCGACACGCTTCACGTAAGGGCGGACACGTCGATGCTGGTCTTCACCACCCGCGTCGGCGACGGTGCTATCCGCCTCATCTACAGCTTCGTACCCGATGAGTACGAGGTCGGGCTGCGTGTGGAGATGGATAATGCCGAATCGTTTCTGACATCGGACGGTTATGAGCTCGCCTGGCATGGCGGTATTCCCTTTACCGAAGGCGATGTCGAGGAGGAGGCGCAGCGCTCCGGCGCATTCGTTCGGAGTGGAGGCGAGGTGGAGTCGGTTGAGCTCCAGAAGACGCCTGAAGAGGCGCGACGGTTTACTGGAGAGGTCTCCTGGGTCGCCGTCAAGAACAAGTATTTCGCTTCCATCCTCATCCCCGATGATCAGACACGCGGGGCGGAGCTTGAAGGTGAAGCACTGGGTGAAGGCGGCCAGGTTCAGACGCTGTTCGAGGACTATACCGCGCGCCTGCTCATGGCGCCAAGCGGGGAAACGCAGTCGTTCCGGCTATACATCGGGCCGATGGAATATTTCCGCCTGGCCGGGTACCGCCTCCGCCTGTATGACATGGTGGATTACGGCTGGAATTTCTTCGAGTGGATGACGCGCCCGCTTGCGAAGTTCGTCTTCATTCCCTCATTCACCTTCCTGAGCAACTTCATCCCCAACTACGGGATCGTGATCATCGTCTTCGCGATCCTGCTCAAGCTGATCCTCTATCCGCTGACGAAGACGTCCTACAAGAGTATGGCGCGAATGCGGGAGCTGCAGCCGAAGATGGAGGCCATCAAGGAGAAGTTTGCGGATAATCCGCAGAAGCAGCAGGAGGCGATGATGAAGATGTACAAAGAGACGGGCGTCAACCCGCTCGGCGGATGTCTTCCGATGCTGATGCAGTATCCCATCATTATCGCGCTGTGGCAGTTCCTCCCGCAGGCCATCGAGATCCGTCAGCAGGGCTTTTTGTGGGCGAACGATCTCTCCGCGCCGGATGCGATCCTCAGCTTGCCCTTCACCATTCCGCTCTATGGAGACTTCGTCGGTGGCTTCACCCTTTTGATGGGCATCTCGATGATCGTCCAGATGCGGATACAGATGCAGCCGCAGACGAACCCGCAGGCGAAGATCTTTACCTACGTCTTTCCGGTGATGATCTTTGCGATCTTCAACCGCCTCGCGTCCGGCCTGAGCCTCTACTATCTGGTCTACAACGTCGTCACGGCCAT